>JAICIH010000124.1 GCA_025924475.1 Bryobacteraceae bacterium
AAACGATGCCATCCACGTCTTCGACTCCACCGTTATGCCGCCGAAGCAGATGACGACCATCAAGGCCAGGGACTGCGTCGGTTGGGTGAGCTTCAGTATGGACGGGAAGGTCGCCTACAGTTCCACCGGCGAAATCATTGACGTGGCGACGAAGAAAGTAATTGCATCGTTACGTGATGAGAACGGGCACGACGTGCAGAGCGAAAAAGTGCTCGACATGGTAATCAAAGACGGAAAGGTCGTTCGGGCCGGAAATCAGTTCGGTGTCGGCAAGGCTAGACGCAGCGTTTCAGCCATTCCCAGGCCTGAGGCTGCATCTTATCGTTGAATTGGTGCGGCGCATCGAAGAGCGTGCACACTTGCCGATCGGGACTGCCCACCTTTTGGTAACACTGACGGATTTTTGCGAATGCCGCCTGTATTCCTGAAAGAGGAAACAAGCCGTCACGCGATCCCATTTGGACCATCAGCGCCCTGGGTGCGATCAGCGCCGAAAGGTCCGGCAGATCGAAGTAACGATACATTCCCGGAATGACAAAGGTTACTCCCATGGTGTTGGTTACATGCTGCTTTATCTGGGAAGCGAACGCCGTCATCCAGCAGACGTCTACGGCTGCCTTGATGCGTGTATCGAGGGCCGCGAGCATGAAGCTGCGATACCCTCCAACAGATAGACCTACGCAGGCAATGCGATTGCGATCCACTTCCGGACGAGAAGCGAAATAGTCCAGAGTTCGAAGATCATCCCAAAGCATTACGCCAGGCCATGTCACGCCCGCGGTAAGCAGGCCGCGCGCGATGAGTTGCTCGTTCTGCGCGGAACGCGCATTGAATTCGGCGATTTGCTGCGCTGTTATGCTCGACGGCCGCTCACGCCAGGCGGGTGGGTCATTGGGCAGCACATAGCGGCGTTCGCCCCAATAGAACATGTCGATCGCCATAACGGCATATCCCTGGTGCACGAGTTCATTGCAGATACTGCGCCCGGAATAATACTGTTGTTTGAATCGCGTGAGAACCGGATGCTCGTTGTCCGTTTCCACCACCTTTTCCCGCCCCCACAGATAGAAACCGCCATGATCGTGCAGCACAATCACCCCGGGAAAAGGCGGCCTTCTATCTGTTGGGATCAGCAGCTGCGCGGGAACACGCGAGTACGGAGCCGAGAGAAACGTCAGATCCTCTTCAATAAAACCTGCCCGCTCCTTACGAGCACGCAGCTGAACTTGGGGTGAAACGGGTGCAGGCCGGTAATGCAAGAGATCAAAGAGCTTTTCTCTTGCAAGCCGCTGCCATTGCCGGTGATCCTTAAACTCCGGCCGGAGAAACGAAAGCTCGAGCGGCGAAGCATCGGCCATTGCCTGAATTGGTGGGTAGAGGTTTCCCAACTGAGACCCGGCAGGATCCTGGCCAAACACTGGAACGCTGGCCAGCAATGCCGCAGCGAAGTCACGCCGGCTCGGGTTCATTTTGCCCGCTGCTCTTCGGCGCGCAACTCACTCAGTGTTTCACTCACCGAATGCTCGCCCAACGACTTTAACGCGCTCTCAATCAAGTTGCGCGCAGCTGCGTTATTGATGTCCGGCTGAGAATACCTCTTCGGTCGTCCAACCGGCTGCATAGAATCTGACCACTGCTTCAGATCCCTAATCAAACTATCTTTCCCAATCGATTTCTCCTGCGCCTTCTGGAATCGTTCAATCAGCGCTCGCAATATCTGCAGCGTGAATCGCCTCCGTTCAACAAGTAAGGCGACTTTGTCCGGTACGCCGCTCGAACTCCCATCCGCATAAAGCGCGCCTTCCACCTTCACGTAATCCGGTACCGCCCCAATCGTCATGTTGCTGACTTGCGTCTTCTGCTCTGCGCCAGCGGCAATCGGCTCGGATGTTACGTCATCCTGCCAAAACGCGTAGTAGCTTCCCGGATAGTTCAGAAGCTCGATTAAGAAGCCGGTAAGCGGCTGACTCGCGACGTTGCGAATGATCAAAATGGATCCGCCATTGGTCGCTTCAACCCGCAGCGCGGGAAGCGGCGGTTGCGCGACTGCCGTCCCAACCAGTATCAACAAGGAAACTGTCAACTTTCCAGGCGACATTTCAGCATTATCCATCGAAACTGTCGCGATACACTTGCCTTGATTCACGCCCATGCGATTTCCGTCGATTCTCTGCTTATTCACCGCCTTGGCGCTTTCCGCCTATTCCGCTCAGGTACGGTTTGAAACGGATAAGAACCTGGACGCCACAGCACGGTATGGTCTATCGAAGCTAAACGAGGCACTGAACGAGGCGGGGCACTCGCCGGAGATCACAGTCGTCGCTGGACTCAGCTCAGGTAACGTCGCTGCGCGAGCGCTGAAATCGGCCAACACTCCTTTGCCTGAGCATCCCGAATCTCTCGCCATTAAACGGACTTCTCTCCGAGGCAAATCGGCCCTTATCCTCTGTGGAGCCGATTCCCGCGGGCTGATGTACGCGGCGCTCGATGTCGCGGAACGAGTTCGATGGACTGCCGGATCTACTGATCCGCTCAGCTACGTGCATGACACTGCGGAGTCTCCTTACCTAACCGAGCGAGGAATCTCCATGTACACGATGCAACGCGCATACTTTGAGAGCCGGCTCTATGACGAGAATTATTGGAAGCGGTACTTCGATCTCCTTGCCAGGAGCCGCATAAACGCATTTACAGTGATCTTCGGATATGAAAATGGCGGGTTTCTGGCGCCGCCCTATCCCTACTTCTTCAATACGCCCTCTTACGACGGTGTTCGCATGACGGGATTAACGCCCGAGCAGCAGGAACGGAACACCAACTCGTTCAAGGCGATGATCCGCATCGCGCACGAACGGGGAATCAACATTAATGTCGCCATCTGGGATCACATCTATCGCGGAGGCGTTCAGGGCGGAGGAATTCCCGGCGCGTCGGAGAAGGCGGGGAAGCCCGCGCCAGGGCTGGTGACAGGCCTGACGGCTGACAATCTCGCTCCTTATACAAAGGTCGCGCTTCGAAAGCTGATGCAGGTTTTTCCCAATCTCGATGGGATTGAGTTCCGCATGCACACCGAGTCCGGCTTGAAGCGCGAGGAGATGGGGCCGTTCTGGCACGACGTGTTCTCCCTGCTCAAGGCGGCGAATCCGAATATCCGGGTTACGATGCGGGCAAAAGATTTGCCCGATTCCATCATCGACGATGCTTTGGCGCAGGGTCTCAAGATTCGCATCGAAACGAAGTTTTGGATGGAGCAGATGGGTTTGCCGTTCCATCCCACTCACATTAATGTTCAAAACCAGCACGACCGCAGACACGGATATGCGGATCTCATTCGGTACCCGCAGCGATACCGCATTCTTTGGCGCCTGTGGAGCGGCGGGACAACGCGCCTTCTGCTATGGTCCGATCCGGAATACGTCCGGCGCTATGCGAAAAGTGCGCGTCTCTACGATGGCAACAGCATTGATGTGAACGAGATGCTTGCCACAAGGATGCTGGGCGAGCCGCATGATGAGCCGCCGCTGCCTATTCTGAATCCGAAGTACAAGTTTTACGATTACGACTTTGAACGTTATTGGTCCTTTTATCAGGTATGGGGCCGCGTGAGCTACAACCCGGGGACACCGGAGGAGGTCTGGCAAAAAGAGTTTGAGCGGCGTTTCGGGACCGCAGGTCCCGATCTGATGAACGCACTGCATCTCGCGAGCAGGATTTTGCCGCGAATCGTAGCCGCCGCATACCGCTACCGGCTATTTCCAACAACTCGCGGGTGGGCTGAAATGATGTCTCAGGGTAATCTTCCACAGTTTGCGTCTCTCGAGGGCACGGATATTGAGCAGTTCATGAACCCGAAGGATGATTCCCGCAGCCTGATCGACGGCACGGCTACCTCAAAACGCAGGCCGGAGGAAACCAGCCAATGGTTTTCAGCTACCGCCGATGGCATACTCGCTCACGTTGCCCGCGTTGACCTATCGAATGCGCCGTTGAACAGCGAAATACGTTCGACCGTCACAGATCTTAAAATTCTCGCCTGGCTCGCACGATACTATGCCGCGCGCTTACCGGCAGCGGTAGACTACAACCTTTTCACAATGACCGGAGATGCCAGGGCACTCGATGCAGCCATTGCCTCTGAACGCAAGGCCGTTGATGCCTGGGCGCAGGTGGTCGAATCGGCAGGCGATGTCTACACAAACAACCTCGCATTTGGCGTCCACGCCGTGGGCTTCCCTCGCCATTGGAGCGAGGAATTAGCCAAATTACGGCAAGGGCTCGACGGGCTCACTGAGCAGCGCAAGAAACTGCAACCGCTGGCGACTGCAGCGTCGAAAGAATTGCCGCATCTGACTCGCGGTGCAGATACTCATCCTCCCACGGTTACACTCCAACCCGTGAGCAAACCCCGTCCGGGCGAAGCCTTGCTCGTCAGCGCGCGTGCAGAAGATCCCTCGGGGATCAAATCATTGCGCTTGCGTTACCGGCACCTCACGCAAATGGAAGACTACCTTACGGCAGACATGGTCCGGGACACCAGTACCGGACTCTATTCGGCGCAAATTCCAGGCGAATTTATCACGACTGCGCAGGACGTGATGTATTTCATCGAAGCGATTGACAATGCCGGGAACGGACGCAACTATCCCGACCTGGAGATCGGCAGTCCGTATGTGGTGGTTTCGGTTGAGCGGCCGGTTGCCAGAGCTATACCTTAGTCAATCTGATAACTTACTTAGGGTAAGGGGGTCGTTGGTCGGGCCGCCGGGATTTGAACCCGGGACCTCTTGCACCCCAAGCAAGCGCGCTAGCCAGGCTGCGCCACGGCCCGAAGCCTTCAGTCTAACGCACGTATTAACTTGTCGCCCGTCCCTGACGGCGGTCGGCCACAATCGTGACTTCCATATCGTCCGCCATGCCGACCAACTGATTCACGAAGCTCTTGCCGCGCACGCGATCGATCCCTTTACCCACCATCCGCGGAAGAAAGATTTGCCGGGCGTTATGCAAGCGCGCAAAATCCACAATCGTCTGGGCGGGTTCGCTGCCGTTCAACACACGCGTTTCCACGTGGAGATTGCGCGCGAAATTCAAGTGCCTCTCGATCGCTTCGCGTTTTGCGGGCGCAAGCGCGCGCAAATCGCTATTTTCAGCCACGGCCACCGCAAAACAATCGGCATGCACGATATCGGCCACGCGCTTGCCGCGCCGGATCAGCATGGCCGTCGAAGGATCGTCGCTGATATAAATCACCACCGCATCGTCGCGCTTGCGCGCGCGCCGCGCAGGCTGCGTCTCCGATACGCCCAGCATTTCCGAATCGCTCTCCAGCCGCTCTTCGATTTCATGAGCGGTCTGCCGCATCGCCATCTCGCGCAATGCCACCAGCGTGGATTCCTTGAAAAAGTTCTCGAGCGCGCGCTTTGCCTTTTCCGGCGGATACACGACGCCACGCTCCAAACGGTGCATCAGCGCGCGCGGCGTCAGATCCACCATCACCACTTCGGCAGCCGCCTTGATCACCCAATCCGGGATCGTCTCCCGCACTTTTACCCCGGTGATTTGCTCCATCTGGTCATTCAAGCTTTCCAGATGCTGCACATTCATCGTGGTCAGCACATCGATGCCGTTTTCGAGAATCGCAAGCACGTCTTCCCACCGCTTGAGCCGCGGAGATCCGGGCACATTCGTATGCGGGAATTCATCCACTACTGCGATTTGCGGATGCCGTGCAATGATCGCCTCGGTATCCATCTCTTCGAAAGTCGATCCCCGGTACTCCACCCGTTTTCGCGGTACCGTCTCGATGCCTTCGGTTTTGGCGATCGTATCCTTCCGCCCGTGCGGCTCAAAATAGCCGATGACAACATCCACGCCCTTCGCTCGCAGGCCCTGCGCCTCTTCGAGCATTTGGTAGGTCTTGCCCACCCCCGCGGCGTACCCCAAATAGATCTTTAGTCTTCCCGCTTTACTCACGTGATTCGTTCAAATTCCTGGATGGAAGCGCAAACCGATATCCCACCCATGGCTCAGTAACAATGTAGCGTGGATGCGCGGGATCGTCTTCGATCTTCTTCCGCAATTGGCTGACAAAGACGCGCAAATACTCCACCTCGTCTCCGTAATCTGGGCCCCATAGCGTCTGGAGCAGTTTGCGGTGCGTGATCGGCTTATTGGCATTCGCGACAAAATAATGCAGCAAATCGAATTCTTTGGGCGTGAGCCGTACTTCGTGGCCGTTCGCGATCACCTGCCGCGCGCCGAAATCCACCTTCAAGCGTTCCGAGAGCACAATCGGCTCCTCGCTATCCGCCTGCCACGGCGTGCGCCGCAAGTTAGCGCGAATTCGCGCCATCAGCTCATTCACGCTGAAGGGCTTGGTTACGTAATCGTCAGCGCCCGCATCGAGCGCCGCAATTTTATCCTGCTCCTGGTCGCGCACGGAGAGCACAATAATGGGCGTCTCCGATATTGCACGAATGCTGCGGCATGCCGCCATGCCGCCCATCCCCGGCATATTCATATCTAAAAGGATCAGGTCTGGGTTGCACTCGCGCAGGCCGTCGAGAGCTTCTTCTCCGGTTCGCGCCTCGTACGCCTCGTAGCCATGCGCCGTGAGCGCCGTCTTCATGACACGCCGGATTTGCGGCTCATCATCCACCACAAGAATGCGCCCGGAGCCGTTCATCTGCTATGCGATTCCACCTGCGCACTCTTCACCGAAGACGGCACCGTGATTGTAAACTCGGAGCCCTCTCCAAACCGGCTTTCCACGGTAACCGATCCGCCATGCGCCTCCGCAATCTCTTTCGCAATGGCCAAACCCATGCCGGTTCCTTGCACGCCCGACCGGTCCCGCCGGACGCGGTAAAACTTGTCGAACACCCGCCGCTGCTCCAGCTCTGTTAGGCCCTGTCCCTGATCTCGCACCGAAATGGAGACGAATCCATCCAGCTCACGGGCTTCTATTTGGATAGCAGAGCCGGGCGGACTGTACTTACTTGCGTTGTCCAGCAGTTGCTTCAACGCCTGTAGCGTAAGCTCTCGGTCAGCGAAAATCGACAGCGAATCTCCGCTTTGCTCCACCTTCACGCGGTGTGCGCTCAGACGTTCGCCCACCGACCGCATCGCCTCCGCCAGGACTTCCTCCACTCGCAAGACTTCACATTCAAGTTTCATTCGCTTCGCGTCGATGCGCGCCAGGTGAATCGCCTCGGCGAGCAGCCGCCGCAGGCCGCGCGCTTCCTGCTGGATCACATCCAGCAAATCGGCGCGTTGCTCGTTGGAAACTGCTTCCGGCTGCAGCAGCATATCGGCCGAAGCTTCGATCACCGTCAATGGCGTTTTCAGCTCGTGTGCCAATGCGTCGATCATTATCGACTTCAGCTCTTCTCCTTTGCGTATCGCATCCGCGCGACTAGCGGATTCCTGCGCTTGCGCCTGCGCTAAGCCCATCGCAATCGTATTGCCCAACGACTGCAACACGCCATCGCCTAATGCCGATCCTCGGAATGCGAACGCCCCTAGGATCTTGTTGCCCAAGACCACGGGCATGATCGTGATCCCGTTCGCCCGCTCCATGGAGCCGCGTACCGCCACCCCGCGCACTTCCTCTACGGAAATCGAACCCTCGATGTGCGACCGGTAAAATTCACCCGATGCCGCTTCAAACAAAACGCTTTCGGAGAACCCGAACAGTTCCATGCTTTTGTTCACCAGCAAGCGGCGTAACGGCTCGCCAGCGCCGCTCATGAGGATTGCGCGGCTCAAGGCGTGCAGCTTCTCCGTCTCTAATTGCCGCGCAATGAGGACGTCCCGTTGCCGGCGCAGCCGCGAGGAAAGATGGGTCGCTACCAGCGAGACCCCCAGGAATACGGCCAAAATCGCCCACCCTTCCGGATCGGCGATGCTAATGCTTCCAAACGGCGGAATGAAAAAATAATTCAAACAAAGCGTCGCGGCGATGGAAGTCACTATGGCCTCCAACCGTTTGGAGTACGCGCCGGCAAGCAGCACCGCCAGCAGCAGGACAATCGCCGCCATCGTTGCGCCCGTTTGCAGAAAGTAGCCGCACACCGCCAGCGCCACCACGCCAGCGGCCAGGAGCATCGCCGCCAACCCGCGCCTCAGCGCCGCAGTCATACTTCCTTAGGGTATCTTTCCTTGGAGTACTGGGCATCGCTAGACTGGAAACATGCTCGTTCGTGCGTGGGCGGTCGCCATTCTGACCTTTTCCGCCTTTGCTGCTGAGGACCCGCATGTCTCTCAGGAGAACCTGCGTGCACGCGTGCAACACCTCGCTTCCAATCAGCTGGAGGGACGCGGCGTCGGCACAAACGGCGGAAAACTCGCTACCGAATACATTGCATCCCAACTGAAAGCCGCGGGCGTCGCTCCCGCCGGCGATCATGGCACTTACTTTCAGCGCGTCCCTCTTGTGGGAGCTACTTTGGTGCCCGGCGCTACGCTCACATATCAAAACACATCTCTGAAATTCCTGACCGACTTTGTCGGCACGGCCCTATCTCAACAAGAGCAGAACGATTTCGATGCCGAGGCCGTATTCGTCGGCCATGGCATTAACGCGCCAGAGTTCGGCTGGGATGACTACAAAGGGCAGGACCTCCATGGTAAGGTTCTGGTCTTCTTCACCAACGAGCCTCCGTCGGAGGACCCGAAATTCTTCGGCGGCCCGGCGCTCACTTACTACGGCCGCTGGACATATAAGTTTGAAGAAGCCGCGCGCCGCGGCGCGGTCGCTGCGCTGATCCTCCACACAACGCCGACCGCCGGCTACGGCTGGGGCGTTGTCCGCAGCTCCTGGGGAGGCGAGAATCCGCAGCTCGCTTTGGAGCCCGGCCAGAGTGGTCTGAAACTCGCCGGCTGGCTTTCCGAAAGCGCCGGCCAAAAGCTAATCGCCAAGACCGGCAAATCACTCGATCAATTGCTCGCTGCCGCAAACCAGAAATCGTTCCACCCCATTCCCCTCGGCTTTCACATCCGGGGTCACATTCCCGTAAAACTTCGCAGAATCATGAGCCGCAACGTAGTGGGCCGAGTAGACGGCGGAACCAACAAATCGCAAGCCGTGCTGTTCACCGCACATTGGGATCACTTCGGAATCGGCGAGCCGGTCAACGGCGACAAGATTTACAACGGCGCGGTGGATAACGCCACCGGATGCGCGGTTGTCCTCGAATTGGCGCGCGCCTGGGCGGCGCTGCCGAAGAAACCCCGCCGTTCCGCTCTGTTCCTATTCGTAACGGCGGAAGAAGCCGGCCTGCTCGGGTCGCACTATTACGGCGAGCATCCGGTAGTTCCCGCCAGCCAAACAGCGGTCGATCTGAACTATGACGCGCTCTACCCATTCGGCAAAACGAAAGATGTTTCGGTGACCGGCGCCGAGCGAACCACATTGTGGCCGCTGGTCCAGAAAGTAGCCGGACAATTCGACCTCACGATTGAACCGGACGCCGAACCCGGCCAGGGCCACTACTACCGTTCAGACCACTTCTCGCTCGCGCGCGTGGGCATTCCCGCTTTCTCGATTTCGCAAGGAAGTCACTACATCGGCAAACCGGAGAATTTCGGCAAAACCATCTTCGAGCAGTACAACGCCCGGCACTATCACCAACCTTCGGATGAGTACCGCGACGATTGGGACTTTTCGGGAATCGCCCAAATGGCTAACTTCGGTTTGATTCTCGGGATCGAAATCGCGAACCTGCCGCAGCTACCAACCTGGAACGCCGGCGACGAATTCTTGAAAGCCAGGAATCAAAAGCCGTAACTGCGCGTCGGGTGTGGGGGCGCGTTTCAACCGGCGGCTATCCGCGCCACTTGCGACGCATTCACCGCGGCCCCGATCGCCGCCACGGCTTCGCCGCCCGGCACGACCTCGCACGAATACCCCTGCAGCGGACTCAGCTTCACCATCTCGTGCAGATATTCGTTCAGCAGCGTCAAATTGAGAAAGCGTGCGTTGAATCCGGTAATAAAGAACTTACCCGGCCCGTCCAGGTGGATACTGGTAGCCGTCGCGGCGGCCAGCGCCCGATGCCAAAGCTTCACGAACTCGACACAGCGCGTTTCTCCGGCTTCGGCTTGCGCAAAGACTTCGTCGGGCTCGAGGTCCATGAAGCGCAATCGCATCGCGCGATGCCCCATGATGCCCTCGAGATGCCCCCTGCCGCCGCATCCGCAGAACTGCTCTTTCGGATCGAGCGTAACCACTGAGTGCCCCGCCTCCCAAACGCCATCCTGGAACGGATAGCGGCCGTATCCGATTCCGGTACCGATTGTCCAAACACGCGTCAGCCGGTCCAGATGCCCGCGCGTCGCCGCAATGCCCGCGGCCATCGCGTCCGCATCATTAAAGACCGATACGGGCGACTTGCCAAATTGCGCGGCAAACGCGTTCGCTACCATCTCGCGCATGTTGATGCCCTTAAACTGAACCAGGTTGGGCGAATCTTCCACAATGCCGTTGCGCAGAATACCCGGCATCCCCACTCCCACATGCGCGAGCCGCCCTTGAATGCCCAATTGCAGCGCCTGTTCCACAATGCGCTGGACAATCGTTTCCGCCGGAACGCCACGCAAGGAGTCGGTAATCGCACCATCGTCGGGATGCACGCGCAACGCGCCGCTGATCGTGTTGCCGGAAACCACGGCCACCGCGATCCGTTCCGTAATAACAATGCCTATGCCCTGTGCCATGTTGACCTGTTACGGACGGGAGAGTTTATTGAGGCCGTTAAAAGCGGCCGCTTTATAGCACTCCGCGAGCGTCGGATAGTTAAACACGGTGTCGACAAAATAGTCAACCTTGCCCTTCAAGATCATGACAGCCTGCCCGATGTGCAGCAATTCCGATGCGCCTTCTCCAATGATGTGTACGCCCAACAGTTCCAGAGTTTCTCGGTGAAAAATCAGTTTTAGACGTCCGGTCGTATCGCCGCGGATCTGGCCGCGCGCAATCTCACGATAATATGCCACTCCCACCTCGTATGGCACATCCTCATCGGTAAGCTGTTCCTCCGTTTTCCCGATAAACGAAATTTCCGGGATTGTATAGATGCCGAACGGAAAATAACTCGGGTTGGACGAAATCGGCTTGTGAAACGCGTGCGCCACCGCTATCCGCCCCTGCTCCATCGAAACTGAAGCCAGGCTCGGAAACCCGATTACATCGCCGACAGCGTAGATATTGGGCTGCTGGGTCTGATAGTTCTCGTTGACCACGATACGCCCGCGCGCGTCCGCCTCGATCCCGGCCGCTTGCAGGTTCAGCTCATCCACATTCCCTTGCCGGCCCACGGCGTAGAGCAGCGAGTCCCCGGTCACCTTCTTCTTGCTTTCCAAAAACGCTACCACCGGACCACCGGCGGCCGTTTCCTCTACGCTTTCCACTTCTTCGTTGAGCCGCATGGTCACGCGATGGTCGCGCAGATGATAAGAAAGCGCCTCTACAATTTCCTGATCCGCGAACTCGAGCAATCGCGGGCGTTTCTCGATAAGCGTCACACGCACACCCAACGTCGCGAACATGCACGTGTACTCCACGCCGATCACGCCGCCGCCCACCACAATCAGCGTGCGCGGCAGTGTCTGCATGTCGAGAAGCTGGTCGCTGTTGACGATTGTCTGACCGTTGATCGGAACTTTCGGGGAGCCCGCCGGTTTCGTGCCGGTCCCGATCACGATAGTCTGCCCTTCAATCTCCGTAGCGCCACGCGAGCTGGTCACTAAAACCGCAGTAGGGCTCTTGAAGCTGGCAACTCCGGTTAAAACCTCGATGCCATTACGCGAAAGCTGCGCCTGCGTCACGTCAACCTCCGTCTTAATCACATGCTGCACGCGGAACGCCAGGTCCGCCATGGTGATCTTTTCTTTGACGCGGTAGCTTACTCCGTAAATATTCTGATAGTTGTATCCGGAAAGATGCAAAACGGCCTCGCGCATCGTTTTGCTCGGAATTGTCCCGGTATTGATGCAAACGCCGCCGATTACTTCGCGTTTTTCGACTAGCGCAACTTTCTTTCCGCTCTTGGCTCCTTGGATAGCGGCCCGTTGGCCCGCCGGACCCGAACCGATTACGATCAGATCGTACTGAGACAAGACATTATGATAGCGCCCAACTCGAAAATCCCGATGATGCTGTTCTGCCTCGCGTCTTCCCTTTTTGCCGCTGGCGATGCGGCGCGTCTTCACCAGCTCTTTGAAACCGATTGGGCCTGGCAAATGCACGAGTTCCCGGAAATGGCGACGTTTTCCGGCTATCCGGGCCAAAACAATCGCTGGACCGATCTGTCGCCTGCCGCCATAGAAGCGCGCCGCCGCCACCCGCAAGAAAACATGGACGCGCTCCGCTCGATCGACCGATCACAACTCAGCCCGGAGGACCAGCTCAACTACGATCTCTTCCTCTGGAAAAGCAGGCGCGATCTCGATGGCCTTGCATTTCCGTCGGAGTATCTTCGCATCGATCCACTCGATGGCGGCGTTCACAGCCAGGTGCCGTTCACGTTAAATCAGGCGCCGGCGCGGACCGTCAAGGATTACGAAGACGCGCTCGAACGCCTCCACTCCGTACCGCAGCTCGTGGATCAAAATATCGCGTTGCTGCAAGCTGGTCTCGATCATCACATCACTCAACCCAAAATCGCCCTGCGGGACATCCCTGCCCAGATCGATCGCATTCTGAATACGCCGCCCGCGAAGAGCGTTCTGCTGGACTTGTTTCAGAATTTTCCGCCGGGCATTGACGCGGCCGACCGCGAGCGCCTGCGCCGCCGCGCGGCAGCCGAAGTAGATGCCGCCGTTTATCCCGCCTTTCGCAAGTACCGCGACTTTCTTGCGAAAAAATATATCCCGAATTGCCGTGATTCCATCGGCCTATCGGATCTGCCCAACGGCGCCGCGTGGTACCGCTACCGCCTGCGCACGCAAACTACTACGGATCTCACGCCAGAACAGATTCACGCCATCGGCCTTCGCGAGGTGAAACGCATCCGCGCTGAAATGGACAAGACTATTGCGGCAACCGGCTTCAAAGGCAGTTTCGACGAATTCGTGAAATTCCTGCGCACCGATCCGCGCTTCTATTACACGCGGCCCGGCGATCTCGTGACCGGCTATCGCGATATCTGTAAACGCATCGATGGAGAGCTCCCGCGCCTGTTCGGCAAATTGCCCCGCACTCCTTACGGCGTAAAGGAAGTCGACGCTTATCACGCGCCTTCGGAAACCACCGCGTTTTACGAGCCTGGGCCGGTCGACGGCAGCAAATCGGGCACGTATCGCGTGAATACGTACAACCTCGCCTCCCGTCCCAAATTCGAAATGGAAGTGCTATCGATGCACGAATCCGTGCCGGGCCATCATCTGCAAATTGCGCTCGAACACGAACAGGAAAACGTTCCTGAATTCCGTAGACAACTCGAACCAACGGCGTTTACGGAAGGCTGGGGATTGTATGCCGAAAGCCTCGGCTATGAAATCGGCTTCTACCAGGACCCGTACTCCCGTTTCGGCCAACTCAGTTATGACATGTGGCGCGCCTGCCGTCTGGTGGTCGATACCGGAATGCATGCCATGCACTGGACCCGCCAGCAAGCTATCGATTTCATGACAGCGAATACTGCTCTCACGGCGCAAAACATACAAGTCGAAGTGGACCGCTACATCTCCTGGCCCGGCCAAGCCGACGCCTACAAAATCGGCCAACTGAAAATCCTCGAACTGCGCAAACGCGCCGAACAAAAGTTAGGCGCTCATTTCGACATCCGAAAATTTCACGACGTCGTCCTGAGCGCCGGCTCTATCCCTCTCGATGTGCTGGAGCAGCGCGTCAATGCATGGCTCGCTACCCAGAATTCAAACTGAGATTCCAGGTCAGGGGCGCAGATCTACTTCTTCGAGTTATCGTCCGTTTTATCCGCCACTTTATCGGCAGTCTTGTGCGTACCCTTCTTCACGGCATGTCCGGTCTTTTTAGCCGCCTTCTTGGTTCCCTTCGCGGTCTTCTTAGCTCCCGTCTTAGCGGCGTCCTTAGTATCTTTACCAGCATTCTTCAAATCCTGCCCTACCTGGCCATAAACCGGTAAAGCTAAAGAACCTACAATCAGCATTGCAGTTGCAAGTATTCCCGTTCTCATCTTTTTCTCCCATTACTAAGATTGACCACAGGGAAACAAAGTAACCGTATTAGTTCGAATTAACGTTCATCGGGAGCGCAAAAGGCGCGGATGCACGCCG
>JAICIH010000125.1 GCA_025924475.1 Bryobacteraceae bacterium
CACAACAAGACCTTTTTCTTTGGCGGATATCAGGGCCGCTATATCCGGCAATCGAGCACCGCGACGAACACCTTGCCTCTGCCCGCATTCCTGAATGGCGATTTCAGTTCCGTTCCCGGTCTGGCGCTCTACGATCCGGGAAGCAGTCCGGATCCAAGCGCCCGTACACCGATTCCCAATAACCGGCTGAGCCCATCTTCCATCAGCCCCATCGCGCAGAAGTTGAATGCGTTTCTGCCGGCCCCAAACTTGCCGGGAATCCTGAACAACTACGTTAGCAATCAGCCTTATAGCTACGACGGCAACAGCTATGACGCGCGCGTGGACCATAACTTTACCGAGCAAACCAAGATATTCGGAAAGTTCGCGACGTCGCATTACAACGTCAGGCAGGCGGGCGTGTTGGGCGATGCCATCGGCGAGAGTGTAGCCGCCAAAGATTACACCGTGACTGCGATTGCAAACTTCACTCATGGGTTCAGCCCGACCCTGCTGACCGAACTACGCCTCGGTTATAACCGCTATCGCACCAACGTGAACGGCTTTGATCGGACAACGGTTACCAATCAAAAGCTGGGCATTGCGAATCCCAATCCGGACGGAATATCGACCGATGGTTTTGCAAATGTGGCGATTTCTGGGATGCCGGAAATGGGGAACGCACAGGTCTTTTATCCGCTCGTGAATACGGACAACTTGATGACGGTGGTAGATACCTGGAGTAAGAGCTTGCGGAATCATACCGTGAAGTGGGGCGGGGAAGTGCATCGCAACCGCATGGATCGCTTTCAGCCGCAAGGTCTGAATTACGGGCCGCGCGGCCTGTTCCGCTTCAATCCCGGTACGACTCAATTACAGGGCGGTCCTGGACTCGGACCCTTTGGCAGCTTCGTCAACTCCTTTGCGTCGTACCTTCTGGGCGCGCCGGATCAGACCAGCCGCACCTACCAGACGGTGACGCCGACAAACCGGCAGACGCAAGTAGCCGGATTCATCCAGGACATCTATAGAGTGACGCCAGCCTTGACGCTCGATCTCGGTGTTCGCTACGAATGGTACTCGGCTGTGACGCCTCGCTACAAAGGAGGTGCTTCGAATTACGATCCTACGACGAATACGCTGCTCGTTGCCGGCTACGGAGACGTGGATTTGGCGACCGGTGTTCCGTCGCAATCGAGCGTCCAGCCACGCGTGGGATTTGCCTATCGAATGGGAGACAAGACAGTGCTGCGCGGCGGCTATGCCATCAGCTCCTGGGTAGGCCGTTTTGGTTTTACGGGCGGCACACTGTCCACGCAATTTCCAGTGATTTATAACGTGCAGAATGGCGTCCAGAACGATTCGATAGTGGCTGGCCCGTTCACCACTCTGCCGCCGATTGCCTTCGTTTCTATTCCGTCGAACGGGAGGATCAGCCCCGCGCCTAATCAGGGATTTTTCGTGATTCCCTCACACAATCCTTTGCCCACAATACAGACTTACAACCTGACGCTGCAGCGGCAGTTAAGCGGGGCGATGACGCTGGATGTGGCTTATGTGGGAAATCTGGGAAGGCAACTGCCGAATAATCGGGAATTGAATGCGGCAGCGCCTGGGACGGGAACAGCCGGTTTGCCTTTGAAAGCCGCTTTCGGACGGGACGCCAGCACGAGCCTGCGTGGTCCTGGAGTAAACAGCAACTATAATGCCTTGCAAACGGTATTAACTCGGCGGTTCGCGAGCGGCATTAGCTTCCAGGTTTCCTACTCATGGAGCAAGTCCATCGACGAGGGAAGTAATCAGCCAGGATTTATCGACAATCTGGACGTGCGGCGCCAATACGGGCCGTCTGACTTTGACCAGACTCATCTATTGACCATTAGTCACGTATTGGAATCTCCATTTGGCAGAGGGAAGCCGTTTCTGAGCGGCGGCGGTAAAGCAGCGGCAATCCTGGGCGGATGGCAGTTGAATGGCATTTACCGCTTTGCCACGGGAACTCCGTTCACGCCAATTGCCGATTCTACGGCGTGCAATTGTCCCGGCAATAACAATAATAACTACGCCGATGTAGCCGGCCCCCTTGTCATCCTCGGAGGCATTGGTCCTGGCCAGCCCTGGGTATCCCCATCCTCCTTTGCAGTGCCCGGACCAAACCGCTTCGGCAACGCCGGACGGAACACCATTCGCGGCCCTCATCTGAACAACTACGATCTGTCGCTATTCCGCACCTTTGCAATGGGCGAGCGCGTCAAGCTGGAAATGCGAGGCGAGGTTTATAACCTGGCAAACTCGCCGCATTTCACGAATCCAAGTGGAAACACAGGTGGGAATATCAGTTCCGCCAACTTTGGAATCATCACCAGCACGCTGAACGGCTACGGTAACCGGCAGGTGCAAGTTGCCGCGCGACTGTTGTTCTGACCTCAGTCGCGAGCTCATTTGTAACCTCCGCACCTCCCCCATTCGTCAATAAAAATTGCTTGCTTTGCATTGTGGGGCAGCTTGGCAAGCTGCGCGCCGGTTGCCAACCGGCGCTGGTCGCCTGTTTATTCTGAGAAGGGGTCCGCGAGTTTGAATATTCTTGCTTCCGCTCTAATAGCCTGCCTGCTGCTTCTGGCCGGTTGTGCCAGTAAATCTCAGCCGACGGCATCTGCTCCACCCCCGCTGGATGTCATCGTCGTACCGGTCCAGCAAAAAGACGTTCCCATCTATGGAGACTGGGTGGCGACCCTCGATGGCTATGTGAATGCCAATATCCAGCCGCAAGTCTCCGGCTACCTAATTAAACAGGATTACCAGGAGGGCTCTTACGTCCGCAAGGACGACGTTCTCTTCGAAATCGACCCACGCCCATTTCAAGCCGCTCTCGATCAGGCCAAGGGACAACTCGCGCAAGCGCGCGGTCAGCTTGCGCAGGCTCAAGCCCAGCTTGCTCTGTCAAAGATCAACGTCCAGCGCAACACGCCGCTCGCCAAGGCGCACGCCATCGCGCAGAGCCAGCTCGACACCGACGTTCAGGCGCAGGCGCAAAACGAAGCCCTCGTTAAAACCAGTCAGGCCTCCATCCAGGCCGGCGAAGCTGCCGTCGAAGTCGCCGAGCTGAATCTCGGCTTTACCAAAGTCCGTTCTCTGATCAACGGCATTGCCGGCATCGCCACCACACAGATCGGGAATCTCGTCGGTCCATCTACCTTGCTGACCACCGTTTCCGACGTTAATCCGATCAAGGTCTACTTTCCTATTAGCGAGCAGGAATATTTGCGAGTCGCCGGCAACTTCACCAGCAAAGTTCCTCTGCAACTCACTCTCGCCAATGGGAGCGTCTATCCGCATCCCGGCAAAATCGCGTTCTCCAATCGCCAGGTCGATCCGCAGACCGGCACTATTCGCATGGCCGCGCTGTTTGCAAACCCGGGCAATCTACTTCGGCCCGGCCAATTCGGCCGTGTGCGCGCCATGACCGCGCTCCGCAAGGGCGCTCTCTTAGTGCCGCAGCGCGCCGTGAACGAATTGCAAGGACACTATCAGGTGGCCGTTGTAGGCGCGGATAACCGCGTCTCCATCCGCACGGTGCAAGTTGGCGAGCGCGTCGGCGAAATGTGGATCGTCGAAAGCGGCGTGAGCCCTGGCGACCGCGTCATATCGGAAGGAGTCGCCAAAGTCAGAGACGGAATGACCGTCAATCCGAAGCGCGCCTAGCATGTCGAAATTTTTCATCAACCGCCCAATCGTTGCGATGGTGATCGCCATTCTCATGGTGCTCGTTGGTGTGGTGGCCATGCTGGGGCTGCCCATCGCGCAGTTCCCCGACATCATCCCGCCCGAGATCCTGGTCCAGGCCACCTATCCCGGAGCCGATGCGCAAACGCTCGAAGAGTCCGTTGCCACGCCGCTCGAAGCCCAGATCTCGGGCGTCGACAACATGAGCTACATGTATTCGGTGAACGCCAACAACGGCCAAACCCGGATCACAGTGGACTTCGCGATCGGCACCGACCCGAACATCGATCAGGTCCTCACGCAGCTTCGTACCTCGCAGGCAGCGCCCCAACTGCCGGCTCAGGTCAACACCTCCGGATTGATCGTTCAAAAATCGCTATCGTCGCCTTTGATGCTGATCGCGCTCTACTCTCCCAAAGGAACCTACGATAGCGTCTTTCTTGCCAACTACGCCTACATCAACCTGGTCGATGAGCTTACGCGCGTGCAAGGCGTGGCGCGCGTCCAGGTTTTCGGAGCCGGCCAATATGCCATGCGCTGCTGGGTCAATCCCGACCGTTTGGCGAAACTTCAGGTCACCGTCCCGCAAATCGTCGCGGCGCTGCAAGCGCAAAATACCGTAAATCCCGCCGGACAGATCGGCGGCGAGCCCGCGCCGGAAGGCCAGCAGTTCACCTACGCGGTGCGTGCGCAGGGCCGCTTGCTCACCGCGGAAGAGTTCGGAAACATCATCCTGCGTGCCAATCCCGATGGCTCCATTCTGCGCCTCAAAGATGTCGCTCGCATTGAGCTTGGTGCGCAAATTTATAATCTCCAGGGCCGCTATAACGGCAATCCGTCGGCCATCCTGGCTCTCTATCAGTTGCCAGGTTCCAACGCGGTTCAGGCGGCCAATAACGTCCGTAAGCGCATTGACCAGCTCAAAGCCCGTTTCCCGCAGGACCTCGATTATCGGGTCAGTCTCGATACTACCCGCGCCGTTACTGCCGGCATGGAAGACATCATCAATACGCTTGTAAAAGCTCTGGCGCTCGTAATCGTGGTCGTCTACCTGTTCCTTCAAGGGTGGCGGGCCACCCTGATTCCACTGGCCGCCGTACCGGTCTCTCTCATCGGCACCTTCGTCATCTTCCCGCTGCTCGGATTCTCCATCAACACGCTGTCGTTGTTCGGACTCGTTCTGGCGATCGGTCTCGTCGTTGATGACGCCATCGTGGTCGTCGAAGCCGTGGAGCGCCACATCGAAGAAGGAATGCAGCCCAAAGACGCCGCGCTGCAAGCCATGCGCGAAGTCTCCGGCCCCGTAGTCGCCATCGCGCTCATTCTCACAGCCGTTTTCGTGCCCACCGTTTTCATTCCGGGCATCACTGGCCGCCTATACCAGCAATTCGCCGTCACCATTGCGATCTCGGTAATTCTCTCCGCCTTCAACGCTCTCTCGTTGAGCCCCGCGCTGGCCGCTCTTCTGCTCAAGCCGCGCAAAAAATCCCGCGGACCGCTCGCGCGATTCTTCGATTGGTTCAACCGCGTTTTTGCGAAAGCCACCCGCGGCTATGTCGGCTTCTCCTCCGTTCTGATACACAAAGCCGTCCTGAGCCTGCTCTTTCTCGTGGTGGTTGGTGTCGCGGCCTTCTTTGTGGGAGACCGTCTTCCAACTTCTTTCCTTCCCGAAGAAGATCAGGGCTACGTCTTTGTCGCTTTGCAGCTTCCTAATGCCGCATCTCTGCAGCGCACCAGTGATGCTGCTCGCAAGGTAGAAAAAATCATTCTCCAAACGCCCGGTGTCGCCGGCTGCACTTCGGTCATCGGCTTCAGTCTTCTCAGCCGCGTCCAGAATACTTACAGCGCCTTCTTCTTTGTTACCGAAAAACCGTGGAATGAACGCAAGCAGGCGAACGAGCAATACACCGCCATCCGCAGCCACATCGTGCAGGAAATGGCCAAAGTCGAAGACGGCATCGCGTTCTCTTTTACACCTCCTTCCATTCCCGGCGTTGGCACCTCCGGCGGTGTCACCTTCATGCTCGAAGATCGCTCCGGGGGCACTCTGGACTTCCTCGGCGATAACGTTGCTAAATTTGTGCAGGCCGCCAGCAAACGCCCCGAGCTGATCGGCGTCAGCACGACTTACTTAGCTAACGTTCCCCAAATGTTTGCCGATGTCGATCGCGCCAAGGTCATGCGACAGGGCGTGAATGTCGCCGAGGTCTACCAGACCCTGCAAGCCTTCATGGGCGGGTATCTGGTGAACTACTTCAACCGCTTTGGCCGCCAGTGGCAGGTCTACGTCGCCGCCGAAGGCGATTATCGCGCGCGCGCCGAAAACATCGGGCAATTCTACGTTGCCAATAATCGCGGCGAGATGGTGCCGCTGAGCGCCGTCACCGATATCCGGCCCATCCAAGGCCCGGAGTTCACCATGCGCTACAACGAGTACCACGCTGCGCAAATCAACGCTGCCGCCGCGCCCGGATATAGTTCCGGACAGGCCATGAAAGCGCTCGAAGAAGTCTTTGCGCAAACTATGCCGCGCGAGATGGGTTTCGACTATACCGGTATGTCGTATCAGGAACAACAAGCCGCGCAGGGTGTGCCGCCGGCGGTCGTATTCGGCCTCTCGCTGTTGTTCGTGTTTCTGATCCTTGCCGCCCAGTATGAAAGCTGGTCGCTGCCCTTCAGCGTGCTGCTCGCGACGCCGATTGCGGTCTTCGGCGCCTATTTATTCCTGCTGATGCGCCATTACGAAAACGACGTGTATGCGCAAATCGGCCTCATCATGTTGATCGGACTGTCCGCCAAGAACGCCATTCTGATCGTCGAGTATGCCAAACACGAATACGAAGGCGGAAAAAGCATTGAAGATGCCGCTCTTACGGGAGCCCGCATCCGTCTTCGACCCATCCTGATGACGGCCTTTGCCTTCATCCTTGGTTGCGTCCCATTGTGGATCGCTACCGGTTCCGGTGCGGTCTCACGCCGCATTCTTGGCACCGCCGTGATCGGCGGCATGCTGGCCGCTTCCGTTATTGCAATCTTCCTGATACCAGTCGCGTTCTACATCGTCGAAAGTCTCTCCCATCGCATGCGTCGCTCCCGCAAAACGGAACCAGTTACGGAGCAACATCTCGCATGAAGGCGCTCGCGTTGACGCTGGCGATCGTGCTTACCGGCTGCACGGTCGGACCCAATTACCAGCGGCCTAAAATCGTTCCGCCAACTGTCTATCGCGGCGACACCAATGCCAGCACATCCTCGCTCGGGGATGAAAAATGGTGGGCGGTCTTCGATGATCCCGTTCTCCAGCGGTTCATCCACACCGCGCTTGCGCAAAATTACGACGTGCGCATCGCCGCCACACGCATTCTTCAGGCGCAGGCGCGCCTCGGCATCACCCGGGCGGACCAATTCCCCACTCTTTCCGGATCGCTGGGTTTTAGTGCACAGAAAATCCCCTTTGGAACTTTTGCCGCCACGCAATTGCAGGGGGCGCTCTCTTACGATTTTGATTTCTGGGGACGCTATCGACGCGCCACCGAAGCCGCCCGCGCCAATTTACTTGCCACGCAGTGGAACCAGCGCACTGTGGTCGCAACTTTGGTTTCGAGCGTTGCTTCCACGTATTTTCAGCTTCGCGAACTCGATCTCGAACTGGAAATTTCCCAGCGCACGCTCGCCTCGCGCCGACAATCTCTGTCGCTCACGGAGACGTTGGCTAATGGCGGCGCCACTTCGCTGCTCGACGTAAAGCAGGCCCAGCAGTTAGTCGAAACCGCTGCCGCCGCGGTGCCCGAATTACAGCGGCAAATCGTCATCGGCGAAGATGCGCTGAGCGACTTGCTTGGCCAATACCCCTCCGATATTCCGCGCGGTAAGCCTCTCACCGAGCAGCCGCTTCCTGCCTCCGTCCCTGTCGGCCTTCCTTCCCATCTTCTGGAGCGACGGCCCGATATTCAGGCGGCGGAACAAGACTTAATCGCCGCCAACGCCCAAATTGGGGTTGCCCGGGCGCAATTGTTTCCAGATCTTGCGCTCACCGGTACGGGCGGCGGAGCCGCGATCGGCCTGAGCCATTTGACGTCCATCTATACGTTCAGTCCCACTCTCACCCAGCAGATATTCAATGCCGGCAGGCTCCGCTCCAACGTCCGGCTTTCCGAAGCTGAGGAGCAGCAGCAGCTTCTCATTTACCAGCAGACGATTCAGACGGCGTTTCGCGAAGTTTCTGATGCGCTTGTCAGTTATCAGCGTACCCGCGAATCGCGCGAGCACCAGGAACTGTTGACGGCCGCCGCCCGTGACGCCTCCAGCCTCTCCGACTTACGCTACCGCGGCGGCGCAGCCAGTTATCTCGAATTCCTCACCAACGAAACGAACTTCTTCTCCGCTGAGCTAAACCTCGCCCGCGCCCGCCTCGCCGAGCGCCTTTCGCTGGTTCAGCTCTACAACTCCCTAGGCGGCGGTTGGGAGCAGTAGCTCGCCCGTTCTAATCCTGTTATCTTGAACCCATGCAGATCACGGTGGAACTGCCGGACGACATTGCCCGCCATCCGGATCCGGGACGTGAGGCTCTCGAAGCCCTTGTCATTGAAGGCTACCGCTCCGAAAAGCTGACCCATCACCAGGCTGCCCAGTTGCTCGGCCTGACCCGGTTCGAGTTCGACGGGTTTTTGAAGGATCGCCAGATTTATGATCATGCCTACTCGGTCGAGGATCTCGAACGGGATCTGGCCGACCTTGACAAGCTCCGGTCAAAGGGTCTTCTCGACTGATGCCGCTCGTCGTGGCTGACACATCGCCACTACGGTTTCTAGTCGAGATTGGATATGAACAGGTGTTGCCACGGCTTTTTCAGAAGGTCTGGATTCCAGGAGCGGTCGCGCGTGAATTGCGTCACGCCCGAACGCCCTTTCCAGTACGTCAGTGGGCTGAAAACCTGCCCGAGTGGATTGAAGTCCGTGAAATCGCCAGCGTCGGCTTCGATGATGACGACTTTCCAGGAATTGATCGAGGCGAGTGGGAAGCGCTTGAACTTGCCAAAGAAATTCGCGCCAATTTACTGCTCATCGATGATCGGGCCGGTGTCCAGGCCGCTCGTGCCCAGGGCTTTACGGTCACCGGCACATTAGGTGTTCTGGTGGAGGCAACGCGTTCCAGCCTGATCGAGATCGAGCCCGCGCTGGAACGGCTTGGCGAAACTAAATTTCGCAAGACGCCGGATCTATTTTCCCAGACCGAGAAGCTCGCTCACCAAAAAAGGAAGAACTACGAATGAGTGAGGTCACCTCCGCAATAAATCACTCACCGTTTCGAAGCTGCACCCTTCGCTTTTCAACACCGGCACAATCTGCCGCACGGCCTTCAACATTTCGCTGACATCCGGCTTGGGCTGAATATCGCGCCCGTCGTGCAGACAGACAATGCCGCCGGGCGCGGCCTTCCGCAACACGAGCCGGGCCACTCGATCCGCTGGCCATTCCCAGTCGTGCCCGATCACCGTCCACAGCACGCCCAGTAGATCGAATTGCTTTTGCGCCGCGTCCAGCCCGAACCAGCGAAGGCCGTATGGCGCGCGGAATAATCGCGGCGTAACGCCAGTCTCATGCTCAATTGCGTTCTGGGCGCGCGCCACTTCACGCGCCATCAGCGCGGCCGTCGGCCAGTAGAACCGCCTTCCGATGCGCGGAAACAGCCGCGCGTGGGAATAGGTGTGATTGCCGATTTCGTGCCCCGCATCGCGAATGGCGCGCGCGATCCCGGGATGGCGCTCCACATTTTGACCGCACTGAAAAAATGTTGCGCGAATTCCTTCCGCGGCCAGATATTCGATCAGGCGCAAGCTTCCTTCGCTTGGGCCGTCGTCAAACGTGAGCGCCAGCGATCGGCGCCTCCCCGGCCCACGATACACGCACTTTCCCCACATGAAATCAGGCCGTTTATCGATTCGGGAACGGCTGCGGACTTTGCGCCGGCGTGTTGTTCGGCGTAGAACCGGAATTGTTATTCGAGAGGCTGAAGCCGCTGGACGAATTGTTCGAGAGGCTGAACCCCTTATTGGAAGAGCCGAAGGTATTCGAGGAGGGATTTGCCGGATTTGCCGTTCCGTTCGGCCCCATCTGTGAACCTCTGTTTTGCGCCGCTGCGAATGCCGCATTTGCTTCCTTGCGCATATCGAAATAGAACTCCCACAACGAATAGTTGTCCTGATCGTTAATCAACTTTATCGAATGCCCGGATGCTTTGCTGGCCACTCCGGCAATTCCTCCGCTCATAATTGTTCCCATACGGTTCGTCGTGGGTTGCTGGCCGTTGGGGGCTTTCGGATTTGGAGAAGCATTCAACATGCTTCTCATCATTCCTTGCGGATCGTTGCTGGAAGCTGGCGGAGCGCCAGTGCCGGGATCGGCTGCAGGAGAAGCGGCCGCTGTTTGCGCCGTCGCGTTTGGATCCGCCTGCGCGGCTGGATCGGGCAGCGCCGCTGGATCGGCCTGCGCGGGGGTACGGCTTCGCGGCACCAGAGATTCC
Source organism: Bryobacteraceae bacterium (assembly GCA_025924475.1). Taxonomy (GTDB): domain Bacteria; phylum Acidobacteriota; class Terriglobia; order Bryobacterales; family Bryobacteraceae; genus Bog-105. The sequence goes on from JAICIH010000125.1 coordinate 10,225, forward strand.
CCAGGCTGCGTATTCAATAGATCGTCAGTTGCCGCGGTTTTGTTGCTGCCGTTTGCCGCAATGGCCGGAGCGCGCTGCGGTACCGCTGCCACTACCATTTCCGGCGTGCTATCCGAACTACTTCCGAAACTGCTTCCGGAACTACTTTCGGAACTACTTCCGAAGATGCTTCCGGAATTGTTTCCGAAACTGCTTCCGGAATTGTTCCCGAAACCGCTGAAGGCGCCCGCCGTCTGATTTGAATTCGCATTGCCTGGCACGGGTTTTCCGTTCGCATCCAGCTTGTTGTCCGTTTTCACCTTGGAATCGATGATCATGCCGCCGGGACCGGCGTGCAGAATCCGCCAATCGTCTTTGCCAGTAAGAGGGTCGTCAAATTTGTGCCGCAGAAAGCGCATCCGGTTGGTATTTTCCAGCGCCTCGATCGATGGTGGAAAAGTCCCAAGCTTCCGGACGTACAGCTTGATCGCATGCTTATATTCCTCGCCCCGGTCGATCAGCAACTCTTCCTTTTGCCGGTGCGCTTCGAAAACTACCACCGGCATTTCCCGGTACAACATAATTCCGATCACCGCCGCAAACACGAAGACGATCAGTAATGCCGAGCCGCGTTCTCTCTCTCGGGTCCTCATCGCGGCTGCGCCTCCGGGGTCACCTGCAGATCCTGCCCTTGCTTTAATTGCGTGTCTTCCACTTTGGCGATATTCGGCGTCAAAGCGACGATCAAGTAACGGCGCTCGAGCACATCGCCCTCGGCGGCTACGAAAATATTGTCGCCCTCCATGAAAAATCCGCGGTTCGCCTCGCCCTTCGCTTCCGGCCGCGCGAATCCGTAATACTTGAACGGAATATGTACGGCCAGGTTCAGATTAGTAGCCGGCATCGCGGTTGGCGTAGACGTAACCGGCTTGGGAATCATGGGCGCCATCTTCGGAATCGCGGGCAGATTCTGCGCCGCGACCGGGCCATCCTCAAACAGGTTGCGCGAGCCCGTCTCCGGGCGCACGGCACGCACTTTGTCGAGCAAATCGAGGCGCAATGTAGGATCGATATCGCCGCGCCCACCTTCCACCGGCCGCAATCGCAGCGTGCCGCGTTCATTTTGCACGCGCGAGCGCGTCGCTGTTCGCGGGCGATTCGTGCCGGGCGCGGCAGTTCCTGCTGCGCGCTGCACACCGGACGAACTCCCGCCTTCCTCGTCGCCTCGTGAGTTATACCAATACAACAGCGCCGCCAGCGCGATCAAAGCGCCTACCAGGATCTTCGGATCCGCATTCAGCCGGATTCCGAAAATCGTCGTTCCACCGCTTGCCGGCGCGCTGTTCACTGCTCCCTCACAATCGCTTGAAACCGCATGGATGCGGTGATCTGGCCGCTCTTCGACTGGGGCGCCGCCGTCAGCGCATCAAGCATCAGCAGCATCGGCGAATGGTCGGCTTCATTCAGAAAGCGCATCAGGTTCGCATACGATCCCTGAAAATTGGCGGTCGCAGTCAGCAGCGACAAATCCTCCGTTCCTTCAATCGGCTCCTTCGTATATACGCTGTCCCGCTCGTCCAGGCCTGACACTTTGGCCAGCCGCTGGATCTCGCTGACAACCCCGACGTACGCAACCCGCTTTGGCAGAAAATATTGCGTTTCAAAGCTGGTTGCCTGGTCGCTGCCCGTCTCGACCTTGCCGGCCGTGGCCTTCATTCGCGTAGTTTGCCCGCGCGCCGCCGCAATTTGTCTCCGGGTTTGCGCAATTTGTTCGGACAATTCTTCGCGCGTACCACCCGGCGGCGCAAAGTAGAAAAATAGCGCAACCGCATTCAACGCCGCCAGCACTCCGGCCAGAGCTTTCAAATACATTTGCGCGTTTGCGGTTTTAAAGCTTTTGCGCATAGGATACCGTCACTCGAAATTTGTAAAGCGGATCGTTCTGGGTAGGCGGCGTCTGATTCACCAACTCGGCTGCGCCAAACAGCTTCGATTGTTTCAGCCGATCCAATAATCCGACGATCGCATCCGGCTGCGTCGTTCCGACATTCATATCGAGCTGCACCCGATTCGCGCCAGTCCCCTCATCCGCGGCGGTTTGCGGAAGCCGCACGCCCAAAAGCCGCATATTCGCGGGAATTACCGTCTCCAGGTCTTTGAATACTCGCGTCCAGCTCAGCCCGCGCCGCGCGATCACCTCGTTCAGAAAAACGCTGGTCGCAAATACGTCGGCATTCTGCGGCTTACTGAGCACGGCCGAAAAGCGCGTTTGTTCCCGCTGCAGTTTCTTCAGCGTCGTACTTGCCGTGTCCAACTGGCGGCGCAATCCCACCGCCTCCGACCTTGCGTGCAGAATCAGTCCTGTCAATACCAGAAGCGATACCAATAGCACGGCGCACACGCCCGCAAGCAGCGCCATCTGCGCCCGTTCCGCACGGAATGGCTGCGAGGCCAGGTTGATTTGCCGCGCATTTGCTCTTTTCATGCCGCAAACCTTTCCAGCATTCCCAGCACACCGGCATTTTCCCGCGACGCAGCTCCGAAACGCGACCGTAGCGGCTCGCAATGGATCCCGAAATCGCGCTCGATGCGGTGGCCCAGATCGTTCGTTTCCTCGCCGAAACCCGCCAACACAATCCGCCGCACCGGCTCCGCGAGCTGGTCCTCGGCAAACGCCAACGTCTGCTGCAGCGCCGGTCTGAAGCCATCGTCCTCGCTCGTCAGATCGAGCGATCGCACCAGGCGTATGCGTCCGCCCTCGAGCAGCAGCATCGCCAGAGTCGATCCGGTCGATTTCGCGAATAGCGTAATCCCTTTCTGCTCGATACCTTTCTGCCCGCTTTTGCACAGCGGAATCGCGGCAATCGTAGACGGCATCACCAGACCTACCCGGTAACCCGCGTCCACCAGCATCCGCTCGTACTCCTCGAGAATGGGACGCGCGATCGCCACCGCCAGCACTTCCGTCCGCTGCGGCTCGGCCAACTGCACCGCATACGATACCTGCGCTTCTTCGATATGAAAGGGCACGCTTTTGCGCAGACGAAAACGCAGCAGCGCCATCGCTTCCGTTTCGTTTTCCGGGAACTGCTCGAAGTCCAGAATCGCCATGCGCGTCGCATAGTCCGGAATCGCGAGCGCCGCTGTCCCCCGTTTTCCAGCCGGCAGCACATCGCGGTAAAGCTGCGGTTTCAGGACATTCGGCGCGCTCGGCGAGGCCATCAGGCCGCGCTCGGCGAGCTTCTCCTGCCGATGCTGCGCCGGATCGCGCGGAGACGCCCAGGCGAGCGAGTATTCCGCTATTTCAAAAAATTGATCGGGTGGCGGATCGGATAACCACCGCTGCACCTGCTCACGAAACGACAGTTTTGCTTCCCCTATCCTTCTATAAATGTGACCTTATTGGCTTCGCGCAGCGTAGTGATTCCTTCTTTCACCCGCTCGATCGCCGATTGCCGCAAAAAAGTCATCCCTTCTTCACGCGCCACGCGGCGGATTTCCGACGCCGCCCGGCGCTCCAGAATCATCTCGCGAATCTTTTCCGTCAGGTCCAAAAGTTCATGGATGGCCGTGCGGCCGCGGAATCCCGTACCGCTGCACTCCATGCAGCCGCGGCCTTCGTAAAACGGAAACGATCTCCACTCGCCCACATCGAGCCCGCTCTCACGCAGAAAATCGTCCTCGTAATGCACGCGCTCGCGGCAATGCGGGCAGATGATACGCACCAGCCGCTGCGCCAGAATGCAATTCAGCGACGAGACGAAATTATACGGCTCGACTCCCATGTTCAGGAACCGGCCAAGCACATCCAGCACATTGTTGGCGTGTACCGTCGTGAACACGAGGTGGCCCGTCAGCGCCGCGTTGATGGCAATCTGCGCCGTCTCCTGGTCGCGGATTTCGCCGACCAGAATCTTGTCCGGATCGTGACGCAGAATCGAGCGCAAGCCGCGCGCGAATGTGAGCCCTTTCTTCTCGTTCACCGGAATCTGCGTGATACCTTTGATTTGATATTCGACTGGGTCTTCGATCGTAATG
>JAICIH010000126.1 GCA_025924475.1 Bryobacteraceae bacterium
ATTGGTCCCAAACGAACACCGCCGCTTGCGCTGCCTTCTACAAAGTGCCCGTACGAACCGAACGCCATGCCTCGCAATCCGCCCTCGAATTCGAAGATCGAATGATGGGGAATCGGAAAGAGCCGGAATTCGGCGCCGGCAAGGGGCAGGCCAAGCGTCTGTGTTTTGCTTGCTCCAACGCCACTCTGGGCGGCATTAATAACGCCGGTCGCGCCGATATATGCTCCACCGGCGGAGAGTCCCAGGTGTCCAGCGGGACCGCTCAGCAGATCGTATTGGTAGCCCGCAAAGAAATAGTTGAACTCGGCGGAGGAACGGACGGTTTCGCTTACGTTAAACGTCTGACCGCGGTATACAATGCTGCGGCTGACTGTATTAAGCCCGTTGATACTCACGGGCGATCCTTCGACGACGATCCGGTGCTTCTGTGCGGGCTTGAAGACCAGCCGTCCGTAAAAGCTCGCTTTCTGTTGTTCCGCTCCGAGATCAGAAACCAGATCTACCGGCGTCCCGTTGGCCTGAATCGTACCGGCGGAATCGACCAGCCACGCCGAGCCGGTAACTTCCACGCGGAAGTTCTCCGGGTTCTCGGAATTGTTCCAGATCGAGCCCGCATGAACCGTCGCGGTCGAAATAAGTAAAGCGCCCACCAAAGTATGTTTGAAAAAACGCATAGATAGTACTCTTTAATCGGGCGAAATACGAAGGAACTTTAGCGGAAGGAAACCTCGGATCCGGACCTGATTACTCCATGTGACCCAGAGCGGCCACAACACCACTCTAGCTATTCTTCGCGCAGGGCGGCTACAGGATCTAACGCGGCGGCGCGGCGGGCCGGCACATAGGTGGCTGCGAGAGCAACGATCGTCAGAATGATGGCGACCAATACGAAGCTCGCCGGATCGGTCGGCTTCACGCCATAAAGAAGGCTCCCGAGCAAGCGTGTTGCTCCGAAAGCGATCGCGAGACCGGCGGCAACGCCTATCAGCGCCGGTTTCATTCCTTGCTTCACAATCATTCGGATCAACGCCGGTGAATCCGCGCCCAGCGCCATGCGAATACCAAATTCCTGCATCTGCTGCTCCACCGCATACGACATCAGCCCGTAAATGCCGATCGCCGCCAGCAGCAGCGCAATGCCTGCAAAAATGCCGAGCAGAAGCATGTTGAAGTTTTGACGCGACATGCTTTCCGATAAGATCTGCTCCATTGTCCGCACTCTCGCAATCGGCATCTGGCCATCGACCGCTTGAATTTCGCGCAGCACCAGGCCGCTTAATGTATTCCGGTCGATGCGCGAGCGCACGGACCAGGAAAGCGGCAGCACCGCATTCGCCAGTTGCGTAATACCCTCCGGCTGCTGGCTCTGGGGGAGATACATCACGCCTACGTTCACGTCGCGCAAACCGGTCTCGCGCACATTTCCGACTACGCCTACAATCTGGCGCGGCGGATCTTCAAACTGCGGGCCAAGTCCTTTGCCGATCGTGATCACCTGTCCGATTGGATTTTCTTTCGGCCAGTACCTGTTAGCCATGACCTGATTGATCACAACGATCTTGGCAGACGCGGCGGTGTCGGTCTCTTCGACGAATCGTCCGCGAAGCAACGGAATCTTGAAGACCGAAAGATAGTGAGGCGTCACCGATCGCCACTGTTCGTCGCCGTTATACATCCGGCCCGCCTTAGGCGCCCGGCCCGCGATGTTGAAGGGCAAATCAACCCCGCTGTCGGTCGGCAGCACGATGGAGGTGGCCGCCGCCTCGACTCCTGGAATATTTTCGATGCGGCGCAGCGCCTCTACCGTAAATTCGTTTTCTTTCGCCGTGCTGGCATAACGGCCGCCGGCAAGCGATGTCTGCATTGTCAGTACGTGATGCGGGTCGATACCCGCATCGACTTTACTCAAGCTCACAAACGTACGGATGAGCAGCGCCGCGGAGATAAGCAGCACGAGTGCGAGCGCCATTTCGGCGCCGACCAGCAACCGGCGGATGCGATTCTGCTTGCGGCTGGTAGCCGATCGCCCACTCGCTTCCTTTAGCGTGGAAGCGACGTCCGGATTCGAAATCTGGAGCGCCGGAAACAACCCGAACAGGATACCTGTCAAAAAAGACACACCGATGGTAAAAGCCACCATGCGCCAATCGAGCAGCGAGAACAGGCTTTGCAGCTTAGTTGGATCTTCGAGCCGTGGAATGTTGCCGGGAACCAATAGCAGCAGCGCTCGCACACCCCAAATGCCGAGCAGAAATCCAAAGAGGCCGCCTAATCCGGACAGAATTACACTCTCGGTCAGAAGCTGGCGGACCACACGCCTGCGGCTCGCTCCCACGGCAGCGCGAATGGCCAGTTCGCGTTGCCGCGACGCCGCTCGCGCCAACAACAGATTCGCTACGTTCGCGCAGGCGATTAATAAGACAAAGGCGACCGCGCCCAGCAAAACCAATAGAGCCGGTTTGACATCTTTGACAATGGAATCGCGCATCGGCGTGACTCCCACTGTTTCGTTTTTATCCATCCACTTCGGATAAGCGCGGCGGAAGGCGTCGCCCGCAACGCGCATTTCGGCACGCGCCCGCTCGATCGTGATTCCCGGCTTGAGCCGCGCTGCGGCGTTGAGATAGTTGCCCTGATTCGTGCTATTCGGATCGGCCTGCAACGGGATCCATACCTCGGCAGGGGGGTCCGCGACAAAGCTGTCCGCGATCACTCCGACAACCGGATACGGCTCGCCGTTGAGTACGATTGTCCGGCTCAGAATCGCCGGGTCACTGGCAAAGTAAGACCGCCAGAGTTTTTCCGCGATGATCGCGGCTTTGGGGCCGTGCGGCGCGTCTTCGGACGCCGTAAAGGTCCGGCCCAACATCGGGTTTGCGCCGAACACCTTAAAATAATCGGCGGAGATGTGGATGCCTTTGATCTGCCGCGGATGCCCTGCGCCGCCCAGATTGAGACCCGGCCCGGAAAGATCATAGAGCGTCATAGCGGAGAACACGTCATTCCGCCGCCAGGCCATGTATTTCGGAATCGAGACGGACGTGCTTTCGCCGTTGGGGTAGTACTTACGATTCAAGCGGACGAGCCGGTCCGGATCGGGATAGGGCAATGGCGAGAGCAGCACCTTGTTGACCACACTGAAGATGCCGGTGTTGGCGCCAATACCCAAGGCAAGAGCAGCCACCGCGACGGCCGTGAAGCCCGGATTCCTGCGCATCAATCGAAAGGACTGGCGGATATCCGCCAGAAGCGATTCCATCGGATAGGTATACGGAATCACCCGGCTCGATGTTTCAGGCGTTATTGCGACGGCGCTTCGGATCCGAACGTGATTGTGGATTCGACTCCGAATTTCTGATAGTCGCGGAATTGCATCCGGTTCCAGACGTGATGCGAGCCGGTATTGAGCAGGACGGATGCTTCCACCGGAAGCAAGTACTCGCGGTCGCCAATCGAAACCGGATCGTAATCGATCGTCGTCGCGATGCTGCGCGTACGAACCTCGGGCGGAATATCGTAGGCGCTGTTGGTGATGCGAAGCACTGCGCCGCTCGATGGATCGCCAAACACGCTGCCGCGATACGGAACTGTGGCCTGAGCCAAATCGCTCAAGCTCAGCCGGAGTGTAGAGTGTTCTTTGGCGATATCGTAATCAAAGACCGCCACTCGCCGGCCGCGCAATGTCTGCCACCCGCTCCAAGAAAAGGCGGCTTGCGTCTTATCGTTGAAGACATTAGCAAGTAGTACGCCAAACTCACCTTCAGTAATCAGCGGCCGCCTCACGAAGCGCGATGGCTGAGCTGGCTTGTCATTCACCGATATGAGACTTCGCTGCTCGCGTCCTTCGCTGAAGACAAGCTTCGAAATGATCGTGTCCCCCTGTCGCCATTTCTTGGGCTTCTTACCGGCCTCAAGTTGTTGGGTTACCTGCTGGCAGATGAAATTGGGCAGATTCGAGATGTAGCCGGCAGCGTAGGCGCGCATGTTGTCGAGAATCTTTTGCTGATCCTCCTGGGTAGGCGTAGCGGAATCTTGGTCCGCAAATGCAACTGCAGAGAACACACATACCGCGCACAGCAACCGAACTACACTCACTCTCAGAGTATAGATCCGTCCGGTTATATAATTCTCGACCGGAGGGACTATGCTTTTTTCCGCGCGCCGCGGCGTTTTGCTGCTGGCGCTCACGAGTCCATTTTGTCTCGTTGCAGATGGAGTTGTATCCACGAACACCTGCACGTTTCGGTCGTTTGTTCCACCGGAAATAACCATTACGAGGACTGGCTCGGAGAGCTGTGTGCTTCAGCGGCCGGAAATACCTGTCGGCGGAGCGAGAGCAAGCACCGACATCAGCGTGAACTTGCCTGTGGCAGATCAGCCAGCAACTCCTGTCGTCGGGAAAATTGCAGAAAACGTGGGGGCCGCTGTCGATATCGGCCAGAACGGTATTGCGGAAGCTTTCGGTTCGATCGACTACTCGTTCACGACGGCAGGTCCGGCCCGCTCCGGATTTCTTCTCCTATTGGATCCCGGCAGCCCAGGACGCGTCATTTTTGGCCTAGGGCCGGACGGCGTACAAATAGCGTCTGCCCACATCGGAATCGGGCCTCTCGGAGAGAGTTGTGGCGGAACTAGAGCCGGCGCGACATGTTTTGGAACTCTGGCGTCTGCAGCGACGCGTTTTCCTTTCAGCTTGGGGCAGGACTTTCAATTCCAAGAAGACGTACACATGCAAGCCAGTTCTACCTTCTTTGAGATCCAGGATGGTTTCGGAATCGTCAACTTTCCTTTTATGCTCCTGGAATCCGATGGAGCTACTCCCGTGCAAATCGAACTCACCGCGCCCGAGCCGGGTTCCCAAATCCTTGCGGCTTTCGGTCTGCTGACTTTGCTCACCTTAATACCCCGCTCCTTATACCGGGGAGAGTAAGAGGTCGTACTGGTCACAAGATTGGGACCTGAGCCCCCTTAACTCGCTTGAGGCTCAGGGGTGTCAGGCGGCAGACTGAAGGCATGACAGACGTAAATGTTCACATGTTTCAGGAAGACTGGCAACGCGCGGTGCGCGAGCACGAACAAGTGGCGCGCGATGCGCGGCGCCGCGGGATCAGCCCACAGGAATTTCAAAAGATCGGCAGAGCTTATTTGCAGCGAATCGATGTGGCCTATGCGCGCCTAAAAATGGCCGAAGCGAAGCAGCCTATTGGTTTGCACTAGGCGGCTGCTGTCCAAGCGTTCCCACGTTCTCTTTGTTGACGATGAACGTGCCTGTGTCTACAAAGCTCGGAATCGGCGAAAATACTCGCTTACCCCAACCGGTCAGCGGATTGGGCGGATGATGGTGCAGATCGTCGAGCAGTTTGGTGCCGTAGTAGGCCATGGTGTAAGGCTTCTGCGCGATGGTCGCAGAGATCACGCCCTTGTTGACCCAATCGATGGTACCAGGATCGGTGTCCATCGCGATGATGGTAACCTTGCCCGCCATGCCGCTGCGATTCACCACATCGGCGACGGCCGAGCAGGATAACGCTTCGAGGCAGATGAACGCGTCAACCTTGGTTTTGCTATCGATCAGTTTCTTAGCCGAATCGAAGGCAATGTCCGAGTTACCGTTCATGTCGACCACCTGCATCACCTTGATGTCGGTATGATCGGCGAAGGCGGCCTGATAGCCGTGCAGACGCTCCGTGAGATTGCTTTGTCCATTGATGGTGTAGAACACCACGCTGCCCTTGCCGTTAAGCAGCTTGGCGGCTAGTTTACCGCCCATCAAGCCGGTATTGTAATTGTCGGTTCCCACGAAGAAAAGCCGCTTGCTTTCGGGAGCGTCCGAATCGATAGTAATCACCGGAATATTTTGCGCGATGGCGGAGTCGATTTCCGGAGCAAGAAGCGCGGGATCGGTAGGAGATACCAGAATGCCCGAAGGTTTTTCAGCCAGCGCGCGGCGGAACGCTTCACGCTCGCCTTGTGGATCGTGATTGTCCGAACCTTGCAGCTCCGATTTCACTTTCATCTCGGCAGCGGCGCGATGCAGGCCTTGCACTGCGGTTTGCCAATACGGAATCTTCGAATTATCGACGACCAATATGTACTTTTCTTTAGGATCGTGCGGAGAGCCGGCGCAACTGCTTAGTAAAAAAAGGCTAGCCGGCACAGCGGCCACTAAGATCGAAGACCACGAATCGATTCGCATGAAGTGTCCCTAAGGCGGGATGATAGCACGTCGTTTGAGACAACGTCTTAAGCGACCAGGCTAAGAATTCCGCGCAACGGAATACGGACCCAGTCCGGGCGGTTGTTCAACTCATAGCTGACTTCGTAAACCGCCTTCTGCAGCAAAAAAGCGTCAAGCGCGAGACGCCGCGCCACGGGTTCGGGAGACAAATACTTGTATGTCGCGGCGCGAGAGAGATAACTCTGCACAAAGGCCGCGCCAATCCAAGAATTCCAAAACGCGGACCAACCTTCGACGCGATGGCTCTCGGCCAACTCCGGCGAAATGCCGGGCACCTGTCCGAACAACGCGGCATAGGCGGCGTATTGGAACGAACGCAGCATGCCGGCGACATCACGCATGGCCAACGCTTTGGCGCGCCGTTCGCTCAAAGGCCGCGCCGGCTCGCCTTCGAAATCGATGATCATGAAATCGTTTCCGGTATAGAGGACTTGGCCCAAATGATAATCGCCGTGGTGGCGGATGCGAAGCGCGCCGATCGAGGAAGTGTCACGCAGAGCCACTAACCGCTCGAAGATCAGGTATTCGCGATCGAGAACGGCGCGCGCGTCCAGTGCGGCGGCTCGATGCATCGACGGCAGCATGCGCCGTAGAAGATCGAAAGCGCCGGCGGCTTGCACGCTGGTTTCGTGGTAGAGATGGCGGGCATCGGCTTGCGTAAACGGCTCGGGCGCGAAATCAGGTCCTCCATTCGGATCGGCGAGCGCGATGTGCATCTCGGCGGTGCGCATTCCGAGGAGACGCGCCGAATCGTAATAGTCACCCAGCACGGCGCGCACATCGGCAGGAGGATCGTATTCGGCCAAATCGAGTGGATGGCGCGCAGGCGGTTCGGGAACCATCGTGTTCTGCCGGGCGAGCACGCGGTTGAAAAATTCGCCTAGCGATTCGAGCGTATATTTCCAAGCGTCGCCGCGATTGGCAACGAACTGCTGGAGAATGCCGGCCGAATGCGGGTCCGGCTCGCCTCGCCTCTGATACGCCAGACTGCCGTAGACCGCGGGCGTGTGATCGAAGCCTCGCCGTGTCAGGAAGCGGCCGATTTCCACGTCCGGATTAACGCCCGCTTCGAGTTTGCGAAAGAGCTTAAGAATGAACTTGTCGCGATAAACAATGGAAGTATTACTTTGTTCGGCGCGCGAGACGAAGCTTTCCGGCGGAGCATCCGCGAGTGGAAGCAGGCTGGCAAAAGCGGGCGTGTGGGCGGCGCAAAGAGCGCCCGCTTGTCCTTCGAAACGCTGCTCAGCCGCCATCGCGCCGAGCAGGGCATGGCGCACGGGCTCATCGAGCAGCGCATCGTAAGCCACGCCTTCCCTGCCCCCGTTTCCTTCGTGAACCGAACCAATGGCGTCCTTGTGTTCTTTTCCGTTCCAGGCGATCGCCACCGGCAGCAGGTACTCATCGCTTGCGGCATCCAGATATTGAATACAGACGACCAGAATGAAAAAGCCGGGAGCTTCGAGGACGTCTTTTATCTCCACCTGGCGAATGGTGCGCGACTTCGCGCGAAACCATCGCCGCGAGGAGATGTAGGCCGGAAGCGAGCGTTCCAAATCCGCAATGAACTGCGTCACGGTTTTAAGAAATAGTCGAGATTGCTCTCGGCGCGTAAGTGCGGCTGAAGCTGCAGGATGTGGGCGACGGTGCGAAACGGATTGAGTTCTACATAATTCCGCCGTCCGCTCCAGGTGTATGCCGCTCCCGTGAGTAGATCGTGAGCTACATACGGGCGGTCTTCGTCAATTGCAAAGCGGTCAAGTGGCAAATCCACCATGCCGGCCTGCGTCGAATTCGGGTCCAGGTTAATCACCACGACAACGAGATTCGATCCATCGTGCGAATGCTTGCTGAAGCAGAGTAACTGATCGTTGCTGACCGGATGAAAAGCGAGCGACCAATCGTTTTGCAGGGCGTCGTTGTCGTGGCGGATCTGATTGACGGTTGCGATCAAATGACGCAAGCTGTCCGGGCGGTCGAGATCCCAGTGCCGGATCTGATATTTTTCCGAATCGAGATATTCTTCGCTGCCAGGCCGCACCGGCCGGCTTTCGAGCAGTTCGAACGCCGGGCCATAGATACCGTAATTGGCGCCGAGCGTGGCGGCCAGCAGGAAGCGAATCATAAACGCCGCCCGATTGCCGGTTTGCAGAAAGGCGGTGAGAATATCGGGTGTGTTCGGCCATTGACTGGCGCGGAAAAACTCGCGAACCGGCGGCTGCGACGTTTCGGTGAGATAGCTGGTCAACTCATATTTCGTGTTGCGCCACGGGAAATAAGTATAAGACTGGCTAAAGCCGAGCTTGGCCAGCCGATACATCACCTTCGGCCGGGTAAATGCTTCGGATAAAAACAACACGTCGGGGAAGTCGCGTTTCAACTCCGTGATGCACCACTCCCAAAAAGCGAAGCTCTTGGTGTGCGGATTATCGACACGAAAGATGCGCACGCCGTGTTCGAGCCAGAAGACAAAGACGCTCTTCAACTCCTGCCATAGCTCGAGCCAATCAGGCGTTTCGAAATCGAAGGGATAGATGTCCTGATATTTCTTGGGCGGGTTTTCGGCGTATTGGATGGAGCCATCGGGACGTTTGCGAAACCATTCCTCGTGCTCTTTCACGTAGGGATGATCGGGAGAGACCTGAAAGGCGATGTCGAGCGCGACATCCAGGCCCAGCTCGGCAGCGCGATCCATGAAGCGGCGAAAATCGTCGAAGGCACCTAGTTCCGAGTAGATCGCTTTATGGCCGCCTTCCGCTGCGCCGATCGCCCAAGGACTGCCGGTGTCGCCAGGCTCGGCGTTCACGGAGTTATTTTTACCCTTGCGAAATGCTGTGCCAATCGGATGAATCGGCGGCAGATAGACGACATCGAAACCCATTTCCGCGACATAGGGAAGACGAGCTCCGCAATCGGCAAACGTGCCGTGCCGGCCAGGTTGCACGGAAGTGGAACGAGGGAACATTTCATACCAGGCTCCGAAGGCCGCGCGCACCGGATCGACTACGATCACCAACTCGCGCTCGGCTTCCGTTGCAAAGCGCCGGTCGGGATAGCGAGTTACGGCTTCGTCCAAAGCCGGATCGATGGCGATAGCGCGACGACCCTCGATCGGCTGTTCAACACGAAGCGAATGGGCCTGTTTGCGGAGCCAATCGGCATCTTCGCCGGCGGCGCGGGCGGCCGCTTCTTCCATCAGATTCGCTCCGATTAAATAGTCGAGCGGCGTATCGGTATTGGCGTCAATGCGCTTGGCCAGATCGTGCCGCCAGGTTTCCCAATGATCGACCCAGGCGTGAATCGTAAAGCGATAACGGCCCAGTTGCGGGACGGTAAATTCGCCCGCCCAACGGTCGTTCACCAGAGGCTGCATGGGGCTCTCCTGCCAGCCGTGCATGTCTTCGTGGCGATAGCGGAGCACGGCCGAAATGGAATCGTGGCCGTCGGTAAAAATATCGGCTTCGACGCGCACAACTTCGCCGGCAGTGCGTTTGGCCGGGAACCGCCCGCCGTCCACCTGCGGCGTGATGCCTTCGATCACTACGCGGCAGCGCCCATCGACCGGTAAGGTGGAGGTATTGGCGGGACGGGCCTCAGTTTGAATCGCGGTTTGTTTTAGCGCCATCTCTTAGACCAGGGTTTCATACAGTTGGATCGTTTGGCCGGCGATTTTCGTCCAACTGAATTTTTCTTCCACACGGCGGCGGCCGGCTTCGCCAAAGCGCTTGCACTTCGGCTCGTCGGCAAGCAACTCGCTCAGCTTAGCAGCCAAATCCCGCGCAAATTTGTCCGGCTGGGTAGGAAAGCCGGTAGCCGGATCGCCCTCGAAAGGAACGAGAAAGCCGGTTTCCCCATCCACGACGACTTCCGGAATGCCGCCGGTTTGGCTGGCCACCACCGGCGCGCGGCAGGCCATCGCCTCGAGATTGATGATGCCAAAAGGCTCGTAAACGGACGGGCAGCAGAATACGCGCGCGTGGCTATAGAGTTGAATCACGTCGGACCGGGGCACCGTCTTTTCGATCCAAACCACGCGCGGATTGTTTCTTCGGGCTTCGTCGACTTTTTGGCGCATCTCGCGGGCGATTTCGGGCGTATCGGGGGCTCCCGCACAGAGCACGATTTGGGTGTTGGCGGGTAGGTACCCGATGGCATCCACTAAATGCGTCACGCCCTTTTGCCGGGTGATGCGGCCGACGAACAATATATAAGGAACGGCGGGGTCGATACCGTATGTGGCGAGCGCCGACTTTTCGGGAGTATAGCGGTACTCGCTGACGTCGATGCCGTTGTAAATGACATGCACTCGCCCGGGGTCGACCGGATAGGAACGTAGGATATCGTCCCGGGTTCCGTTCGATACGGCGATCACTGCGTCGGCATCGAGAATCGCGGTGCGTTCGATCCAGGAACTCATGGCATAGCCGGTGCCCAACTGCTCGGCTTTCCAGGCGCGCAGCGGCTCGAGGCTGTGAGTGGTCAGGACAAACGGAAGTTCGTACAGCTTTTTCGCCAGAAAACCGGCTAGTGAGGCGTACCAGGTGTGGGTATGTACCACGTTGACGCCGGTGAGCGCTTTGATTTGGGCGAGATTCAGGCTGACGGTTTCGAGAGCAGCCTTGAACTTGCCTTCGGCGCCGTCGGTGATTTCGGACCAGGGCTGGGCGCCGCGCACGTGCAGCATGCCTTGATCGTAGTGCTGGTCGCCCCAGCAATGCACATCGACATCGATTTTTTTCGCCAGCTCGCGGCTGAGATATTCGACATGGACGCCGGCTCCGCCGTAAATGTGAGGCGGATACTCGCGCGTGAACAAGGCCACGCGCATCAGACGCTGCCTTGGCGCATTTCGTCTCCGAGATGTTCGGACGCCCGCATCGAGAGCGAGAGAATCGTCATGGTCGGGTTCTGCCAGCCGGCGGTGACAAAGCTCGCGCCATCGACCACAACAAGGTTCTTCATGTCGTGGGCTTGGGACCACTTGTTCAGCACGCTGGTTTTGGGGTTGTCGCCCATGCGGCAGGTACCGACTTCGTGGATGCTGTATCCAGGCGGATTGACCTGATCGGTTTTGCAAATAACTTCCCAGCCGGCGTCGTGAAATAGTTCTTCGGCGGTGTTGGCGGCGTCACGGCGCAGATTGAGTTCGTTTTCGCTGTCGCGCGCTTCAATGTGCAGGACAGGAATGCCCCAGGCGTCTTTCACGTCCTTATTAATGCGGACGTGATTTTCATAGCGCGGCACGCGTTCTCCGAAAATACCGGCTGATACGCACGATCCGGCGTAGCTATCGAGCTTGCTCTGCAGCTCTTCGCCATAGAGCGGGAAGAAATGCTGGCTGGCGTCGCCGCCGCTCGAGACGTGCAAGCAATAACCTTTGATGAAATCGCGTTTGTCTTTTTTGCTGAGGTTGCGGAAGCGCGGCATGAAGGCGCTGCCGCCCATGAGATTTTCGGGAGCTTTGCCGTCGCGCGCTTCGGGAATGGAGGCAACGACGGAGACGCCGTACATCTGGTCGACCAGATAGTGGCCCATCACGCCACTGGAATTGCAGATGCCCGAGTTGAGGAGCAGCCGCGTGGTTTCGAGGCAGCCGGCGGCCAATACAATGACGCGCGCCTTGACGTGCATCTCACGGCCGGAGTGGCGGTCGAGAAAATAGGCGCCATTGGCCAGGCCGGTGTTTTTATCGACGGTGATTTCGCGGACGATGGCGTTTTCGACAATGTCGAGCTTGCCGGTTGCCAGCGCATCGGGTAGCAGCAGATTGATGGAGCTGGCGAGACCGTCGCGCCCTTGCGCAAAACGCCATTTGGAGACGCGGATGCCCTTCTTCGTGGCGACTTCGGTGAAGCGTTTGATGCTTTCGGTGTCGGGCGGAAAGCTGGAGTCCGTAAAGTCGCCGTCAGGAAACTG
This sequence comes from Bryobacteraceae bacterium, assembly GCA_025924475.1. Lineage (GTDB taxonomy): Bacteria > Acidobacteriota > Terriglobia > Bryobacterales > Bryobacteraceae > Bog-105. Next base: position 12,152 of record JAICIH010000126.1, read on the forward strand.
CGGCCAACCTTCCTTGCGTCCGGAGACGCGGAAGATTTGTTCGACTCGCGAATAGTAAGGCGCGAGATCGGCGAGGCTGATGGGCCAATTGTCGCCCGTGCCGTCGATTTCGGCAGGCTTGAATTCGTAATCGCTGAGGCGGAAGGATTGGCGCGCCCAAAATAAGGATCGGCCGCCGAGCAGGCGCACACGCACCCAGTTGTAGGGCGCTTCGGGCGGGTGCGTGTAGGGATTTTCTTTTTCGTCCACCCATTGATTCGCATTGAATTCGTTGGCTTGGAAGACGTGCGGCAAGCGGCCGGGTTGGCCGAAGCCGCGGTAAGGAAGCTCGTGCGCGGACTTCATGGTGCGGTCGCGCTGCAGATCTGCTTCAGGCCCGGCGTTGAGCATCAGACAGGAGATGCCTTTTTCCGTAAGGATCTTGGCGGCCATGCCGCCGGAGTGGCCGGAGCCCACAATGAGGACGTCGTGTTGTTTGATTGCCATGGCCGGTTAACCTCTCACCACCGGATCGACGGGACGCCAGTACATACCGCGGCCTCGATTGAATCGCCGCCTTCGTCCTGTGAATGGCGCCGGGCCATTTTCGGCCCACTCGCGCGAATTCGCAGTAGCGGTGCGCAGATCGTCGTGAACCTGCGCCATGAAGTGCTTCATCGGATCGTCGGGCATATCTTGCGGCCAATAGCGCGCAATCAGCAACGGGCGGATGATGGTGTCAACTTGTTTTGCTTCCAAGCCGTGGAAGTTGGTATGGAATTGATCCTGCGCGGCGCGGTTGAGACCTTCGAGGCCATTGCGGTAGAGGCTTTGGCGCTCTTCGGGAGAGACACTGATCAAGAAGTCGAGAAACTCCGGAGCGTGCGCATCGATGGCGCCCGGCTTGCCTTTGAGCGGCGGTACAAGAACGGCGGCGAGTTTTTGGAGCGCACTGAACTGATCGGCCGTGAAGAAGTATGGATGAGTCGCGGAGACCAGGTCGACCTCGGTGACAGCGAGCTGCGCGATCTCGTGGGGCTGCCGCGGGTCTTGGCGAGCGGGCGTGTTGGGCTGGGTACTGGGGCGCTGCTGCTGGGTCTGGGTCTGGGCGGCCAAAGGAGCCACGGCGGGCGCAGCCAGCAGATTTTGGACAAACTTCCGGCGTTTCATAGTATGGAATTCTCAACTGAGTTATATCAGAGCTAACAGCGGTCAGCGATTGGCTTTCAGTTAAAATCTTTTCGCTACGTACCGCTTGCTGGCCGAGTTTTGAAAAATTGGCCAATCGACTCCCTGCGGTCGCGGCTCAGTTTCATGTACTAAGCTGGCGAAGGTGGGCGAAAAAGCATCGAAAGCGGAACGGGCGATCCGGAAGGCCATAACGATGATTCCGCGCGGCAAAGTCGCTACCTATGGACAGGTGGCGGAAACGGCCGGTTATCCGCGCGGGCACAGGCAAGTAGCGGCGGTGTTGCGCAAGAGCGGAGTGCCGCTTCCGTGGCATCGCGTGCTCGGGGCCGGCGGACAAATCAAGACCAGCCGCGAGAGTGCGCTCGAGCAACGCATGCGATTGGAAATGGAAGGCGTCGCATTTCGCGGATCGCGTGTGGATATGGGCAAACATCAGAGCCCGTTGCATGTGAAAAGACGGTTTTAGGCTATTAGCGATTGGCTTTTGGCTGTTCGCTTTTGGCTTTTAGCTCTGGCTTTTGGCTTCGGCTAGCTGTTCCAGGCGCTCGGTTAGGGTTTGTTGGTGGTAAACCTTCGCTTCGGCTAGGGTGACGGCCCATTGGTGGATGTCTTTTTTCATTTTGTGCTGCTCTTGTTTGCGGTCGTGCTCCTCCTGTTTGCGTTTTTGCGATTCGAACCCAATTTCCTGTTTTCTCTTTTCCGCTCTTATTCTTAGCAGCTCGTTCAGGCATTTGTGAAAGGCGCGCTCGTGCGTAGTTTCATAGCGCAGGTAGAGCGCGAGGCGTTTGTCGTCAATCGTGCCGTCGTCCAGGAAACAGTTCCCTTGCAGCATGGTGGCGCGGTTGCGCAGCCAGTGGTGCTGGGCCATGCGCTCGACCAGGATCA
>JAICIH010000127.1 GCA_025924475.1 Bryobacteraceae bacterium
AAGTCGGGAACCTTCATGCCAGAAACATTGTAGATGCTCGTGAAATTCGGTTATCGGACAAGCCGGCAGACCCCTGTTGCGGCTTTCCCTGTCACTTGGATGAAAGCTGTTCGACACGGTTCATGAATATTGAGGCGGCTAGTACCACCGGTAAGCGGTGGGTGGGCACAGGCGTTTTCATCCACTCACCTTATGTGAAGTTAAATAGAACGGAAAGTTCCTTCACTGGATGACCACCAATCACGTGATCTTTCACCCGATCATGCTCCACCACGCCGCCCCATCGCTGATACGCCGTGACAGCCTGATGATTCGTGTCGAGCACCCATAGATAGGCCTTCTGAAAGCCTTTCTCTCTAATCCCGGCACACGCATTTTTATACAAAGCGTACCCGACACTGCGGCCCCAGTACTCCTTGAGCACATAAATCGCGTAGATCTCTTCCCAGTCCTGCCGATCCTGGTCGCGAGCAGAGCCGAAGCAAACAAACCCTGTCGCTTTGTCGTTCATCTTCGCGACAAACAAGCCAGAGACATCGCGATTCGGAAATTGTTCCTGCCAAGCCCGCAATCGTCTGGCTGCGTCAAGGCTGTCCAGATACGCTTGGGGCACTTGGCCAACATATGCCTGCTTCCAAGATGTGACGTGCACCTGCGCCACCTCGGGCAAATCATGGTAAGAGGCACAGGAAATCTGCAACTGGTCGGACATAGCTGGAGCTATCCTCGCCATCCCTTGCTGACCAACCAATCCTCCCACCAGCGCTGATTCTCAAGGATCGCCTGCTGGTGTTCGGGCGACAATTCCGGGCCACGTTCGGGAATGGGAGGCATCGGCGGTAAACCGGCTTCCGCACGAAGCTCGTTCACTCGTTCAGGATCGGCCAGTTTCCACGGGCGAATTCGGCCATCTACAGGATCATCCAGCCACTGCGTCCCGTATTGCTGAGGCCGGCCTTCCTGCATGGCTATCCGGTCCTCCAGATATGCGGCCTGCCATCGGCGGATGTGTCCTTCGTCCGCAGCGCGTCGTAACAAGTGAAGGCAGTTTCGCTGAAAGTCTGGGAATCCGATTGCATGTTGAACAATCAGCCACGCAGCTTTGGCCCCATCCTCGTCGACTGTTTGCTCATCCGGCCAGCCGTATTCGTCGATGATCTCGTTAAGCCGTTCTGCGTTCTTGATGTGCACGGCTTCCATTCGCGGAACATAGCTGCCGCCCAGCTCACCGGATTCAACCAGTTCTTGCCGAACTCGTAGGTCTTCGGCGCGCATTGCAATCAGTTCGTCGCGCAAAGCCGGATTCAACACTTATGCGATCCATTATCCGATCTCCGCCAATATGAAGACTTCGCCGAGGAATGAATGGAAGCACGTTCTCGCGGCTTCAGTCTCCTGAACCAGGCCCAACCAGGTTGACCGCTATGCAGGCCGACACTGAAGTACTCGTCTGAGTTCAAGCCTCAGGCGATAGCTCGCGCCTGCGCGGCTGCAGTCGCTGATCAAGCCGCGCCCATGGACCGCAGCGGGTGCCGATATAACGGCGACTCACTAAACTCGCAATTGCACCAAGTTCAGGGCAGTCGGGATAGCCTGTCCAGCCTGCGACGAGATGCGAGATGCCAAGCCACCCAGCGGTTATCGTCAGCGGCCACGCAATCGGTCGAACCGGAATGCGGAAAAATGCCCACGCAAGACCTACCCAGCCAGCACCAGCGATTGCTCGAGCTATCCGCTGACGGTCTGTCATCGCGTGAGACGGGCCGGCATCTTCGCCGATAGTACACTCGGAGCAGTAGAGCATCTTCATTAGCGACGCGTCCTTTCGTTGTGAGCGAAATCAAGTATACGCCCTCCGAATAGAGAGACCGCTTTCGGCGTTTGGTCTCACCGCCCACATCGTGGCTAGGCCAAGAACCGCCACCTGAAATTTGTGTAACAACGTTGTTGCAGAACCCTTACACGACCGCAATATTCAGCCCCTAAAATTAGTGGTATTTTAGTTTCCAACCTTAGGGGGTGATCATGAATCGGAGACAAGCCACCTTTGCACTTCGTGCATCGATTCTCTTAATATGCGCACTGCCGGCCGTCGCACAGTTTGAATCCGCGACGCTCAGCGGTGTCGTGACCGACGCGGCTGACGCCGTAATTTCCGGCGCCGCGATTCGGGCCATAAATGAAGGAACCAATGTTGAAGCGGCCGCTACAACCGACGACGTGGGCCGCTTCGTGTTTGCAAGTCTCAAGCCCGGCTCTTATCGCGTGACTGCGACAGCAAAAGGCTTCAAAGAGTCAGTTTCGGACGGGATTGTGCTTCAGGTGAATCAGGCCGCACGTCTCGACATAAAGCTTACGGTCGGAAACGTGACCGAGCGGGTGACTGTGAATGCGGAAGCGCCGCTGCTCGAGACGGAAACAGCCAGCCGCGGGGCTGTCATCGATCACACCAAGATGGTCGAGCTTCCACTGAACGGCCGCGACTACAATCAGCTCGCACTCCTTTCCCCTGGCGTGCTTGCACCGACGCCGCGCCTGCAATCCATCGGCTTTCGGGGAGTATTCAACGTCAACGGCAACCGCGCCTTCCAAAATGCTTTCCAGTTAGATGGAGTCGACAATACTTCCTATTCGAACAGCTTTCGAGGGCTCAATGCTCAAGTCATCCAACCCTCGGTGGAGGCGCTTCAGGAGTTTAAGATTCAGACAAACGCTTACTCCGCGGAATTCGGCCGCAGCGCAGGCGCCCTGGTGAACGCCGTCGTCCGGTCAGGCACCAACCAGGTGCATGGGACGATCTACGATTTTTTGCGCAACAGCGTACTGGATTCGAGTAATTTTTTTGCCAACAAGAATGGGCTGGATAAGCCATTCCGGCAACGCAATCAGTTCGGCGCCGCCGTGGGCGGCCCTATCGTCAAGAATCGGACCTTTATCTTCGGCGATTACGAGGGCTTGCGCGACGCCGCGGCCGTGGTCCGGACAAGCTCGGTTCCGCAGCCGGTCTGGCTTCGAGGAATGTTCGCCAGCCCGATCTGGAATCCATACAATCGAAATGACACGGGCCAGGACTTTCGCATTCCGGCGACGGCGGACTGCAATGACGGCAAGGGGAACTGCTGGCGGCTTCCGGCAAACTTAATCGACCCAATTGGCCAGAAGGTGCTCAATGTGAGTCCAGCGCCCAACGCTGTGTCGCCGACGTTCGACAATAACTTCGTTACGGCGCCGGTAACAACCAACCATACGGACCAGTTCGATATCCGTGTGGATCACAACTTCTCCTCGAACCTGAATGCCTTTGGCCGGTATTCCTATTCGAAGTCGGATATTTTTCAACCCGCGCCGCGGCCCGGCTTGTCGGAGGGATCTTTCAACGACACGTTCGGGACCGCAAATTTGAAGTCCCAGCAGATTGCAGCGGGGTTGGCTTGGATCATCGCGCCGACTCTGGTGTCGGAAACCCGCTTTGGCTACGCGTTGGGCGATTATTATCAGCTTCCGCCAAATTTCGGTACCCCCTGCCCCGGGGATCTCATCGGCTTGCAGAATGCACCGACGGGTCCCTCGATATGCGGCGGGCTGCCTGTGTTTAATTTCCCGGGCGGCACTTTGGAGCGGATCGGACGGACCACCTCGCAGCCCCAGTTCCAAACGCCGCGCAGCATGAACATTCGTGAATCGTTGAGCTGGAATCACGGGGCCCACTCGCTGAAATTCGGGGCGGAGCTGCTAAATGTCGAAACAGGAATTCGCGACGTCAGTTCGCTGCTCGGCCAGTTTAATTTCACAGGCCGGTTTACCGGCGTGAACGGGGTTTGGGCAAATTCCGTGGCGGACTTGTTGCTGGGTTTCCCTTCGCAGTATCAGCAAGACTCGAATACCGTATTCAACATTTACCAGCACATGTATTTCGGATTCTTCCAGGACGACTGGAAGGTCAATTCGAAGCTTACGTTGAACATCGGGCTGCGCTACGAATTTGCTACTCCACCGCGCGAGCGTGACTTCAAATGGGCGAACTTCGATTCCGCTTCCGGAAAATTTATCACTGCCACCAAAGGATCGCTCGCGCAAGAAGCTCTTATTTACCCCGACTGGAACGATATTGCGCCGCGAATCGGGTTCGCCTACTCGGCCACGCCCAAAACCGTGATCCGAGGAGCGTACGGCCTCTTTTACAATCACGCGAATCGCCTGGGCCGCGAGGGTCTGCTAGGGTTTAACCCGCCATTCATCATCCTGGCAAACTCGCAGATTGCGGGCGGAGGCGTATTGCGAGCGACAGACGCCCTCTTCCGTTTGCAAGACGGTATACCGGCTGGATTCGTCGATATCAACCGCGTCAACCTGGCGACCGTAGCGCGTAAGGCGCAAGATCCATACCAGCGCTCGCCTTACGTCCAGCAGTACAACTTCGGTATCCAGCGCGAGCTCACCAACAATCTTGTGCTGGACGTTTCGTATGTCGGCAATCGGGCATTGAAGCTGCCCTCATTCCGCAATCTGAATCCGAACACGTATACGTTCAACTCGCAGGGCATCGTGACCGTCGGGCCGCGCGAACTGGCGCCGCTGAATTTACAGGGAGACATTCAGATCCTCGAGAATCTCGGAATCGCGAACTATAACTCATTGCAAGTGAAAGTCGAGCGGCGGCTTTCCAGGGGCTTTACGCTTCTCGCGTCCTATTCCTATGGAAAGGCGCTGACCGACTCCGTGGACCACCTTTCGACCAGCGGTGTCGGCAATGGCGTGGATGTGGGCGAATACAAGGAGCCGCAGGATCCGCATAACCGCCGCGTAGAGTACGGGCCCTCGGAGTTCGACATTACTCATCGCTTCGTGATGTCGGGCGTATGGCAACTTCCGTTCGGACGCCATCAGGCGATCGGCGCGAACTGGTCGCGGCCAGCCGACCTCGTTTTGGGAGGCTGGGAGTTCTCGCCGATCTTCACCTGGCAGGGCGGTCTGCCGCTTACGATTAACCAGTCGCAGGTGATCAACATTGGCGGGGAGCGGCGCAGCCGTCCGAATCGGACCGCTGACGGCAATTTGCCTGCCGATCAGCGCACGGTCGACCGCTGGTTCGATACGAGCGCTTTCGTGCCGTTGACGGCGAACACGCCGAATCAAATCTTTGGCAATTCCGGCGTCGGGATCGTTCGCGCACCCGGACTCGTGAATTTCGATTTCAACCTGGCCAAGAACTTCATGTTTACCGAACGCTTCGGCATGCAGTTTCGTGGGGAGTTCTTTAACGCGGTCAATCACACGAATTTGAGTTTGCCTGGCGTGACGTTAGGCGCCGGCTTCGGTCAGATTGTGAGCGCCGCAGACGCGCGCATTATTCAATTTGCTTTGAAGTTGAAGTTCTGATAGCGGGCGCCGGCTCATTGACTATGGGACGAAAGCCAGTGCTCCGCCCCAGCGAGAATTTTCTCTCCACTGAAATCCACGGCCAGAATCTTGCGGTCGGGACCAATCAGAACGTATGTAGGGAATGCGCGTATTCGAAACCGTTTCTCTTCAAGTTCGCGAATGCTCTCGAAGGCCGCCTGAGGATAATTCAACTTTTCACGAGCGATCGTCTTGCGGGCCATGGCGGCATCTTCGTCCACGTTCATACCGATCACTTCGAGACCCCTGCTGCGCAGTCCATCGTAGGCGCTCTTCACTGTTGGCAGTTCGGACACACAAGGACGACACCAACTCGCCCAAAAATCGAGCAGCACCAGTTTTCCGGCGAAGTCGGACAATTTGCGATGCCGGCCGCCAAAATCCGTGAATTGAAAATCCGGAACGGCGGTTCCCGGATTGAGAGCAATCGTTTGGTATTCACTGGAATCGTGAGTAAAGAGCACCACTTCATGCTTCGCAAAATCGATGGATTTGGTTGATAAGTACACGCCATCAAGCTGGAAGATGAGCGTTTCATCGTGCGCGAACAGATACTCTGGCGAGGTGATACCGGTATCGATGTGGCCGTCGCCATTGACGTCCATGCCCTGCCATCCGTGGGTGAGATCAACCTTTCGTTCTTCGGCGTCGAACGTGTATTCGACCAAAACCGGCCGGCCGTTCACATTCACTGTTCCACGAACGTAAGTAGACGGCGATTCGCCGACAATGCGCGAGTTCGGGTCCTTCTGTGCGCGGTACACGTAAACGCGAACCGGATACTCACTTGGTGAGGCGCCGGGAAGCGGAAACTCGACGACAACGACGCCGGCCTGTAGGTCATCCATTCCTGGATTTAGGCTGAACTTCTCGTTGTGGGTAATGCGACCATCGCGGTTTACATCGACATAGAGCGTCGGCTTGAGGCGCTCGTGTTCGACGACGAAAGCAGGCACGCCGCGAATGATCCCGGCGAAGACCTTGTCGGAATTGCTAAGGTAGCCATCGAGCAATTGTTTCTGCTGCCCGGTTGCCAGCGTAAATAAGCGGCTCTGATGCAGAGGCAGCGGCGCGACGAGTCTGGCATCTAGTGCCCCACGATATTCGGTCCCAGTCGCCGTAGCGAAGAGCAAAGCAACCAGCGGGGCAACCATATGGCTAAAACCTATACAGCGCGATGTAGCGAGCTGCGCTGCGATTCCTATTAACAAGGTATCGAAAAGCCAGAGCGAGCGAAAGCCGAGACAATTCTCATTTTTACTTTTCCAGTTTTAAGCTGCACTCCCGTACACGAATTCTGCGCCGCAAGAATACTACTCGGCAAACTCGCGATTTTAAGGGACCAACTCAAAGCGCTCGATCGACAACATTGCACTTTGACGAGTTCGAGGCGGCTGCAGATGAAACCAGACAGCGAGTGAATCGAGGACCGCAGGACAGAGTGGCGAGGCATCTCAAAGCTGTAGGTGGTTGTGCCGATCTCGCCAGCAGCATCCGTCAAAGTTTGTATAGGATTTGCCACGGATTGACTCCCAAACTCTGCAAATTGTGCTCGGTTCTGGATGAATCGACTATTAGTAGCTCCATTAGGACGGCATCAGCATGGGTGCGCGCAGCATATAAAACAACGTTGATCGGATGGCAACAGTACACGTCAAAAGATCGCCCGATATTCTGTCGAGCCTGCATGACTAAGCTCCCAAAGCCCCTTAACGTCACATCGACGGTCGTCGGATCGCCTTCCTCTCTCAGTGAGCTTGCCGGAGGCCGTAGGAGGGGCCATCGTGAAAACCAGTATTCACCAGAGAATGGAATCCTAAGAATCTTCGGTAACGATCGTGGCGTTCCGGTGTGCAGCGTGCGCGAACGCGGTACGAATACTGGAACACTGACTCTTTTCTTCGCGAATAGAATAACTCCCGATTGAAGCTGCCTATTTCTTGAGCCGCTATTCTGTGTTTCCGAAGGGCTTTGGTCGAGGGAGGCCAGCCTCAACGATTCCACGTGCGCCGACAAAGTAAAGAAGGTCACCGCAATTGCGAGCCCGGCGTGCATCAGGAACCTCGAAGCACGCATGCTCTCGAGCGACCGGGTCGGTTGACACCCGTTGCTGGTGGCCCAGGCTAAGAAAAACCAACTTCCACCCGTGCATACGATAGCCAAGAGCCTGTCCCCGATCAGCTCAGCAACTGCGCCTATATATATGCGACCGAGATCAACGCCGATCCAATGATATTCGGACCGAAACCTCCAACATATAGGACCCCCGACGCGAACAGGATCGTGTGATTCCCGGAAACCTGAGACTTTATCCCGTCGGGTCTGGATACTCTTTTCAGCACTCTCGCAACGGCGACCGAGAAGGCGCCAAGTCCCAAAATGCCAGCAAACCCACGCTGCAACGAAAGTTAAGACTTCGGCCTTGAACTTTGTCGATGATCGGGGTATAGTTGTCGATGATCAAGGTCTCATGCGATTACGCCGGATTCTTGCCCATCGCCTCCGCTCGCTTCTCAGAAGGCGCCGCGCAGAGGCGGACCTTGAGCGGGAGATCCGGCTTCACGTCGAAGCGCTCGCTAGAGATTACGCCGCCGGCGGGATGACCGAATCCGAAGCCCGCGCCCTCGCGCAGCGTGAGTTCGGACCCGTAGAGCTGGCAAAAGAACAATGTCGGGATGCGCGCAGAGTCGGCCTGCTCGAAGACCTGGCCAAAGATCTCGCCTACGCCTGCCGCCAGTTGAAGAAATCGCCAGGTTTTACAGTGACCGCAATCGTCTCCCTCGCGCTTGGTATCGGCGCCAATACCGTTGTCTTCAGTGTGCTCAATGCGCTTGTTTTGAAACCCTTGCCGATTGCCGAACCGGAGCACGTCGTTTTCGTCAACAACAGCGGTCATCCTGCCAATTCCTTCCCGAACTACCGGGATATTCGCGACCGAAACCACGTGTTCGAATCACTCTTCGCTTATCGGATTACTCAGATGGCGCTCGAAAATAACGGTGGTGCAAGCCGCCTGTGGGGCTATCTCGTAACCGGCAACTATTTCGAGGCGCTGGGGATCAAGCCGGTGCTTGGTCGATTCTTCACGCCTGCCGAAGACGTGCATCCAGGGGCCAGTCCTTGGGCCGTTTTGAGCTACGCTTGCTGGAAGAACCGTTTCGGAGGCGACCGCGATATTGCGGGCAAGGACATCCGCATCAATGGCCGCCCTTACGTGGTGCTCGGCGTCGCTCCGCCCGGTTTTCATGGCACCGAGATCTTCTATTGGGCCGAGATCTGGATACCAATGACGATGCAGCCGCAGATCGAAACCTACTCGTGGCTGGACACCCGAAACACGTTCAACTCCTGGATCGCAGGACGCCTCAAGCCAGGTGTGAGCCTCGAGCAGGCGCAAGCCAACCTCCGGACGATTGCGGCACAACTGGCGCGTGAGCATCGTGTGAATGAAGGCATGCGGCTCACGTTGTCCGCTCCCGGACTGGCGGGCTCAACGATGCGCGAGCCCACCCGCGCGTTTGGCGCAGGCGTGATGCTGCTTGCCTCTCTTGTTCTGTTGGCTGCTTGCGCCAATTTGGCGGCGCTCATGACGGCCCGCGCCGCCGATCGCGAGCGCGAACTGGCCATCCGGGTTTCCATCGGTGCAGGCCGCGGACGCCTGATTCGACAGTTGCTCACGGAGTCGCTCTCGATTTCCCTTGTCGGCGGCGCCACCGGCTGCGGGCTCGCCGTTGTCCTCTTGCGACTGCTGAGCCAGTGGCACGCACCACTCGAATTCCCTGTCCAGCTCGACGTGAACGCCGATTGGCGCGTGTTCCTGTTCGCGCTCTCGGCGGCAGTTCTTGCTGGGCTGCTCTTTGGGATCGGTCCTGCAAGCCGCGCCTGGAACGCTGACCCGGCCTTAAGTCTAAAAGGGCTGGCCGAACCCGTATCTCGCCGAAGCTGGGCGGCCCGCGATCTGCTCCTGCCGGTTCAGATCGCCCTCTGCTGCGTGCTCCTTATTTCGAGCGCCGTTGCAGCGCGCGGCCTGGCGCGCTCGCTCCGGATGTCCCTGGGATTCACGCCCGATGGAGCCGTTGTAGCCGGCTTCGATCTCGGACTTGCCAGCTACGATGAGAACCGCGGACGGTTACTCCAGCAGCGCGCGCTCGCAGTGGTCATGGGTCTGCCTGGCGTTGAATCGGCCGCGTATTCGAACTCGGTTCCACTCAGTATCGATCAGTCGACGACCACGGTTTATCCCGAAAACACAACAGACTTTCGGCCTAAGAACAGACACGGCGCAACGTATTACCAAGTCTCGCCTGGCTACTTCCATGCGATCGGGACCAGGTTCCTGGCCGGACGCGATTTCACACTGCAGGACCATCGGAACGAGCCATTGGTCGCGATCGTCAATCAAACCTTCGCACGCCGCATAATCGGAACGCCAAACGTCGTCGGACATCGCTTCCGCTGGGGCGTGGGTGGCGAGGATCTGGTTCAGATCGTCGGAATTGTGGAAGACGGCAAATACGAAACGCTGACCGAGGCCCCAAAAGAAGTGGTCTTCTTTCCCATCCTTCAGAACTATTCGCCCACCACCATTTTGATCGCGCGCACCCACCGTCCTGAGGTCGAATTGGCTGCGGAGATGCGGCGCGCCCTTGCGCAACTCGACCCAAGTCTGGCCGTTTATGGAGTGGGGGGATTGCGGCAAATGCTCAGTCTCGCGTACCTGCCAATGCACGCCGCAGCCACCACCCTCGGGGCATTCGGCCTGCTCGCGCTCATGCTCTGTCTCACAGGAGTTTATGGTCTCGCGGCGTATACCGTTTCACGGCGCGTGAGGGAGATCGGCATTCGGATAGCTGTCGGAGCGCGCCCTGGCCAGGTGTTGCGTTTCATCTTTGGCCGCATCGGTCTTCTAGTCACGGCCGGAACCCTAACGGGCCTGGCCCTCGGAATTGCCGGAGCGGGCGTTCTGGCCAGCATCGTTTATCAGGCGAGCTCCCATGACCCGGTCGTGATTGGCGCAGCGGTGCTTTCAATTTCGGTTGCGGCTCTCGCAGCGGTGCTTGGGCCGGCACGTCGCGCGATCCGAGTGGATCCTACGCAGTCCCTCCGACACGAATAATTAATACCCCGCATCCCCAGGCCGATGCGTAACACAGCTTAAAACGCTTCGCCGCGAATCAAATCTTCTAGAGTTTCGCGCTTTCGGGCAACCAGAACTTCAGCGCCATCCACCAGCAATTCACAAGCGCGCGGGCGTGAATTGTAGTTGGAGGAGAGAACGAAGCCGTAGGCGCCGGCCATGCAGATAGCGAGCAGATCGCCAGGTTCGACCGGCGCGATCTCGCGGCCGCGTGCGAAGAAATCGCCGGTTTCGCAGACCGGGCCAACAATATCAGCAGTAACAGCGGGCACGTTCGCGGCGGCTTCGCGCACGGGCAAAATTTCATGATGCGCCTGGTAGAGGGCCGGACGGATGAGGTCGTTCATCGCCCCGTCCACCACCACAAACAATTTTTGGCCGTTGCGCTTCGTGAGCAAAACGCGCATCAGAAGGATGCCAGCTTCCGCCACAATCGAGCGGCCCGGCTCGAGCAGCAAAGTCAGGCCGAGGCCCTCCAGACGTGGCCGTAAACGTTCCGCCAGAGTCTGCACGCAGGCGGCGCGCTCGCCGGGCCGATAAGCCACGCCAAGGCCGCCGCCCAGATCCAGATCGCGGATAGGCAAACCGGCCGCGCGCAGACGTGCCGCCAAATCCAACACTTTTTCAGACGCCTCGAGCAGCGGCCCGATATCCAAAAGCTGCGAGCCGATGTGGCAACTGACTCCTTCGGGCGCGATACCGGGAAGCTTGGCGGCGCGGCGGTAAACAGCCTCGGCGTGAGCGATATCGATGCCGAATTTATGCTCGCGAAGGCCGGTAGAAATATACGGATGCGTGACGGCATTCACGTCGGGGTTGACGCGAATGGCGATAGACGCCGTGCGATTCAGCGAAACGGCAATTTGCGAAATGGTTTCGATCTCATATTCCGATTCGCAATTGAAGCTTCGAATCCCCTTTTGGAGGGCAAAGCGGATTTCCGCGGCGGTTTTGCCCACGCCCGAAAAAACAACGCTGGCAGGATCGCCGCCCGCCGCAAGCACGCGATGCAGCTCGCCCGCCGATACGATATCGAATCCCGCTCCGAGACGCGCCAGCGTCGCAAGTACGGCCAGGTTGGAATTCGCTTTTACCGCAAAGCAGATGCGATGCGGCAGGCCTGCGAAAGAGCTTTTATAGGCTTCGAAGCGCCTGGCAATCGCATTTTTGGAATACACGTAGGCCGGAGTGCCGTGCGCTTCGGCAAGGGAAACGAGATCGGCATCCTCGCAAAACAGAGTTCCATTGCGGTAATGGAAAGAATCGCTGCACATCGACGTTAGAGTACCCTGAGCGCCACAATCGTCTGATCGTCGGTGAGAGGCGCGGGCCCGCGAAATGCGTCGATATCTTCAAAGATTTTTTCGGCGATCTCTTGCGGCGAGCGGCTGCAATTGGCTTGCACCACCTTCTTCAGACGCCGGCGGCCGTAGCTCTCGGTTTCGGCGATCACCGTCGGAGCATTGAAGACATTGACTTCCGGCGCCAATTGGTCTTCCACGCCGTCCGAACAAAGCAGCAACAGATCGTCCGGTTCAGCCGTAATCTGAACCTGTTCATATTCCTGATCGTCGAGTAAACCGATCGGCACGCCCTCCGCGCGCGAACTGGTGATTTCGCCCCGGCGGCAGAGCATCGGCGGAAGACTGCCGGCGCTGACCAGCGTAAACAGGCGGCTGCGCGCATTCCAGGAGACAAGCGAGAGGGTTGCATACTGGGCGTCAACACGCCGCTCGAGCAGCGCCTCGTTGAGCGACTTCATCAGCTCCGCCGGAGCCAGCCGTTCCGGAGCGAGAATGCGCAACAGACCGGAAATCAGCGCTCCATAGAGCGCGGCGGCGGCGCCTTTACCGCTCACGTCTCCAAATGCGATAAGCGCGTACTCGTCGCTATGTTCAAAAAAGTCGTACAGATCGCCGCTGATCTGGCGCGCCGGACGCGTCTTGATGCCAATCTCGACGCCGACAATATTCGAAACCGTCCGTGGAACCAGAATCGATTGCAGCTTGTATGCCGCTTGCAGGTCCTGATCCATGCGCTGCTCGCGCTGCGCCAGCTCTTCGTATAGCCGGGCGTTTTCCACTGAGCTCGCGATCTGCGGCGCAAGCAAGGAGAGCGCGCGGATATGCTCGTCGGTAAAAAATCCGATGCGAATGCTTTCGAGATCCATCACGCCGATGACCCGGTCGTGCAGCACCAGCGGAACCGCGACTTCCGAGCGCACATCGGAGTGCGACGCGATATAGCGCGGGTCCTGCGTGACGTCGGCCACGCGAATTACCTGGCGTGACAAGGCGGCATGGCCGGTCAAGCCTTTGCCGATTTCGATGTTGTCCGCGGTCACTTTTTCGTCGTACCGTTGGCTGAACCGGCAGCGCAGCAGCTTGCGGTCGGCGTCAACGAGATAAATGCTGAAGGCGTCGAAATTAATCAGCGCGTGGATGGAGACGGCGATTTTGGTGAGAAGCTCGTCAATCTCGAGAATCGAGCTGAATTCCTGCGAAAGGTGTGCCAGCACGCGGAGGATGCGATTCTGGCGTTCCACGCGCCGATAGAGGCGCGCATTATCGATCGCAATGCCTACTCGGGTTGCGATGAGCGCCAGCAGAGATTTATCCTGCTCGGAAAACGCATTGGTGCGCGTCGATTGCAGGTCGATGACTCCCACCAGTTTGCCGCGTATCAGCATCGGCACGGCAAGCTCCGCCCGCACAGCATCGAGAGCATTCAGGTAGCGGGCGTCGCGGCGCACATCGGTGGCCAGAATCGGCTGTCGCGTCGCCGCCGCCGTCCCGGTCAGGCCTTCGCCGAGTCCAATCGAAAGATTTTTGGCGACCTCATCGCGATGGCCGATCGAGTAGCGCATACGCAGGCTGCGGGTGCGCTCGTTGTACAAAAGAATCGCGAACAGCTCGTAAGGGACAACGTCTTTGACAATGTCGGCCACATTGGCCAGCAGGCGGTCGAGGTCGAGCGTCTCGGCGGTAACCGTCGACACCTCGAGCAGAAAATCGAGAAGTTCCGCTCGTTCGCGAAAGCGAACTTCAGCGCTGCGGGAAACAGGCGGCATCAGTAGGAATCCGGCTGCGCGGCTTCACGCACGATTCGAATACCGGAGCTGGTGCCGATGCGCGTGGCCCCCGCTTCGACCATGCTCCGCAGTGCATCGAGCGTACGAACGCCGCCCGAAGCTTTCACCCCTATCGACGAGCCAACCGCCGCGCGCATAAGCCGCACGTCACTTTCGACGGCGCCGGCCGACGAAAATCCGGTGGACGTTTTCACGAAATCGGCGCCGCTCTCGCGGGCAAGCTGCGAGCTAAGCGTTTTTTGTTCGCCCGACAGGACGCTCGTTTCGATGATCACTTTCAAAATGGCGCCGGCCTCATGAGCGGCGCGCGCCAGCGACGAAACTTCGGCAGCCACAAACGCGCTGTTACCCGATCGCAAAGCGCCGATATTCTGCACCATGTCGATCTCCGCGGCTCCCTGCTCCAACGCCAGACGAGCCTCGCGCAATTTGATCTCGCTCAGATTCGCGCCCAAAGGAAAGCCGATCACCGTACAAACCAGCACGGAAGAATTCGTTAATTCCCGCCGCGCCGTCTCCACCCAATAAGGGTTGACACAAACCGTTTTAAAACCGTGTTCTCGCGCCTCG
>JAICIH010000128.1 GCA_025924475.1 Bryobacteraceae bacterium
AAGCGTGAATAGCTGCCGCCGTTGCGCCGGTCGCAACGCCCAGGTAAAGTCCACGCGCTTGGCGGCAGGAATGCTTTCGAGCACACGCCGCTTATCGTCCGGTTTTCCGCTGCGCAGCATCACGATTTCAGCCGGCGTCAGAATATCGCGAAGATGCACACGCGGCTCGAGATCCGCATCATCCGCGAAATTGCTCAGCGCACCCGTCGTGGCGGCTGGTGTCGTGCCCGCGGCTTTCGGTGCAACCTGTTTTCTTTCGAGATAGCGATCCGCAAGCCGAACCACTAGTGCACGCAATTCCGGATCGTCCGGCAGCGCGCCCTTTCCACGCGCGACAGCCGCAATCGCCTGCGGCGGCGGATAGTGCGTGTACGTGTCATGAATGTTCAGGCGCAGGCTTTCGAGTGGTGCCAGCCGCCCAGCCAGCAGCGGGTTCTCTGGAACGCGCTCGGGATGCAACTGCGCCTCGATCCATTTATCGAACCCGATTCGCTTCAGTTGCTCGCGGTCTCCCGGACGCGCACCGAACGTAAGCCGCGCCAGTGCGTGGTCTAGGCGATCTTCATCGGAAAGCGGCTGGCTGAACGCCCGGAACTCGATCGGGTTGTCCCCGGGCTTTACCTTCTTGATCTTCTTCCCGCCCGCCTCAGCCGGGGCCAAAGGAAGCAGCAGAAGAAGAAGGGCCGCAAGCTTTTTCATGGCCTCACACTAATGAACGTGTGTCATCACAGGTTGGTTGACCGCTAAACGTTCTATCGGCCCCTTTCCCTTTCGCCATTCCCCGCATCTGTGGGCGCCCTGACGATCAGCCGGCAATCGAAGCGATATCCGCGCGATTCGATCAAGCTTCAACTCTCCGAACGCCACACCCAGTTCTGCTAATTTTGCGCGTGCCTTGTTTTGCGAGTCAGCAAGCCGCGGCGCTAGCGGCTGCCGCTGAACAACTCATGCTCATCGCCGCGTTCCGAGAGCGAACAAAGCGTGCCTGCGCTTCTCGGTTTGCGATGGCGTCGATACTGTTCGAGGGCCAGCGAGAGATGCTGACGGATGAAGTCCGGCCGCGAAACACCGCGCTCGCGTACTGCACGTGTGAGCAGCCGACCCACCTTTGGGTCAAGTGCGATCATCGCGGTCCTCATCTGCACAACTTCCATAAAAGTAACATGACTTGCGATTGTTCCGAGCCACGATTGCGAAGGAGTGGGTGTTGCTGGAGATTGCCGTTGCTGACAAAGAAAGGAAACCCAAAGCGTTGAAATGGTCGCGTTGGAGCGGGAGACGGGATTCGAACCCGCGACATCAACCTTGGCAAGGTTGCACTCTACCAGCTGAGTTACTCCCGCTTGGAGGGCCTAAACGACATTCTCCGACGAGTTTGTTACGAAGTCAATTCATGTAGTTGTAACGCTTGAGGTTTACCCTCGTCATACAGCGCCGCGCGCGCTTTTCCGCCCGCAACCGGCCACTCGCGTTCGCTTCTAATCCACTCATTCTAGGCCAATTAGAATTATTACAGAATTCTCTTGGCAAATAATCCCCCTGTGATAGACTGAGGTTTCCGAAGTGACGAAAACGAGTCCCCCATCACGCGACTGCCTGCACACTGCAGCTAGTAGCTAGCTTCACTAAAACGGAATACAGTTCGGGTTTTCCACAGCATTGGAAAAAGTGTGGGAAACTTTTGCCGTTTTGGGCGTCACTTTTTCTTTGGCGAAGGAGTTGCACAGCTTGGGTGCTGACGCTTGGGATCGGATCAAGAGCTCGCTGGCTGCTAAGCTCAGCGAAGGCGCGTATCAGAATTGGATTTCGCGCACCGCGTTTAGTTCTCTGCGCGATGGTGAACTCACCGTCCGGGTTCCGAATGAAACCACCGAAGCGTGGATTCGGCAGGAATACGGTTCCGAAGTGCAGTCGGCCATTGAGGAACTTCGGCTTCCTATCCGGAAAATTCATTTTACCAGCGAGACGGTAGTAGCAGCAGCCGCAGGAGCGACGCAAGGCGCTTCTTCAGTAAGCATCTCCTCCGGCCCCTCCCCGGCGACTGACACGCTGTTCGAAAACACGGCCGCCTGGTTGAATCCGCGGCTCACCTTCGACGCCTACGTCGTTGGCACTTCCAATCAACTGGCGCACGCCGCTGCCCGCGCGGTAGCCACTATGCCGTCCCGCAGTTATAATCCGCTCTTCATCTACGGCGGCGTTGGTATCGGCAAAACGCATCTCATGCACGCCATTGGCCGCAGTCTGCTCGATAATTTCAGCGGGCTGAACGTGGTCTACACGTCCAGCGAGCGGTTTATGAACGAGATGATCAACTCAATCAAGCTCGACCGCATGCCCTTATTCCACCGGCACTACCGCAGCGCGGATGTCCTCCTGATCGACGACATTCACATCATCGCCGGCAAGGAGCGCACGCAAGAAGAATTCTTCCATACCTTCAACGCCCTCTACGATCATCAGAAACAAATCGTCATCTCGAGCGACTCGGCTCCAAACCAGCTCCCCGGATTAGTGGAACGCCTGCGCTCGCGCTTCGAGTGGGGACTGATGGTCGACGTGCAGCCGCCCGACTTGGAAACCAAGATGGCTATCCTCGACAAGAAAGCGGAAACCGAGGGTGTGATCTTGCCGCAGGACGTGCGCATCTTTATTGCCACGAAAACGAAATCCAACGTGCGGGAACTCGAAGGCGCGCTCACCCGCCTGATTGCGGTCTCCTCCATGACCGGCCAGCCCATCTCGATGGCCATGGCGCAACAGGCGCTCAAGCATCTGAACGCTTCCGGCGAGCGCCGCATCTCAGTGGAGTCCATTCTTCGCACCGTCGCGGAACGTTATTCGCTCACTCCAGCTCAGCTCAAGATGAAAAGCAATACCCGGCAGATCGCCTATCCCCGGCAGATCGCCATGTACCTGGTGAAGGAACTGACCCACGCGTCCCTTCCCGAAATCGGCCGCTACTTCGGCGGAAAGCATCACACTACGGTTCTCCACTCCGTCCAGAAAATCGAGGAGCTACGCCAGCGTGATGAGCATTTAAACAGCGTTATCCACTCCCTAATGGATTCGCTCCAGTAGGTTTAGGGATGTTTTCCACAGACTCTCTCTCAACTGGCTGTGAACCGCTGTGGGCGAACGCCCTGAGCCGTGACGATACACTTTTCGTAGCACGAAATTCACACGATCTCAAAGCAAAAACTGCTAGGTTTTGCTATAATTTAGAGAGAATTCAACATATCCACAGTTCCTAGTAATACGGTTAGTTTCTAGTACTTTAAACAGGTCTAGGAAGAGTAATAGCGCACGCAAGCATCGGGAGCTTTGAAACAACTACGCCATGGAATTTTCGGTTAGCAAATCTGATCTGGTACGGGAACTAGGATTGACCCAGGGAGTGGTGGAAAGAAAGACCACTATCCCTATTCTTTCGAATATTTTGGTCGAGACTGATCAGGACCAGGTCTGGCTGACTGCCACGGACCTGGAACTTGGAATTCGCTGCGCCTGTCCGGCGCGGGTGAAGAAAGAAGGCGCCGGAACGGTTCCCGCGCGGCGGCTTCTCGATTACGTCCGCCTGCTGCCGGATGCCGAAGTGCAAGTGAAGGTCGGCGACAACCAATGGGCCAGCCTCGTCTGCGGGCGTTCACGGACGCGTATCGCCGGCATGTCGCGCGAAAGCTTTCCGGAGCTGCCGCAGATGCCGGAGACGCTTGCCGAAATTCCGTTAAGCGTACTGGCGCAGATGATCGCCAGCACGATCTTCGCGATCTCGGCCGAGGAATCGCGCTTCACGTTGAATGGAGCGCTGTTGATCCTCCGTGACACCGGCCTGGTAATGGTGGCCACTGACGGGCATCGCCTTGCGCTGACCGAAAAACAGATCCCGTTGACCGGCCTGAATGTGGCGTATCGCGCCTTGCTGCCCAAGAAGGCCATGAGCGAAATTCAGAAACTCGCCAGCGACGATTCATCGAAACAGATCGAGTTTTCCGGCAACGAGAACCATCTGTTCTTCCGCATCGACAAGCGATTGCTCTTGAGCCGCAAACTGACGGGAAATTTTCCGGATTACGAGCGCGTGCTGCCCAAAGAGCACCCCCACACGGTTGTCATAGCGCGCGACGAGCTGAAGGCCGCTATCGAACGCGTCGCGCAATTCGCCGACGAGCGCTCACGGGCTATCCGCGTCCGCGCCGGTAAAGGGGAATTGAAAGTGTACTCGTCCATTTCCGAAACGGGAGAGAGCGAAGAAACAATTCCGATAGAGTACGGCGGCTCGGACGTCGAAATCGGATTTAACGCTCAGTACATGTTGGATTTTCTTCGCGCGGTCGAGCAGGGCGAAGTGGAGTTTCATTTTAAAGACGCCAACAGCGCCGGCGAGCTGCGTCCCCACGGCCAGGCCGCCGATACCGTTTACCGGTATGTCGTCATGCCGATGCGCATCTGATTGCGAGCAACAAAAAATTATGGCTACGGTGCCTCACAACAACGAGAATTACGATTCGAGCAGTATCAAGGTTTTGGAGGGTTTGGAAGCGGTTCGGTTGCGTCCCGCCATGTACATCGGCTCTACCGGTGAAATGGGATTGCACCACCTGGTCTATGAAGTCGTCGACAACTCAGTCGATGAAGCGCTGGCCGGCTTTTGCACCGACATCGGCGTTACGATCCACATCGACAATTCGTTGACAGTTGTCGACAATGGCCGCGGCATTCCCGTCGATATTCACGCCGAAGAAGGTGTTTCCGCGGCGCAGGTCGTGCTCACGAAGCTGCACGCCGGCGGAAAGTTCGATTCCAATAGCTACAAAGTGTCGGGCGGGTTGCACGGCGTCGGCGTGAGCTGCGTCAATGCGCTTTCCGAGACATTTCATCTGGAAGTCTGGCGCGATAAGGCGACCTGGGAGCAGGATTACGAGCGCGGTATTCCGAAGGCTCCGCTTACCAAGACGGGAAAGTCCAACAAGACGGGTACCAAGATTACCTTCAGGCCCGATGGCACCATCATGGACGCCACCGAGTTCAATTTCGACACTTTGGCCCAGCGCCTGCGCCAATTAGCATTTCTGAACAAGGGCTTAAAGATCGTTCTGACCGACGAGCGCGGCGACGATATCCGCTCCGAAGAGTTCTTCTATAGCGGCGGTATTGCGGAATTCATCAAGCATCTGAATCGCGGCAAATCCGCACTGCACGATAAACCGATCCACTTCGAAGGAGATCGCGAGTTGCCGGGCGGTGGCAAGCTGACTACGGAAGTTGCTCTGCAGTACAACGATTCGTACTCGGAAAACATTTTCAGTTTTGCGAACAACATCAACACTGTTGACGGCGGCTCGCATCTCAGCGGTTTTCGCAGCGCTCTCACTCGCACGATTAACTATGCGGCAACGCAATCCGGACTGATCAAGGACGCCAAAGAAAACCTCACCGGTGATGACGTCCGTGAAGGACTTACCGCTGTCGTGAGCGTGAAGCTTCCACAACCGCAGTTCGAAGGACAGACCAAAGGCAAGCTGAATTCCGATATTCAGGGCTATGTGGTCCAGTTGGTGAACGAGAAGCTGGGCGAATTCTTCGATAAGAACCCGTCCGTCACCAAGAAAATCATCAGCAAGGCAATCGACGCGGCCCGCGCGCGCGAAGCCGCTCGAAAAGCGCGCGACCTCACGCGTCGCAAAGGCGCGCTCGATTCCGGCGGCTTGCCGGGCAAACTCGCCGATTGTCAGGAAAAGGATCCCGATCGCTGTGAATTGTTTTTGGTCGAGGGCGAATCCGCCGGCGGTACCGCGAAGTCCGGCCGCGACCGGCGTTATCAGGCCATTCTCCCGCTGAAGGGAAAAATCCTGAACGTCGAGAAAGCCCGCTACGACAAAATGCTCTCGCACGAAGAAATTCGCGCCATGATCACCGCCATCGGAACGGGCATCGGCAAAGAGGAAGATTTTGAGTTAGCCAAGCTGCGCTACGGCAAGATCATCATCATGACCGACGCCGACGTGGACGGCTCTCACATCCGTACTTTACTGCTGACGTTCTTTTTCCGGCACATGCAGCAGCTCATTACCCGCGGCAAAGTATTTGTCGCCCAGCCGCCGCTCTACCGGATCAAGAAGGGTAAGAGCGAGAAATACATCAAAGACGATAAAGAATTCACGCGCGAAATCCTGCGCCGGGCCACGGAAAATCTCACCGTGGAAGCCGCCGGCGGCGTAAAGCTCGAAGGCGCCGAGCTGCGCACATTTCTCATGGCGCTTGACGAGCTGTCGCAAATCACCCGCCGGCTCGAGCGTCGTGTGCGCGATCCGCGTGTGGTCGATGTCCTTACCGACGTTTCGCTGCCCATCGACTCCAAAGCTGATCTGCAAAATGAGCAGAGCGTCAAAATGATCGCCGACCGCTTGCGCAAGGCGAAGCTGGAAGTCACCGTCGAGCACGAAGAAGAGCATTCGGCCTGGATGATCGGCTATCGCGATCCTACTAACGCAATCCGCGTCATCAACACGGAATTCTTAGCGCTGCCGGAGTTTCGTAAGACCCGCGCCCAAATCAAGCAGGTGGCCCGCTTCAACACGCCTCCGTTCACTGTGGTTAAAGACAACCATAGCGACGTGCTGCCGAATTGGCGCGAGCTGCTCGCTGCTGTAAAAGGCGAGGGAATGCGCGAAGTGAACGTCCAGCGCTACAAAGGTCTCGGCGAAATGAACGCCGAGCAGCTCTGGGCCACCACCATGAACGCCGAAACCCGCACGCTCTTACAGGTAGACCTGAACGACTTCGCCGAAACCGAGCCGATTTTCTCTACCCTCATGGGCGAAGACGTGGAAAGCCGCCGCAAATTCATCGAAGAAAACGCGCTCGACGTCCGCAACCTCGACGTGTAACTGGCCTTCCTATTTGGCTGGCTGGCGTTGGCTGGGTGCTCTGGTGTCCGATTGCGGAGCGGTGATTGTGTCGAGGCGCCTTTTCTGCTCCTGGAATTTTTCACGCAAGTCGTCGATCGCGGCGCTATGTTGTGATTCCACCTCGCGACTCTTTCCCCATTCGGCATATAAGATCGGCAAGACAATTGCTAAGAGTCCCACGATTAGACCTGCTATCGCCAAATAGCCTAATTTCTCGAAAGAAGCAATGCGTCGTCCAACCTGGCTCTGGAAAGCATTGAAAGCATCCTGCAGTTGAATTTGAACATGGTTTAACCGTTGCTCCGTACCAAGCATCGCGCTCTGATGCTTCTCATTAGGAAATTTGTCCCAGAACAACCGAGGCGTGAAATCGGTTCGCCGATTCGTGTACCGTTCAAGATCTTTGTAGAAAATCTTAATCGGGTAGCCATTTGAGCCCTTCAGTTCGTTGTTAATACCACGCCGGACCAACTCCTCTTCTTTTGTGATTGTGTTAACCTCTCGCGGAAGACGAGTGGTCCGATTGAATTCCACACTTATAAATTCTTGACCCATAGCAAGGGTACGTGATTGGGTCGTAAAATTATGGACAGGTATCCAGATATGGCCGCAATAACCGGGATCAATGTGTAGCCCATTGTCAATTAGTAACCCCCGATATACCTGTTGTACGCGAAGGCTGTAACGTGCTACCAAATAGTAAGGAATATTGAATTTTTCTTCGGTCTTTATGTAAACGAGACCGTTCGGCGGAATTTCAATGGGTTCCTCGGTTAAGTCCACCCGGCAGTCATCTACGTAATAGACGTTACCAACTCGTAAGTCATAGGAAGCGGGACGAAGATTCTTTTCGTAGAATGGATCGATCAAACCGATTTCATGCGCGAGAAAGTGAATCTGATCGGAAAGAAGTACGGCTCCAACATCAGATGGTTCGAAGGGATCCTTCCATAGAAATTCCTGGTGTTGGGCCATACTAAGATTGCCTCGGAAAGGTGGCGCTATTTGCAACGCTAGATAAAGAGTCTGTCAGAATGGCCTGACAAGGGGATTCTGCGGCAGGAATTGGGCCAAGCAGCGGAAGGGTTTGCGAGAGTTGTGGCCCGATTCCGATATAGCTTACGGGCACGTTGAAATCTTCCAATTTCAGGATTAGATCTTTTGCTCGTAAATTCAGTTCATTACGTGTCGATGCGTAGCGATTTTCAAAACCAAGATAGTCCACGAAGTTCAAAGCGAGTCGTGTAGGTCTATTAATGAGCACAGACTTGCGGGCTAACTCCCAATCGAATCGACCCACCCGACGAATTTTGCGGGTGACATTTGTGTGCTCATGCAACGGTGTCGGTGAGTTCGATTCCGACTGCAGATGCTCCCACGTGATCTCGTCATTCAACGGGCCTGCCTGGGGTCCGGCTACTCGGATTGGAAATGTCCGAAACACCAGGACGATTTCAGAAATCAACCGTGGACTTAGACCAACCTCGCTCACAAAACCTGCCACATTCGTGTCCCGAGACGTCGTTTTCGGATAGTGCGGCGAGTGGTAAAGAGAGAGACCGGATCCCTGTGTTCCCTCAATGAGAATCTTCTTGCCTGCATCCACGGCGGAATTTATTTCCGCAGACACATCTACAATGAGAGGGCTTAGCCAGTCGGTTACTAGGGCGGCATCGGATGCCAACCGGACGTCGTTCGTTCGCAGAGCACGTCGTGCTACCGCAGAGCCGACGCCGCAAAGAGTCGAGCTGAGACGTTCATCCAAGCCGAGTTCCCGCTCCCGCTTTCGATCCTCCATTGTAATTACCATTGCATTACGATCTACACCTACGCGACTCAAATCAAGACCCAAAGCGTCAATTTCATAGCGTAGGACTTCTAAATCCACCAGGCCACCCGCCGGGATGAGAAGTCGGGCTTGCGGGCGAACAAACCCAGTCGGTAATTGCCGCAACAAAATCAACTCACCATTCTGGCTCTGAAATGAATGTCCGGAATTCGGCCCACCGCATCGGACGCAAATGTCCATGCGCTCCTGAAGCGTGATAATGGCCGAAATCTTCCCCTTGCCCTCGGAGCCAAATTGTCCGCCGACTACAACCCAGACGCTCAATTCTAATCCCCCAATCCGCTGGCCGCGATCCAGTCATCGAGCTGCTGATGAAGCCATTCAAGGGAACTGTTGTTTGAAATTATCATCGTTGCTGATAATTTCAGGTTATCTATGTTCGCTTCGACTGGATGTGTTTCGGCCGCGTGAAAGGCGGTATAGGTCTGAAATCGCGTGCGTACCCGAGAAAAGCGAGCTCTTTCGTTAGCATCGATAAAAATCAGACTGAAGGAGGTACCGAATGCCGCGGATAAAAAATCGAAATCAGTTCGATGCCGCAGGCCGTCAATGGCAGTGCTTCGTGACGGGTTTATTGTAGCTATCAGCAGTTTGTTCAACTCCACCTGCAGTCCTCCTGCCATGACTTCCCACCCCACTTTTTGGAGGTGTTCCCGACTGCAGTCCACAGCAGAGAGCCACTGTCGAAGGATCGCGCTATACCTAACGTACTCAAAGCCATGCTTGGAGCTGAGATGATGGGCTGCAGAAGTTTTGCCGGCACCGATGGGACCCGCAAAGCCGACAAAAATGGGTTTAGTGCGCAAATGCTGGCGGCTGAACGCCGAGCTTGCATTCTAATCCACCGGTCTCAATTGCATTCAACTGATCCAATCCGGTTTGCGAGAGAATCTCGGCCAATCTCGAATAGTTGATCTTAGGAGATCGCGGCACGATCAAGTAGTCCTCCGCTGGTGTTCCAAGGCCGATGTAGTCGTCCGCCAGATAAAACAGACCGACGAGGGCGGACGTAATTGCATCGACTTCATCATGGGTGACGCGATTTTTGAGATAGCGACCATTAACGCCGGCCCGATGCAGGCCCCATTTAAGCTCCTCAAGACTGGCACCCTTCCTGGGTATGCCAAGAATGTCCTGAGCTGCGCCTGGATAACTCTCGATTACTTGTAGGCCCTGTTGGCGCAACTTCTCAGCTAAGCGCATCCCGCGCATCGTTAAAGCTTGCATGCTTGGGAGAAGGCACCAAAACACCGAAATCCCCATCCTCTTCAGGGCCAGCTCGCATTTTCGATAAATGGGGGCACCGCTGATCGTTTGTTTCTGAGCACGATCCCAGCCTTCAGGGACCGATAAAGGTGAGTCTATCGACACCAAGGCGGGTTTTGCAGCTACTGTCTCTTCAAAAAGATCCTCATCTGTAACGATACTCTTGGTTTCCGCACGGCCGCCCTGTAGCATTGCCCAGCCAGTTGCTCTGCGCTCGCTGCCAGTCAAGTCGATGCCGACGATTTTTGGAGAGGGGAGCTTGCTACGTTCCAAGAGCTGAGCCACTAAGGTTTTCGAGGAGCTTGGCGCGATTCGCTTACGAACGCCAGGCATCTTGGGAAGAGCCCCGATCCCGACATACATCTCTTTGCGGTCCCATAAACAACCTGAAACCTGTTTGGCAAGTTTGTCGTAGGCCATCTCCATAATCGCCTTCAGATGGACCACATCTTCGCTGTTATAGGCGATTAGCTCCTTCAGAGCCGTCCGATCGCCCCTAAGGTGCCGAGACCAAAGCACGGTAGCTTCGTGCCCATCAAGATCCTCGACCGACTTGTCTCGGCATATACCGAATTCTTTCTCAATAGCCTTTAGCCCGCCCCGATATCCGAGCCGGCGCGTGAGCCACCGCAGATCGATATGGATCGGCGGCAACTCCAAGCTCTTGAATGCGAGTTTCAGAAAACGGAGGTCGAAACCCGCACCATTAAAAGTTACGACGACGGAGTATTGCTTTAGACGTTCTGGCAGGTTCTGAAGATTTTCTCCGTCTATGAACACGTCATAACGGCATCCGTCAAAAAGACCAACCATCGTCACGGTATCGAAAACAGGGGAAAGCCCCGTTGTCTCGATATCAAGATAGACACATTGATCCGCAAACGCAGGGAATAGCCGCCAAGCCTCGCCAAGAACCGAAAGACGCCGAAAGAAGCCCGCATCCTTTCGTTGTCTAGCTTCAATGGATTGCGGAATATGCGTTTCTAATCGTCGTCGGAGGGCGCGACTGATAGCGGCTGGCTGTGTGAAGAAATCGGCGAAGTAATCCCAGGAGGTGACCCCGGCCCGCCACAATTCGTACTCCGTCCTTCGGCCGATTCCCGGAATGTGAATAAATGTTTGCTCCAACATAGCCGACCTTGCGATTGTCTCAATCTCGGGTAGCGTACATACGGCTAGGGAGAGGCAGCTTGGCTTAAAGTCAATTGTAATTGACTAGAGCTTAGAAAGTCAAATAGAATTGACTAAATGCCTAGAAGATCACAGGCCGATGCTGAGTTCAAACGACATGTTTGTGGTCTTCTTGACGCATACATCGTTGAGCACGGCATTACCGATGTAGAGGCTGCGAAGGTGTTGGGCGTCCGCAAGCAAATGATACGGCCATACCGAGAGCAGAAGTCACTACCGGGAACGGAGGCTATTGTAAGAGCCTGTATCTACTGGGACTTACACTTTCGCTATAAAGGTGTCGAAATCTCGGCGCAATCCTTTGCCGCTCCTAATGGGCAACCATCGTCCGTACCACGGCAGTTGCAATTGCCTCTAAACGAGCCCATCCATTTTCAGAGCCTTCCGAAGAACAACATGGAAGACGTCCAGTTGACCGTTAGTTTTAAGAAGGTCAGCTAGAGTTGACTCTTGGCGAGCCCGTGGTTCCGCTTGACAAACCGATACTGTGCATCACACACTGTATTACGTACAGTGAATGTCGCACAGTATGGACGATCTGTTTGAAAATTTCCGCCTGGAGCTGCGTCGCGGCTGCCTAGTGCTGGCCGTCCTGGCCCAGCTCCGCACCGAACATTACGGCTATACTCTGCGCAAGGCATTGGCGAATCAAGGCTTAGCGATCGACGAAGGCACTCTGTATCCGCTTCTGCGGCGGCTCGAAAGCCAGGGGCTGCTAGTCAGCGAATGGCGCGAAGAGGAAAAGCGCAACAAGCGGTTCTATCGCGTCTCGCCGGACGGCGCAGCCGTCCTCGACCGGTTGCTCCAAGAATGGCGAAGCCTCAATGCGTCGCTGGGGGGCCTGCTCAAACACTACGAACCGATGGAGGTATGAAACCTGTGGGTCTTTTGGAACGCTATTTACAGGCTGTGAAGCCGCTGCTGCCTCGCAAGGCGCAGGACGATATTCTGCGTGAGCTCTCGGAAAATATCCGTTGCCGAATGGACGAACGAGAAGCCGATCTGGGGCGGCCCTTGAGCGCCGCGGAACAGGAAGAAATAATCAAAGAACACGGCCACCCTGTCGTAGTTGCCGCGCGTTACGGCCGGACACAATATCTCATCGGGCCGGCGGTTTTCCCGTTTTATTGGCTCATATTGCGCATCGCCGTTGTCGGCGCCCTTATAGTGCGCCTTGTCGTCGAGGTCGTTATGGCGCTTCTCAGTCCCGACCCCGCGCATGCGATTCTGCCCGCTCTGCTCGCGGTGCCTTCCGTCCTGATCCCGGTGTTCTTCTGGGTGACCGCGGTCTTTGCCGCGTTTGAGCTCTGCTCTTCGTTCTTCACTTGGAAGTGGAAGAACTGTTGGAGCCCGAGTTCTCTTCCCGTAGTTGGAACGCACTCACCCGCTGTCTCGCGCGCCGAATCGGTCGCGCAGATTCTTTTCGGCGCCGCCTTTATTGTCTGGTGGCAAGCTGTGCCTCATGCGCCATTCCTGCTCCTTGGCCCGGCTGCAAGCATCATCGCGCCTGCTCCCATATGGACAGATTTGCACTGGCCCATCCTCCTTCTCATCGCGGCTGGAGTAGCACAAGCTTGCGTGGATTTGGCTCGCCCTCAGCAAACAAAATGGCGTGCCAAGATTCGTTTAGCGATCCAGGCTGCCGGCCTGATCGTACTCTGCCTCGTGCTGCGCGCGGGCGTTTGGGTGGTGATGGCTCCCGGAGTGCAAGATCCGGCCCGCTTCAGCGGTGTGGTAGAAGTTCTAAATCAGATCTTGTTCTATTGCTTCCTCGTCGGCCTGATTATCGAAAGTGTCCGGTTCATCTGGCGATGTCTGCGGCAATTCCAGGCTCATACCGCTATTCATGCCGCAGCGCTTGCCAGGGATTGATGCCTGCCGCGCGGCGGGCGGGGAAATAGCTCGCCGCGGCGGCTACGAAAATAAGAAACGCTACCGCAGAAAGGTAAGCCGAATAATCGGTAAAACGAACGCCGTAGAGCAGATTCGAAAATAGTCTCGCGGTCGCTACTGCCGCGGCCGCGCCGGCAATTGTTCCAATCAAGGCGGGTAGCATACCCTGCTTGACGATCATCCGCAAGATTTGTGCCCGGCCGGCTCCACAGGCCATGCGAACGCCGATTTCGCTCGTCCGCTGTGTCACCGAGTAAGCGATCACCGCATAAATTCCGATGGCCGACAGCGTCAACGCAACGATGGCGAACAGCGAGATGAGCGAGGTATGAACGGTGCGCCAGCCAAGCTGTTCCGCCATGATCTGCCGCATGCTGCGCGGCAGAAATACCGGCACCTCCGCATCCACGCTCTTGATTGCATCGGAAAGCGGCTTCGCATAAGCAAGCGGATCGCCCTCCGTGCGCACCACCAGCGCCGGCCATAGTTCAACATATCGGTAGAGCGGAATATAGAGCTGCGGCAGAATGGCCGCTTCCGCCCCTTGCTGGCGCGCATCGTTCAGCACGCCTACGATCTGATGCCAGTCCGGCGGTCCGGGCACGTAAGAAATAGATCGGCCCACCGGATTCTCGCCTGGAAAAAACTGCCGCGCAAATGCTTCGTTGACCAGTACGGCCTTCGCACGCGGCGCATCGTCGCGCTGATCGAGATCGCGGCCTTGAATCAAAGGAATGCGCAGCGTACGCCGATAGCCGGAAGTAATCGCGGTGCGCAGGACAAACGGAGCGTCCCAAATATTCTTGGGCGCCGCTTTCCCTTGAATCACGATCGGACCGCCGCCAAGACGGCTGGCAAAGGGAAGATCGCCGGCAAAAGCGGCGCTTCGGATGCCCGGGATAGAGCGCACGCGTTCGAGTACGCGATCGGCGAATCGCGCTCCTAGGTCCGAATCCGCGCCGTAGCGCGCGGCCGGAAGCGAGGTGTACATGCTCATCACCTGGTCCGGCTGGAACCCGGGATCTACTCCCGCCGCTTTCTCAAAACTCTTGAGCAGCAGCACCGAGACGATCAGCAGCAGT
>JAICIH010000129.1 GCA_025924475.1 Bryobacteraceae bacterium
GAAACCCTGGACTTACCGTCATAAGCTTCGCGATCGTCTTTCCCATTAAGCCGGCGCCCACTAGCAACACTAAAGCGATCGCTACCTGAATCGACACAAGAATATTTCCAAACCTGCCTCGCGCCATACCGGCTCCACGCTGGCGAATCGAACTGTCCGCCTCCGTGCGCGCCATCAGCGCCGGAGCGAGCCCGAAGAGAATACCGGAGCCCACCGAGATCGCCAGCAGAAACTGCAGAACCACCGGATCGATTCTCACTTGCGATGCATCGGGAAGCTGGCTTTCGGCAAATGCAACGATCAACCGGATGCCGCCTTGCGCCAGTAGAATTCCCGCCACTCCGCCTGCCACAGACAACACCAGGCTCTCTGTAAGAAATTGCCGGATGATGCGGCCTCGGCTTGCGCCTAACGAAGCCCGAATCGTCAACTCGTGCCGCCGGGCGGCCGCTTGCGTCAGCAATAAACCGGCAATATTCGCGCAGCCGATCAGAAGAACAAAGCCGGCCGCCGCCAGTAGAAGCCAGAGAGTGGAACGAAGATTCTCGAGGAACACGCCCTTGAGCGGCGTTATGGAAGCGGTCCGATCACGGTTCGTGTCGGGATACTGCATCGCGAGGCGGCGTGTGATGGTTCCCAATTCTGCCCGCGCCTGCTCAATCGAGGCGCCATCCGCAAGCCGGCCAATCGCCAAAACGGTTGTGTTCCCGCGGTCGAGCGAATAGTTGGGATAGGCATAAATCGGCAACCAGATATCTACTGGACCCCACATCCATTTGAAATCGGCCGGCATGATTCCGATAACTACATAAGGCTGATCGTTCAGCCGAACTTGGCTTCCGATGATCGCAGGATCGCCTCCGAAACGGCCCTGCCACGTTCCAAAGCTCAAAACGCAGACTCGGGCAGCGCCCGGCGAATCTTCGCCTGTCCTGAATACGCGGCCCAGCGCCGCTTTTGCGCCCAGCATGGGAAACAGCGAGGCGGACACAAACTCGCCGATGACACGCGCCGGCTCGTCGCGTCCGGTCAGATTCACGCTTTGACTGCTGATAGCCGCTACTGCCGCAAGACTTTTAGCGTGGCTCCAATCTTCGAGATCAGGCACGGCGATGCCAGTTTGCTCATGAAGATGATTGCTGCCCAATAGCGCAACCAATTGGGATGGCTTCGGAAACGGCAGAGGACGCAATAAGACGGCCTCGAGCACGCTAAAGATGGCTCCGTTCGCTCCAATGACGAGCGCGAGAGTAAGTATCGCTGTCAACGCGAACACGGGCCGGGCACGGAGCCTTCTGAACGCGTATTGAATATCTTGCAGAATGGTCTCCACCCAGGTAGATACGTGTACGTCTCTTGTCCGTTCGGTGGTGAGTGTCAGATTCCCGAAGAGCCTTTTGGCTTCGTCGTAGGCCTTCTCTTGGGACCAGCCATCGGCCATTAACGCCTCCGCCCTTAAATGCACGTGCGATTGGAGTTCATCGTCCAATTGCCTGGCCAGGTCCCGATTCCAAAGAGAACGCAACTTTATGAGCCAGCCCATTCGGATACCTCAGGCGAATCGCAGGATTTTCGAGACAGCCAGCGTGAGTTGCCCCCAGCGCTGTTCTTCAGCCGCGAGATATTTTCGGCCTGCGGGCGTCAGTTTGTAAATCTTGACTTTTCGATTGGTTGTCGAAAGACCCCATTCCGAGGAAATGAGCTTCGCCGCCTCAATGCGATGCAACGCGGGGTACAACGAGCCTTCCTCGACGCGAAGAATGTCGTCGGATACTTGTTGAATGTGAGTGACGATGCCGTAGCCATGCAGCGGGCCGCGTGTGGCTAAGGTCGTCAATATGAGTAGGTCGAGTGTGCCTTGTAAGGCGTCTTGTTTGCTGCTCGCCATCTAAGTTGTCTAGGCATAGACAGCTTAACTCAAGGAGCGGGCTGTGTCAAGCGAAGTGTACTCGCTTGAAGAAAGTGCTAGGTCGTTGGCCTCAAGTGATGCTTTTACTCATTCAGAGCGCAGCGCCTCGGCTGGGTCAACATGCGTTGCGCGCAAGGCCGGCACAAGGGTCGCGATCGCGGCGACTGAGAGAAGAATTCCGGCCGCAACATACAAGGAGATAACGTCCGTCGTGGGCACGCCATATAACAAGCTGCGAACGAACCGGCCTCCGCTAAGAGCGAGTAGCGATCCGGCGACCGCGCCGGTAAGAACAAGCGCGAGATGTTCGCGAAAAAACAGGCTGAGCACGTCAAACGGACTTGCCCCGACGCTGACGCGTATGCCAATTTCACGAGTTCGCCGGACTACCGAATAGGAAACCAGGCCATACAGCCCTACGGTCGAAAGAGCCAGTGCAAGCGCGCCGAAAACGCTTGAGAGCAGTGCCAGCATTCGTTGCCGTGCAATGCTGGAATCACGCTGCACGGCCATTGTTTGAAACTGCTGGGGAGGCATTGCGGGAACTAAACGGTGAATCAGACTGGCCACCTGACGTTCGAAGGCGTCCGGTTTGCCACGTAGTCGCGTAATCAG
This sequence comes from Bryobacteraceae bacterium, assembly GCA_025924475.1. Classification (GTDB taxonomy): domain Bacteria; phylum Acidobacteriota; class Terriglobia; order Bryobacterales; family Bryobacteraceae; genus Bog-105. The sequence continues at coordinate 2,525 of JAICIH010000129.1, forward strand.
TACTTGCCGGTCACGCGGGCTCTGCAACATGGGTTTATAGACGATGTTCTTCGGCGTTTCTGTCAGCTCGAGAGAGGGCAGGTCCCTCGCAATTCCCACGATGGTGATGAGCTTGCCTGAATCCAGGCCGCTCTTGAACTGCTTGCCAACCGGATTCTGGCCGGGAAAGTACGTGCTAGCGAATTTCTGATTTACAATTGCGACCGGCGCCGAGCCTTTGCGGTCTGCGGAAGTAAAGTCACGGCCCGGAAGAAGCGGAATCCCGAGTGTTTGAAAGTAATTCGGGGAAACATACTCCCAGAGACTTTGGAGCGCCGAGTGATCCACGGATTGCCTGCCAGGTATCTCCACGTTGGAGACGATGAAGTTGCCTGAAAGTGGACTCGGAAACCCATAAGCTGCTGATATGACCGACGGTATCTGCAAGACGCGCTGCTGCAGGTCATCCCAGATCGACTCGGGCGCGTAAAGCTTCCCGTTCCCTAAAAGGAGATTGATTTCCGCCAACACCAGATGACCTGGGTCTTCGGCGACATCAATTGTGCGCAGATTGCGCAGCGAACGTTCGAAGAGTCCAGCGGCAAATAAGAGCACCATCGTAAGCGTCACCTGGAAAAGGAAAAGAGAACGGCGCAATTTTGAGGTGCGCCCCTGCGATGTCACTCCTTTATCCGCGCTCTTCAAGCCGCTGCCCGGTTGCACGATTGAAGCAACCCATGCGGGCACCGATCCAAACAGCAACATCGCCACTACAGCAACTAAGGCTGTGAACCCAATTACGCGCAAATCGAGCGACAAATCCAAGCGTCCGTAAGTCTTGCCTTTGTTGAATTCGGCTAACAGAAACGAAACGAGGCCATTGGCTGTGATCAATCCTAGAACTGCCCCGCCTGCTGCAAGATAGATGTTCTCGATCATAAGTTGCCGGACAATACGCCATCGGGTCGCACCCAACGAAAAGCGCATGGCGATTTCGCGCTCGCGTGATTGGCCGCGAGCAAGTAGCAAATTGGCTAGATTAAGGCAGGCAATCAGCAGGACCACAGCAACTGTAGACATGAGCACAACCAGTGGGCGCGCCATGCCCGCCTGTTCATCGAATCCCCGCGGCGCTGGTTTGGCCCGGTATGTATCGTAACCACCATCTGGACCATCTTTGGGGAGCGATTGCGCAATGCGTTTCGCGAGCGCAGTGAGATATCCGGAAGCACTCTGCGTGCTGATTCCCGGCTTTAACTGTGCCATGATTTGCAACCAGTGCCAACGAGCGTCGTCCCGATGCATGGACAAGGCAAGGTAATCCACCGCAGCCATCGGCAGTTCGAGGTCCGGTGCATTCTGTAGCTCCAGACCTGTGAACTCTGGTTTCGTGACACCAACCACTTCCACTCGTTTGTCATTTAACGAGATCATTGTCCCGACAATCCGTGGATTTCCGCCGAACACGTTACGCCAGAGCTGGTAGCTAAGAACGCATACGCGGTGTGCGCCAGCAGCTCCATCGTCGCCTGCATTAAGCAATCGGCCGAGATAAGGCGTGGCATGCAGAAAATCGAAGTACGTTCCGCTAACGTACAGACCATTCAGCCGCTGTCGTCTTTCCGAGAATTGCAAGTCCAACATGCCGAAACCAAATTGTGCCGTAACTTTCTCGAAAATTGTATTGCGAGCAGCCAATTCACGGTAGAAAGGATAGCTGAAGAAGTTTTCGTAGTCTCCCGAGGACTGATTCAACGCCTGTACTTCCACCACACGCTCGGGATGGGACACGGGAAGCGTCTCCAGCACCAAGCCATTCAGCAGTGTAAAGATCGCAGCATTTACTCCTATACCGAAAGCCAGAGAAAGCAGGGCAACTAAAGCAAACTCGGGGCTGCGGCGCAGATTGCGGAAGCCGAAATAGAGATCCCTGCCAAGCTGCTCCAGCGGCATGAAGTCGCGCCGCTCCCGGTATTTTTTGTTGATCGCGGTCGAGAAGAGTCGCTTAATCCAGATCATCTTCATACGGCATCCGGATTGATCAATAGCTTCCTTGAGGCGATTTTCACAGCTTCCCGCTGTCGCCCACGGTCAAAGGCCCAAGGCGACTTCGTTCAAGTAGCGTTATCGAACAAGCGGAAAAATAGGCCAAGTTCCGATCTTTGCTCTTAAGTTAACGCATATGGGCAGAGCCCGGTGAGCTCATGGCCTTGTCGTTGCAGCAGAGCTTTGCTCTTGTACATAAACTCCGCTCCTTTGCGGTTTTGTGAAAAAAATCAGCAACTCCGACTACTTGCTTACGCAAGTGGTTCTTTAAAGCGCAAACGAACCGCGACCATGAGCTCGAATTATCCATTTCACAGATCTGGCAAATTGCTGAGTGGATAAATTTGTGGGGCGGTTGGCTACCGCCGCCCAATACGGCAACAAGAACAGAGGCCGATTGCCAATCGGCCGCAGCTTGCCAAGCTGCCCCACATGTTTTGGTCTGCGAATGGATAAAGTCAAGATGAGGGAGCGCCTACAAAGCGCTAAGAAACGCAATCAAATCTTCTTTCTCCTGCGAAGAGAGTCCGATATGAAAGCGCGTGTTGTAGAAATCCACCACATCTCCGAGCGTCCGCGCCGACCCATTGTGAAAATACGGAGCGCGGCTCGATAGCCCGCGCAGCATCGGCCCCTTGAACCGTCCGATATCTTTCCAGGCGCCTGTAATCAGAGCGCGTCCGGGATCGGTGGTTCGAATCGTCTCGAACGTGGCCTTGTTCTGCAGCGTATATACCGGAAGATAGCTGAGGTCGACCGAACTGTCCGGGTCTCCGACGCCAACGTTCAACGGAACCGGCAGCGAGTGATTACCAATACCTGGAGAGTCGTGGCAGGTTCCGCACGTTCCCGATATAGAGGCGGTGTTCAGATCGTCGTTGAGCCCGGAGACACCGGTAATATCAATCTGCTTCGAATTAAAAATGGCCTCGCCTCGCGCAATACTTTCCCGCCGGGCGCGCGCCTGTCCAAAGAAATCGAATGGGAAGCCGGCAGCATGCGCCCAGTTATCGAATAGCTGGAAAATTGTGGTGGTGAAAGGAATGTTTTTCGGATTTCCGCCTAACGGATCGTTGATGCCCACAAAGAAATCGGGCATGACGTGCTTTGCAAGGAACACCGGACCGCCATCGGCTCCTCCGTGATCCAATGCACCCGCGCGATAGTCGTATGCCTGGGCGGTAACCAGCGACATCTCGAAATCGACGATTTGCTTTTGCTGCTCGGCGGTGAGCGGAATCGAGCCCTGCGCGTGGCCGCTCGTAGCATCGAGCGCCTGGTGCGCCAGGTCCGCTATGAGATCTGCCGGATTCGTATCGTAGGTAATCTTCTGCGTGCCTGTTTGCGGGCTGGACTCGCGCGAATCCCACATGATGGCGCTCTGGAAACGCAGGTTTGTGCTCGGAAGCGGCCGCCGGTAAAGCGAGAGAGCGGATGCGCTGTCGCACCCATAGGGATTTTCAACGCTCGCAACAGTAAACTCGGCGTTCTCCGGCACAGCGATTTCGACACGAATGAGCCCGCGGTCCAGCAGCAAGCTGTACGCCTTACGCCTCCCCGCAAGTGTGCTGGTGTCCACGTGGTCATTGCAAACGGAACCGTCCACGGTCCGGAAGAGCGGATCCTTGCCCCGCGTAAGTTCAAAGCGCAGCTTCACCTCGTCGCTCGATAAGCTCCAGCCCTGCGCAGGCCTGTGACAGGTGCCGCAGCTTCGGCCGTTCGTGCCTAAGGCCTGGAAGAAGGGTCCCGACAGACTGATGGGTCCGCCGGCGGTGTTATATGTCTCGAGGATGCCGGTCGAATTTAAAAACGGAAACAAGTTGGGTAGTTTCTCCGCGGCCACCGGCGATTGCGACAGTATGGTTCCCGTAGCAGCCAATAGCGCAACACTTGGGCGCCATCTCTTCATCACCAATTTTTCTCCTGACGATACCTGTAAGTATCGGCGGAAAAGTTACAAAAAAATATTGCCCCCTGGGTTCTCCGGTACTGGAACCATAACCCCCTTAAACCACCGAATCGTAAAATAAAACCGGGAATGAGCAAGTTCTACACTCGAGGCGAACTTCTCGCGCAGCGCAGCGCCTGGAAATCGGAATCCAAGAAAGTCGTATTTACCAACGGCTGTTACGACATCCTGCACCCCGGCCATATTCGCTTGCTAGAGCGCGCCCGCTCTTTGGGGGACGTGCTCATCCTGGCATTGAACACGGATTCGAGCGTACAGCGGCTCAAGGGCCCCACGCGGCCTTTTTTCGACGAGCAAGCGAGGGCCGCGCTCGCTCTCCACCTCGAAGCCGTCGATGCCGTCACTCTGTTTGATGAAGATACGCCGCGCGAGCTGATTGCCGCCGTTCTGCCTGACATTCTTGTAAAGGGCGCCGACTGGGCCCATTTCATCGCAGGACGTGAGGAAGTAGAAGCGGCCGGAGGGCAGGTCTACGCCCTTCCTCTCGAACCGGGCTATTCCACTACCGATATCGCGGAGAAAATTCTCTCGCGGCAGTACCCGGCGTGACCCACCCCGCCACCAGAGAGTTCCTGCAATCTGCCGCGAAGCAGCCTGCTTTCCAAAGCCTGCTGCACGCCTTACTCCGTTCCGAGCGCGGTCCCTTTTCCGTTTCCGGTCTTGTCGATACCGCAAAAGCGCTCTACATCGTTCTCCTTTATCAGGCCACGGAGAAGCCGATTTTCGTTCTGGTTGACGGCAACAAGCAAGCCGAAACGCTTTTCGAATCAATTGAAGTTTTTTTTAACCTGCTTTTCGAAGATCATAATCTTCCGTCTCCGCAACTGGTGCCGGCTCTCGATGTGCTGCCGCATCAGCGGCTATCGCCTCACAACGAAATTGAGGAGAAGCGCGCCATTGCTTTATGGCGGCTTTCCACGCAGAAGGTTCCCATCACGATTGCTCCCGTAGCCTCCGCTCTGTTGCGGACCGAATCGGCCGAATTTTATCGCCAGCTCGCTCTCACGCTGCGTACTGGCGAGGAGCTGCCGCTCGAAGATCTGGTACAGCACCTCGAAAGTATCGGCTATGAGCGCCGCGAGCCGGTGGAACTGGTCGGCGAGTATTCCATTCGCGGCGGTATCCTCGATGTGTTTCCCGCCGAAAGCTCAAGGCCCGCGCGCATCGAGTTCTTCGGCGATGAAATCGAGTCCATTCGCCAGTTCGATGTCGCATCGCAGCGCTCGGTGCTAAAGACCACCAGCGTCACGCTGCTTCCTTTGGCCGAATATCCTCGTTCACGGCCGCTCCTTCGCCAGCTCGCCGAGGCGGCCGGCAATCTGGATCTGGAATTATCGAATCCCGGCGAGATTTTCCCCGGCTGGGAATTTCTCGTTCCTTTGGTGCGCCCGCGCTCGCACAATCTTCTTTCTCTGAGCGCCGACTCGATTGTCTTGCTGGACGAGCCGCCCGATATCGCCTCCGCGGCCGACCGCCTCTGGCAGCGCCTGGAAAATCCGGATCGCCCCACGCTCCTTGCGCCCGCCGCGAACTTCCTTACCTGGGCCGAATGGAACGAGAATTTGAAAGACCGGACGACCATCGGATTGGAAGAATTGCCGCTCACCGGCGCCGCACACTTCAATATCCCGAGCCGCCCGTCATTAACTTTTCAGGGCAATATTCCAGTCGCGCTCGCCGAAGCGCGCAACTTGATTCAGGCCGGCAATCGTATCGCCTTCTTCGCTCCTTCCACGGGTGAAATCGAGCGCCTTGCCGACTTGCTACAGGAATACGCTCTGCCTTATCAATTGGGCCTTGAAGCCGCCTCCGGAGCCAGATCTTCGATTACAGAACGCGCTTACCATGCCGGAGCTCTCGCCAGTACCTTTCTGATTAAGGGGCACATCCGCCGCGGCGCGGTTCTGCTCGATTCCCAAATCGCCTTTATTGGTTCCGAAGATCTCTTCGAAACATCGGATTTAATTGCGCGTCAGCCTTCTAAATCGCAATTGGCCGCATTCGCCGCCGATATCGCGGACCTTAAGCCCGGTGATTTCGTGGTTCATACTACGCACGGCGTCGGGCGATTTTTAGGGATTCGCGAGTTGACCCAAGGCGACCAATCCGGCGATTTCATGTTGATCGAATACGCCGCCGAGTCCAAGCTCTACGTTCCGCTCGCCCGGCTCGATCTGGTTCAGAAATATCGTGGCGCCGGCGAAGGTGCGCCATCCCTCGACCGGTTAGGCGGCGTCACCTGGGAAAAAACCAAATCGCGCGTAAAAGCCAAAATGCGCGACATGGCGGACGAGCTGCTAAAGCTCTATGCCCAGCGCCGCATGGCCCAGGGCTTTTCGTTTTCTCCCGACAGCAATTGGCAGCGCGAATTCGAAGACGCTTTCGAGTACACGCCTACCAAGGATCAGTTGAATGCGATCGTGCGCATTAAGGCCGACATGGAAGAAGAGCAGCCCATGGATCGCCTGCTATGCGGCGATGTCGGCTTCGGGAAGACGGAAGTGGCCATGCGCGCCGCCTTCAAGGCGCTTGGCGACGGAAAACAAGTCGCCGTCCTCGCGCCCACCACCGTTCTCTCGTTTCAACATTACGAGACCTTCCGCCGCCGCTTTGCGTCGTTCCCGATACGCGTTGAGCTAGTCAGCCGTTTCCGTACGCCGAAAGAAGTGAAGGCCGTTCTCGAAGATCTCGCGGTTGGCAAAGTGGACGTGCTCATCGGCACTCATCGCCTGCTTTCGAAAGATGTGATCTTTCACGATCTGGGCCTGTTGATCGTCGATGAAGAGCAGCGCTTCGGCGTCCGCCACAAAGAGCGTTTGAAGCAGCTCCGCCACAACGTGGATGTGCTCACCATGAGCGCCACTCCTATTCCGCGCACTTTGCACATGTCGCTCCTCGGTTTGCGCGACATGTCCGTCATCGAGACGCCGCCTAAAGATCGCTTATCGATCAACACGGTTGTCGCTCATTTCGATGCCAACTTGATCAAAACCGCCATTGAGCAGGAGCTTGCGCGCCAAGGGCAGGTATATTTCGTTCACAATCGTGTGGACACCATCTTCATGCGAGCCGCCTTCATCCAGGAAATGCTCCCCCAATGTCGCATCGGCGTCGGTCACGGACAGATGGGCGAATCCGAGCTGGAAAGGGTTTTGTTGGGATTCATGCGCCATCAATATGACGTATTCGTCTCGACCACCATCGTCGAAAATGGCCTGGACATTCCGCTTGCCAATACGATCATCATTGAGAACGCCGAACGCTATGGCTTGAGCGAGCTTTATCAGTTGCGCGGACGCGTCGGCCGGTCCAATCGCCGAGCGTACGCTTATCTGCTGATCCCGGCCGATACGCAATTGAGCGAAATCGCCAGAAAGCGCCTTGCCGCCCTCAAGGAGTTCAGCGACCTGGGCGCGGGATTCAAAATTGCGGCGCTCGATCTGGAACTGCGCGGCGCGGGTAATCTGCTTGGCGGCGAACAGCACGGCCACATCGAGGCGGTCGGCTACGATACCTACGTCCGTCTGCTCGAAGAAACCGTAAAAGAGCTGAAAGGGGAAAAAGTACCCATCGAAATTCACTCCAGCCTCAATCTCGGGCTGGAGCTTCGCATCCCCGTCGACTACATTTCCGACGACGCGCAGCGCCTGCGCTCCTATAAACGCATCGCTGATGTGAGTGACGACGAGCAAGCCGCCCGCATTGCCGAAGAACTAAGCGACCGCTACGGACCTGTGCCCGAAGGAGTGGCCTCTCTTCTGCGATTTTCGGCCCTCAAGAGCCTGGCGCAGCGCACTGGCGTGGAATCGATCGATCGGCGCGCCGGCGTCGCCAATATCAAGTTTCATCAACAATCCAAAGTCGATCCGCTCAAACTGATGGCCCTTGTGCGCAGCCTGGAGGGCGCGCAATTTACTCCGGCGGGCGTACTCAAAGTTCCCCTGCATGCGTCCATCACGAATGCAGCCGGCCTTATAGAGGAATTAAAGAACGTCCTACTGGAGCTCACCGTATCTGAAGAGCCGCTCGCCGTCAGGAAGTAGCCTGGCTGCCACTGAATTGCCATAATAAAGAGAACATCATGAAGTACTGTTGGCTTGTTTTACTTGGCCTTGGCGCCCTGGGTCTTCACGCCGCCGACGCACCGCCGCCGGCTGTCGTGGACCAGATCGTCGCCAAAGTGAATGGAGATATCGTCAGCCAAAATGAGCTCGCGCGTACCGCGAAGCAAATCACCGATGAGTTGAAGGCACAAGGCGCCAACGGCGCGCAACTGCAGCAGGCTTTGAACGAGCGCGAAAAGGATCTTCTGCGCGATCGCATTGACCAGCTCCTCCTGGTGGAAAAGGGTAAGGACCTGAATATCAACGTAGATTCCGAAGTCAGCAAATACGTTGCCAGCCTACAGCGCCAGTCTCGCATCACGGATACCGAAAAATTTCACGACTGGGTACGCCAGCAATCCGGCATGTCCTACGAAGATTTTCTGGCCGAATACAAGAAACAAACCATTACGCGTGACGTAATCGGCCAGGAGGTCGGCCGCCATATCGCTATTACCGATAAGGAAATTCAGGATTTCTATAATGCCCACAAGTCGGACTTCATCCGGGAGGAAAAAGTCTATCTCAGCGAGATCCTGATTTCGACCGACGGAAAAGATGCCGCAGGCACAGCGGCCGCCGAGAAGAAGGCCAAACAGCTTGCCGCCGATGCATCGAAAGGCCAGCGTTTCTCCGATCTTGCTCGCGACAATTCTGACGCCGCCACGGCCAAAGACGGCGGCGCTCTCGGCGGGTACAAGAAAGGCGACTTGAATAAAACCATTGAAGACGCCGTTTGGAATCTGCCTCGCGGCGCCGTCACTCAGCCCATCAAGATCCCGACTGGCTACGAAATTTTCAAAGTAGAAGATCACACAAAGGCCGGCCTCGCTCCGCTGGCGGATGTGAAGAGCGACATTGAAAACGCGCTGTACGGCCCCAAAATGCAGCCGAAAATCCGCGAATATCTGACCCGCCTTCGCCAGCAGGCGTTCCTGCAGATCAAACCCGGCTTTGTGGATACCGGGGCCGCGCCGGGTCAGGATACGAAATGGCAGGATCCGGCCGTCCTGAAGCCTGAAACCGTCACTAAAGCGGAGGTCGAAGAAAAAACGCGCCGTAAACGGCTTCTCTGGCTGGTCCCTATTCCTGGCACCTCTACCACGGTGACGGGTAAGAGCAGCTCGCGTTAATTACTCATGAAGTCTCCTTACGTCGGGAGTCTCGTCCCGAATGAAGTTGCCACGGTGCAACTTCTCGTGCTCGCCAAGGAAATCCGTCAGAAGAAAACGGGTGAACCTTATCTCACCATGCATTTGGCGGATCGTACGGGCGAAATAGAAGCCAAAATGTGGGACAACGTCGCCGAAGTGCTCGACGCCTTCCAACGCGACGATTTCATCAAGGTGAAAGGCCTGGTGCAGATCTACCAGAACCGCGTTCAGTTCACCGTCCACCGCGTACGGCGCTTAGAAGAGCACGAGATCGACCTTGCCGACTATTTCCCATGTTCGGAGCGCGACCCCGAAGAGATGTTTCGGGAGCTTCGCGGGATTATCACTGGATTTTCCGACGCAAATTTGCGCTCTCTGCTAGACGCCGTTTTCGCCGATCCCGACCGCGTTCGTCTCTTTAAAATGGCCCCGGCTGCCAAGAGCATCCACCACGCCTGCCGGGGCGGCCTGATTGAGCATGTTCTTTCGATGTGCGCGCTCAGCCGCCTGGTCGGCTCTCACTATCCGCAAATCGACGTGGACTTACTGATCACCGGGGCCATTCTGCACGATATCGGCAAGCTCGAAGAACTTTCCTATGCGCGCAGTTTCGGTTATAGTTCCGACGGCCAGTTACTTGGACACATCACTCTCGGCCTGCGCCTGCTTGGCAAAGTTTTTGACTCTCTGCCCGGCTTTCCGCCGCGGCTGCGTACGCTAGTCGAGCACATGGTGTTGAGTCACCATGGAGAGCTCGAATTCGGATCGCCAAAAACGCCCATGTTCGCCGAAGCGCTGCTTCTGCATCATCTCGACAATCTCGATTCCAAGATGGATGCACTGCGAGGCGCTCTCAAGCGCGACCGGCAGGTGGAAGGCGAGTTCACCAATTGGATTGCGCCGCTGGAGCGCGTGCTTCTCAAAAAGGAGCTCTATCTGCATCCTCCTGCGCCCTCTACGCCTCCTCCCGCCGCGACTCCTCCCTCCGCCTCTGGGCCTTCCACTCCGGCGCCTGCTCCGGCAGCACCGGCACCTGCTCAGCCAACAACTCTGTTCGGCGAAAAGTTGCAGGCAGTGCTCGAATCGCAGAAATAGCGGCGAATGTTACCATTGAAAGTTGTCAGGCCCCGGGCTTCGTGCAATGGGCGGTCGTAAACCCCGCTAGGTCCGGAAGGAAGCAACGGTAGCGATTTAGCTCGTGTGCCGCGGATCACCCGGGGTCTGGCAGGAATACTCCTCCTTTCCACACCGTCCATGTATCAGGTCATCGCCAGGAAGTACCGTCCGCAAGGTTTCGATGAGCTGATTGGCCAGGAACATGTTCAAAAGACTCTGGCTAACGCCATTCAAAGCGGCCGCATCGCGCATGGCTACATCTTTTCCGGCCAGCGTGGAACCGGTAAAACCACCGTTGCCCGCATTCTGGCCCGCTGCCTGAATTGCGTGCAGGGCCCAACGGCGACACCGTGCGGAGTCTGTTCGGCGTGCGTTGAAATCAGTAGCGGCAGCTCGGTCGATGTCATCGAAATCGACGCAGCTTCCAATCGCGGTATCAACGAAATGCGCGAGATTCGTGAAAACGTGCGCTACCGCCCGGCGCGCGACCGATATAAGGTCTTTATCGTTGACGAAGCGCACCAAATCACCAAGGAAGCGTTTAATGCCCTGTTGAAGACGCTGGAAGAGCCGCCGGAATGGGTGGTCTTCATTCTCTGCACCACCGAAGCCAACGAAATTCCCAATACCATCGCTTCGCGCTGCCAGCACTTTACGTTCCGCTCGGTGGATTTCGCGGAAATCATGAATCGCATGAAATTCATTGCCGCCGAAGAGGGCATCGAAGCGAGCGATGAGGTTCTTTCCGTTCTGGCGCAGGCCGGCGAAGGGAGCGTGCGCGATTCCCTCTCCGCCATGGATCAGGCCATCGCATGCTGCGGCAAAACCCTGCGCATCGAAGATGTGCGCGGCCTGCTGGGTTTGTTCGGGAGTGAGCTGCTCTTGGCGGTGGCTAATGCCATCCAGCAGCGCGATAGCTCGCGCATGCTCGCGATTGTCGAAGATCTCGAGCGCAACGGCCAGAGTCTCCAGCACTTCTCACGCGAGTTGTCGCGTTATTGGCGAAATCTGCTGGTGGCGAAAATCTCCGGCCAGCCTACACGTTTGATCGCCGCTTCCGATGCGGAGCAAAAGGCGCTGTTAGAAACCGCGGCCTCTTTCAGCGAAGAGGACCTGACACGTTATCTGCATCTCTCGCTGGAGCTGTACAAATCGTTGCAGACTTCTCTGCAGCCGCGATTGCATCTCGAGCTCGGGCTGGTGAAACTCGTGCAAGCCGGCCGGCTGCGATCGATTGAAGACGCGCTCTCC
>JAICIH010000130.1 GCA_025924475.1 Bryobacteraceae bacterium
CAGGCGCTGCATCATCCGTGAGCTTTGGATTGCCAGGGTCTTCGCCTGCTCGGCCCGGGCGTGCTGCCGCAGCGACGTTTGCACGGCGCCCGCCGCGATAATTCCCAAACCCACTGCCAGTGTAATGAGCGTTCTTGTCATGGCTGTTCTCTCACTGGTAAACGCGGAGAAACACGCCCAATCGGCTCATCGCCCGGAACCCTGTTATATTAAAGAAGAAAAGTCTTTTGCCCGCATTCGTCCTTCGCCCCGAGCGGCTGTTAATTCGCTCTGCGGCGATTTGACAAACCTCTGTTTGATTCATTCAGGACGTCCGCCGGTATTCGGCACATTTTGTCCTCAATGAAAACATTCTCAGAACTTACACTCACCCCCTGCCTGCACCAGAACCTGGCGCGAAATCTTTTCGTGGAACCGACCCCGGTCCAGGCTAAATCGATTCCTCCGGCGTTGACCGGCTCCGATGTCGTAGCGACAGCGCAAACCGGCACGGGAAAGACGCTCGCTTTTCTGATTCCGATCGTCCAAAAACTTTCAACAGCTGTTCCGGAACAGCCTGGCATTCGCGCTCTGATTCTCGCGCCGACGCGGGAACTCGCGCTGCAAATCGCGGAAGTTTTCGCCCAGCTCTCAGCCGGAACCAAACTTCGCTCGGCGGTCGTCGTCGGGGGACTCAGCGAGCAACCCCAGCTTCATGCCTTGCGGCGCGGCGCCCAGGTGGTTATCGCGACGCCCGGCCGTCTGGAAGACTTCATCGGCCGCAAGTTGATCCAACTTGGCGCAGTCTCGACGGTTGTTCTCGATGAAGCCGACCGCATGCTCGACATGGGCTTTCTGCCGGCCATTGAAAAGATTCTGTCGTTGCTGCCGAAGAATCGCCAGAGCCTGTTCTTCTCGGCGACCATGGACAAAACCGTCGAACGGCTGATCCAGCGCCATTCGCGCAATACCGTGCCGATCTCGATATCCAGTTCGACGACGAGAACGCCCGACCAGGTCGATCTGCATCTGTACGAAGTGGGAACGGAGCTGCGCCTCGCACTTCTGCGGCACATGCTAAGTCAGGAAGAAGGATCGTTTCTGGTCTTCGCGCGCACCAAACACGGCACCGACCGGCTGGCTAAACGGCTCTCGGCGGCGGGTGTGCGTGCCGTTGCGATGCACGGCGATCGCACGCAGAACCAGCGCAACCAGGCCCTCGCCGGATTCCGCGATGGACGCTATCGGGTGTTGGTGGCGACTGACGTAGCAGCGCGCGGCATTCATGTGGATAGCGTGGCGCATGTCGTGAATTTCGACCTGCCGCAAACTCCCGACGATTTCATTCATCGCGTTGGGCGTACCGGCCGCGCCGGCCAGCGCGGGTCGGCCTCAACGTTTATCTCGAAATCCGAACGCAGCGAAGTAAGCCGCATTGAGCGCGAGTGTAAAGTGCGGCTGGTACGCCGCGACATCTCGCCAGCGATCCTGAGCAGCTTTGCCGAGCCGGCTCAGCCGCACAGCCACCATCCGCATCATCGGAACCGGGAGCCGCAAGGCCGCCGGTAAATTGCTCCTTCGCGAATCTCTAACGCATAAAGGAATGGCGTCCGATTGATTTCCTAGATGGAAACCAAGCTTCGGCTTTTACATTCTGAGAGTACTGTGGTTCGCGCAAAACTCGAGCAATTTCGCCGCCTGTCCAGCCACCTCCTAAAGTCCTCCGTCGCGCCAGGCGAACCAGGTGCGCTGAAGGTTCGTTCGGATGGAACCGTACTGGACGGCCATCACCGGCTCTGTGTCCTGACGGAACGTGGTGAGGACATTAATCGACCTCCGCGGGAGATAACGAGAAAGAACTATGAATCCCGACCTTTTCTGGATACCGGGACCCTGGAGCGGACGGCTTGCGATTATAACTCGTCCGCGGGGTGGCGATTGGCTGGTGGACGAAGTGAAGGGATGGCGGCGAACCGGCATCGATATGGTTGTATCTCTCTTGGAGACGGACGAAGCGGCTCAATTGGATTTGGCCCGTGAAGCGGAAGCTGCTGAGGCAAGCAATGTTCGCTTTGTGTCATTCCCAATTCCCGATCGTGGAGCTCCCGCTTCCACGACGGCCGCGCTCTCGCTTATTAGGGTCATTGCGGATTCACTGCGGAATAGTAAGAACGTGGCCGTGCATTGCCGTCAGGGAATTGGCCGGTCAGGAATGATTGCGGCGGGAGTTCTTGTAAATTCAGTAATCACTCCCGAGCAAGCAATCGAAACCGTTAGCTTGGCTCGTGGCCAGATGATACCGGAAACTCGCGGCCAACGCCAATGGCTGAAAGAGCTACCTTCCGAGCGGCCGCTTGTAGCTTGATCCCGTCGGCGGATTCGAGAATAGTATTGGCCGGCACATCCACGATGCTTTAGTACCTGCCAGCCGCAAACACCCATAGTTGAGCCAACGATTTCCTTCCACGCACCGTCTAACCCTGGAACAGCTATGGACGATCTACTGAACGATATCCGCTTCGGATTCCGAATGATTCGCAAGAGTCCAGGCTTTGCCGCCGTCGCCATTCTCACGTTGGCCATTGGAATCGGAGCGAACGCCGCTATTTTTAGCTTCGTGGACGCGGTGCTCCTGAAGCCATTGCCCTACCCGCATCCGGAGCAAATCGTTCAAGTCTGGGAGAAGCCGCCGAAATACGACCGCAATGGCGTCTCCACCATGAATTTCCTGGATTGGAAAAATCAGAACACCGTCTTTCAGGCCATCGCCGCCGAGACCGGAGGCTCGGTGACGCTTTCCGGCGGCCAAAACCCGGTGCAGCTTCGCGGCTCACGCGTATCGGCGCCGTATTTCGATGTCTTCGGCATCAAGCCTGTTCTGGGCCGCGCTTTCGCGCCGGATGAGGATCAACCCGGAAAAGACCAGGTCGTGATTCTCAGCCATCGCATCTGGGAGAGCCGCTTCGCCGCCGATCCCGCGCTGGTCGGGCGAAAGATCATTCTGGATAATCGCCCTTACACGGTAATCGGAATTCTGCCCGCCAATACGCGGTTCGACCGTGGTCGGCAAGACATCTGGACGCCGCTCGCGTTCCAGCCTCAAGACATGACGCGCAATTTCCACTGGATGCGAGTCTGGGCGCGTTTGAAGCCCGGCGTGAACATCGGCGCTGCGCGCCAGCAAATGAAGGGAATCGGCGAGCGCATCGCCCGCGCCTATCCGGCGTCCAACAAGGATTGGAGCGTTACGGTCGATCTGTTTCAGGACCGCGCCGTCGGCGACCGGCTTCGCAGCTCGCTTTGGATACTGCTCTCCGCCGTAGCGGCGGTTTTGCTAATTGCGTGCGTCAATCTGGCCAATCTTTTGTTAGTGCGCGCATCCGCTCGCGAGCGCGAGGTCGCTATTCGCAGCGCCATCGGCGCCAAATCCTGGCGACTTCTGCGGCAATTTCTTGTGGAAAGCATTCTGCTGGCCTTCTTTGGCGGCTGTGCCGGTGTCGCGATCGCCATTGGGCTGATGCGAATTCTGATGCTCTCTCTGCCGCCGTTCTATCTCCCTTCCGAAGCTCACGTATCGCTGGACTTGCGTGCCTTATTCTTTATGGGCGCACTGGTTCTGATAACCGGCGTTCTTTTCGGACTTGCGCCGGCGCTGCAGGTTATGCGCGTGAACGCTGCCGATTCGCTCAAAGAGGGAAGCCGGTCCAGCACGACCGGTACGTCAGGGCTGAGGCTCCGTAGCGTCCTGATCGTCAGCGAAGTCGCACTCGCGTTCGTTCTTCTTTCGAGCGCAGGGCTGTTGATTCGCAGCTTTTATCAACTGCAGCAAGTGGACACCGGCTTTGATTCAACCAACGTGATCACCACCTGGCTTCCCATGGACGATAAACAATACACGCAAGGCGCGCAGATTAGCGAGTATTACAAACAGATTCTCGACAGCATTCAGTCCGTTCCGGGAGTCCGCGACGTGGCAACTACGTCGGCATTGCCGCTGCAAGGCTGGGGTTATGGCATGCCGTTCCAGATCGCCGGCAAACCCGTCGTCGATGTGTCGAACCGGCCGGGCGCTTTCTTCAAAATGGTGAGCGCTTCGTATTTTCGTGCGCTCGGAATGCACTTGCGCAAGGGCCGCGGACTTTCCGAGACCGACACCCAGGCTTCCGCCCCGGTCGCGGTGATCAATCAAACCATGGCGGATAAATATTTCAAGGACGAAGATCCGATCGGCAAGCGCATCCTGATTCAGAAGATTGTTCCGGCCAAGCACGAACTGGGCGCGGATGTGCCTTGGCAGATTGTCGGCGTGGTTGCCGACGAAAAGGTCGGCGATCTGGACGATTCAAGCCCGGGCGTTTACGTGCCTGTCGATCAGAGTCCGAGCGTCGGGGCAGGCCTGGTGATTCGCGGAAATCTCGATCCCACTCGCCTGGTGAAATCCATCGAGCGCGCTATCTGGCAAGTGAACAAGAATCAGGCGCTCACTGATACGCGAACTTTGGAACAGGTTAAGAGCGAGTCCTTAGGCGGCAATCGCCTGCGCACGTACTTGCTGCTCGCCTTCGCCGCCATTGCGCTGCTCCTTGCCGCGATTGGCTTGTTCGGAGTCATTTCCTACACCGTCAATCAACGCACGCATGAGTTGGGCCTGCGTGCAGCCCTCGGCGCCTCATCCTGGAACTTGCTGAAGCTCGTCGTGCGGCATGGACTAGGGCTCACGGGTCTCGGCCTGTTTATCGGAATTGCAGGATCGCTGGCGTTGACACACCTGCTAAAGAGCTTGCTGTTCGAAGTGAGTGCCCGCGATCCGTTTTCTTTGGTCTTGGCGGGACTCGTGTTAGCGCTTGTGGCCGCCGCCGCCAGTTTCATTCCGGCTTCCCGCGCGACCCGCGTAGATCCAATGGTCGCGCTGCGCTACGAATAGGCAACTCACAGCGGCGGCTTGGGCAGCCGCGCCGGAGCGTTCACAGCTACGCCGTTGGTCCTCGTCGAACGGCGAAACAGCTTGCCGCCTTGAACCATATAGAGCCAACTCAGCCCCTTGCCGCCCAAAGTAAGATTCGACATGCGTCCGCGCCCCGGCGGATTGAGTATCGCCGCCACACGGCCATTCGCTTCGCAAACTTGAATGCCGAGCGGAGTGGAGAAGTATACTTGACCGATCGAGTCTTCCGTAACACCGCGAACCCCGCTGAGCCATCCGTTTTCCGGCATCTCCAACCGATAAAACGGCTCTCCGTTGATTAACGAGCCGTCAGTCGCAATCTGAAAAGACCAGCTATACCGGGATTGGGCGTCTGCCGCGACCAACATCGCCTGATCCGGCGAGAGCGAGAGCGCTGACGGCAGCGCCATTTCTCCCCCTTGGTAGACCACACGCGGTCTGCCGCCGCTGCCGATATAACCGAGAGTCTTGTGAACCGAATCGGAGAAATAGAGGGCGTCATGCGCCGTAACGGCGACATCGTCAGCTTGCACATTCTGCGCCACGATCTTCTCTTCCCCGCCCGCACTAAAAGAAACAATACGTTTGCGAACAGGCTGCGTCGCGTACAAACGGCCATCCGGTCCCATCCGCAGCGCCGTAGCCCCATTTGTGTTTTCGTGGAAAACGGTGACGTTTCCGTCCGCATCGGATTTGTAAATGCGATTGGCTTCCGGATCGGAAAAATACACGTTCCCGTCTTTATCGCTCGCGACGCTTGCTACCGAGCGGTAGCCATCTCCTACTTGCCGCCACGGTTCGCCGAGCGAAACAATCGAAGAGACTTTGCCGCGCGGGTCCCATCCGGGCTGGTGCATCGCTTCCGGTTCGCGAACGACAACTGGGCTCGGATAATCGCGCCATAGCCAGCGCAACGCTTCCGGCAGAATGGCTGCGCCCTGCTTCATGTTGTGGCCCTCTTCGCCCATCACCAGCTTTGCGTCATAGCCCGCATATTGCAGGGCTTCGAACATCACTTGATTATTGATAGGCCAGCTACCCGCATAAAACGTGCCGTACGGCTCAGCCGGAACGATGTGATCGTTCTTTCCATCCTGCAGGAAGATCCGTATCGGCTTGGGCTCGGTCTTGCGAATGAGCGCGGGAAGCGCATCGGCGCCTTTCATGGCTACATACGTGCCGATAAAGCTCAGCACGCGATGAAACTGATCGGGGCGATTCCAGGCGGCCATGAAAGCGCCCACAGCGCCGGTGCTCACGCCGCTGATCGCGTGATCGTTCGCATCTTTCGATAGGTTGTACTTTTGGGCCACCGCCGGAACGAGTTCCTCCAGCAGAAACCGCGAGTAGCGTTCGCTGAGCGAATCATATTCGAAAACCCGCTCGAAACGGCTCTGCGCCTCGCTGGAAGTCGTGGGCAATACTCCTGGATCGACGAAGATACCGATCAGCGGCGGCAGATCGCGCTTGGCGATGAGGTTGTCGAGCACCACGGGTGCCCTCTCGTTATCCCGCAAGAATCCGCTGCCATCCAGGAAAATCATGAAGGGCGTTGGTTTGGCAGCGTCGTATTGCGCGGGCACATAGAGAGAATAATTGTGGGGCGTTCCCGGATAGAATTGGCCGGGCTCGAGTGCATATTTCGTGACTACGCCTTTCGGAACTCGGCTTTGCGGTTGGGAATCGGGGCCAAGAGTATAGTCCTCGGCGTGCAGCAGCGCAGCGGCGCACAATACGGCCAGGGCAGCGAATCGCATAGACAAGGGCAAGTATATCTGCGCCGCCGTAGGAACATGGTGGGGAGTGGCTCTTTTATTGAACGCACAGAACCTGAGTAAGTCTTATGGAGCCAATCCGCTCTTTCGGGACTTGTCTATAAACGTTTCCGAAGGAGATCGCCTGGGCCTGATCGGTCCGAATGGATCGGGCAAATCCACGCTGCTCGAAATTCTCGCCGGACAGCGCGAGGCCGATGCCGGCGACGTCGCCTTGCGCAAAAATACTCGCCTGCGCTATGTTTCGCAGGAGTCCCGCTTCGCGCCAGGCGAAACGGTGAGGCAAGTCATCCGGCGCGCGCTCGATATGGCTGCGCTCGCCGCCGACGAGGCTCGCGCACTCGAAGCCGAGACGCTGGGCCGCGCAGGCTTTCGCGATTTTGGGCAGGAAGCGGCTGCGCTATCAGGCGGATGGCGCAAAAGGCTGGCGCTTGCCGAGGCCCTGGTGGCGCAGCCGGATATCTTGCTGCTGGATGAGCCTACGAATCACCTCGATCTGGCCGGCATCGAATGGCTCGAGAAACTTCTTCAGACAGCGAGCTTTGCCTGCGTGGTGGTGAGCCATGACCGCTACTTCCTCGAAAATGTCGCGACGGGAATGGCCGAGCTGAATCGTGTTTATCCGGACGGGCTGCTGCGCGTTTCCGGAAACTACAGTACCTTTCTCGAAATGAAAAGCGAGTTCCTCGCGGCGCAAGCCAAGCATCAGGAAGCGCTGGAAAACCGTGTCCGAGTCGAGCTCGAATGGCTCCGGCGCGGCCCCAAAGCACGCGCTACGAAAGCCAAGGCTCGCGTCGATCATGCTCGCGAGCTGATCGTTGAACTCGCCGATTTGAACGCCCGCACACGTAAGGCCACCGCCGATATCGATTTCTCCGCTTCCGATCGCAAGACTAAACGTCTGATCGAGATCGACCACGCGAGCTACGGCTTCGCTTCCGGTTTACTGTTCGATCGCCTGAGCTTCGTTCTCACGGCTGGCGCGCGTATAGGCCTGGTCGGCCCGAATGGCAGCGGCAAGACCACCCTGCTGCGCCTTTTGCGTGGTGAGATTGCACCGCTTACCGGGGAGATCCGCCGCGCGCCCTCGCTCCGCATCGTCTATTTCGATCAAAACCGGCCGCTCGATCCCGATCTGACTCTGCGCCAGGCGCTCGCTTCCGGCAGCGATTCCGTCGTTTATCAAGGCCGCACAATTCATGTCGTCTCCTGGGCCACCCGCTTTCTTTTCTCGAGCGAGCAGCTCAACCAACCGGTTAGCCGGCTTTCCGGCGGCGAGCGCGCGCGTGTCCTCATCGCCAACTTGATGCTCGAGCCCGCCGACATCCTGCTCCTCGATGAACCAACGAACGATTTGGATATTCCCACTCTCGAAATTCTCGAAGAAAGCCTGGTCGAATTTCCGGGCGCGCTTGTCTTGGTAACGCACGACCGCTATCTGCTCGATCGTGTCTCGACGGCAGTGTTAGGACTAGATGGAGAAGGCTCGGCCGAAGTGTTCGCCGACTACTCGCAGTGGGAAACGTGGCGAGCCGAGCGCCAAAAAAGCAAATCGAAACCGGCGGCTGCTACGGTCTCGAGCCCCAAAGCCGCTTCCACCACTCCCAAAAAGAAGTTGTCTTATTTGGATAGCCGTGAATTCTCCACCATGGAAAGCCGGATTGAAGAAGCCGAGCAAACGCTGGCCGCGGCGCGCGCCCGGCTCGAAGATCCCGAAGTCACGCGTGATCCCCAACGCCTGGCGGACAGTGTTCACCAGATAGAACAGGCCCAGTCGGCGCTCGATGCGCTCTTGGTACGCTGGCTTGAGTTCGAAGAGAAGATCGGTTAACGGCTTAATTCGCGCTATCGCTCACGAACTGCCCCGCGACCCATTGACTCTCATTCGCGCTCTGCGCTTCCGGCGCAAGCCAGCGCGCCAGCATCGCCCGCAAATCGTCCCGTTGGATCGGTTTCGAAAGAAAATCATCCATACCGGCTTGGATCGCGAGTTGGCGCTCCATGTCGCCCACGCCTGCGGTGAGCGCGATCACAGGCAGGCGCCGGCCTGCCGCGCGAATACGGCGCGTTGCCTCGAAGCCATCAAGACCCGGCATCTGGCAGTCCATCAAAACCGCCGCATACTCGTTCGACCTACACATTTCCACCGCTTCAAAGCCATTGGCGGCCACGGCCACATCTAAACTGAGGTTCCGGAGAATTCCCGCCGCGACTTTCTGATTCACCAAATTGTCCTCGACCACCAGGATGGGAAGAGCGGCGTTTAGTATGGCTTCCGGTAAAGCCTGCTGCTCCTGCTCTCCCTCATTCGATTTTTCCAACGGCAGCGCTACACGAAATGTCGTGCCTTTTCCGACCGTGCTCTCGAAGCTGATCGACCCACCCATGAGCGTCACCAGATCGCGGCAAATGCTCAATCCGAGCCCCGTCCCGCCGAAGCGGCGAGTGGTCGAGTTATCGGCCTGCGTAAATTTTTTGAACAGTTTCGATTGCGCTTCCTGCGGAATTCCGATTCCCGTGTCGCTTACCGAAACGATCAATCCGCTGCCGCCCTCAGCCGTGATGCGGACTTCGCCTGCATCGGTGAACTTGAGCGCGTTATTTACCAGGTTGGTCAGGATCTGCCGGATTCGCAGCGGATCTCCGATCATGGCCGGCGGTACGGCGGCGAGCCGCACTTCCAGACGAAGGCCCTTCTGCAAAGCCGCGCCATAGAAAGTCCGCTGCACATCGTTCAGCAGATCGACTGGAGAAAAGCGGACCGCCTCGAGCGTCAACTTTCCCGCCTCGATTTTGGCTGAATCGAGTAGATCGTTCAACATCGCAAGCTGTAAACGAGCTGACTCGCCGATCGTCGAGGCGTATTCACGCTGTTCCCCCGTGAGCGGCGTATCGAGCAGCAGATCGGACATCCCGATGACTCCGTTCATCGGCGTGCGGATTTCATGACTGACGTTGGCGAGAAAGTTGCTTTTCGATTGATTAGCGCGCTCGGCCGACCGCATCGCGCGCCGCGCGGTTCGAAAAGCCCACAGCAGAAGACCGATCACAACGATCGTCACCGCAAGCGCCGCTAGAATATAGCGGTTTCTCTGGCGCTGCTGCAGCAATTGCGCCAGCGAGCGCGCTTCAATATTCGAGAACACGAACCAGTCGTCAACGAACTCTGCAAAGCGTCCGTCGAGGAACATCACGCCGATCTCCGCCCGCAGTTCCTCGGCCTGCTCGCGAAACCGCCACGTCGCTACCAAACTCAGCGATTGCGTCAACCCCGCGAGCACGCGGAGGCCCAGGCTCGCGCCGGCGCATCCGGAGGGACGTTCCAGCAGCATCGGTTCCACCAGGCGAACTTCCATGAACGCGCCGTCGGCGATGCCCTCGCAGACGTGCTGAAATGCAACCGTACGATTCGGCGTCGGGTCGATTTTAGAATGTGAAAAGAAGTGTGTGGCGCGAGCACGGTTCGTGGGAAGGTTGACGACGCTTATGGTTTTGCCATTCCAATCGGGCGGGATTCCGTGTACATTCGGCGTCGTGGAGCGCCAGAGGACCGCATACTCGTTCTGCAGCCATGGCTGCGCAACGTAGATGCCCATTTTCCGCGCTGTATCGATTCCCAGCAGCGGCCACATGTCTACCTTGCCGGCCGCCATCGCCTTTACCGGCCCTTCCGGACAATTGATCCATTTGAGAATAATGCCGCGTTTTTTTGCGGCATCTTCCAAAACGTCGACGGTAAACCCTACCGGACCGTAGCCCTCTCGCCAACTCTGATAAGGCGCCGCTTGGTCTACTCCGATTCGTATTTCACGGGTTTGAGCGGACGCAAGCGCAACTGCGGCGGACAGATACACACCCGTCCTTTTCAGCAGTTGAACGCAATTCATATAACAGAACGCCCTAACTGCTTATCGGCCTAAAAGAACGCTTCGCCTAGTCTGGTACGGACCTAAAGTGAGGTGGATTGCTCGTCGCGCCAAAAATCTTCGCTCAGGTATTTGGCTGCGCTATCGCACGCCAGCGTCACGATCACTCCTTTGCGCCCTTCGGCAGCGAGGCGCTCGCCAAGTCTTCGCGCAGCCACCAGATTTCCAGCCGCCGAAATTCCCAGCAGCAAGCCTTCCTGGCGGGCCATCTGGCGGGCCATCTCATAACATTGCTCGGTGTCGATCCACAGATTCCCGTCGGCGGCTTGCGGATCGTAAATCCCAGGAACGATCGACGACGGAAGATGTTTCGTACCTTCAATGCCGTGGAGCGGTGTGGAAGGCTGCGCCGACCAGCATTCGACGCCCGGCAGTTCGCGCTTCAGCCGGCGCGTCGTCCCCACAAAACTGCCGGTGGTGCCGAGCAAGGCGACAAAATGTGTGACCCGGCCTTCGGTTTGCGCCAGGATCTCCGGTCCCGTGGTCTCGAAATGCGCCTGCCAGTTAGCGTCATTATTGTATTGATCGGCGTAGAAATAGTTTTCCGGCTCTTTCGCATTCAGCTCCCGCACTTTTCGAAACGCCCCGTCGGAGCCTTCGCCGGGGTCGGTTAGTACTAGTTCTGCGCCCAGCGCGTTTAGTATCAGTTTGCGTTCTTCGCTGGCATTCGCTGGCAGGCATAACTTAACGCGATAACCTTTCGCCGCTCCGATGGTCGCATAGGCGATTCCCGTATTGCCGCTCGTGGCGTCAAGAATAGTCTTGCCAGCGGTGAGCCTTCGCGAACGCTCCCCTTCGAGAATAATGTTCAATGCCGCGCGATCCTTTACCGAGCCGCTCAGGTTCAAGAATTCGAGTTTCAACCAGACTTCCACGCCCGGCAAATCCGCGCAGCAACGCTCCAGACGAACCAATGGGGTATTGCCGATCTGATCGATCAGGCGTTGTCCCTTGATCATTTGCTCCCCCTCAAAAAATGCATATATACTGAAAAAAATGCCCCTACAAATTGGTGATACAGCTCCTGACTTCACGGCCGAAACCACGCAAGGCCCCCTGCATTTTCATGAGTGGATCGACGGCTCCTGGTGCGTCTTCTTCTCACATCCCAAGAACTTTACGCCTGTCTGCACGACGGAACTAGGATACACAGCGAAGCTCAAACCGGATTTCGACCAGCGCGGCGTAAAAGTCATTGGCCTGAGCTGCGACCCTGTGGACGCACATCACAGTTGGTCGAAAGATATCGAAGAAACACAAGGCTATGCACCAAACTTTCCGATGGTAGCCGATGCGGACCGCAAGGTCGCAGGCCTCTACGGCATGATCCATCCGAATGCCAGTGACACATTGACCGTACGCTCGGTATTCGTCATCGGACCGGATAAGAAAATCAAGCTCACCATCAACTATCCCGCCAGCACCGGCCGTAATTTCGATGAGATTCTGCGCGCTATCGATTCATTGCAATTGACTGCCAGAAGCCAGGTCTCGACGCCGGTGAACTGGAAGCAGGGCGAAGACGTGATCATTTCCGGATCCGTGTCCGACGAGGAAGCCCGCAAGAAATATCCACAAGGCTTCAAGACGATCAAGCCCTATCTGCGTGTCGTAGCGCAGCCCAAGGAAGCCGCCAAGAGTTCGAACGCATAAAATCCGCTCGTGATTTTCGAGCAGTTCTATCTTGGGTGTTTGGCCCAGGCATCTTATCTGGTCGGCTCGAACGCGGTGGCGACGGTACGCAAATTTATTTGGCAACTGCCGCCCATCTCGCCGTAATCCTCAACGAAGCCCAACTTGTCTGACTCAACCGATCGTCTCCGCGTGATTATCGTCGGCGGCGGATTTTCCGGCACGCTGGTAGCTATACATCTTCTGCGCCAGGGCAATTGCGTGCATATCGACCTGATCGATCCCCGCATTCCCGGTCGCGGGCTCGCCTATTCGACCGCCTGGGATGATCATCTTCTAAATGTTCCCGCGATTCGCATGAGCGCATTCGGCAGCGAGCCCATGCATTTTCTCGAATGGCTGCAGGCCAATGGGAAACCGGATGCCGACGCCAGTTTGTTCGCCCCGCGCAAACTATACGGTTCTTACCTTCAGGACGTACTCGAAACCAGTATTCGCGCGGCGTCGGGAAGATGCACCTTCCGCCATCATATGTGCGAGGCTGTGCATGCCTGGTCGGATAGTATTTCCGTGTATGTGCTGCTGCGAAACGGCGAGCGCATCCAGGCCGCAAAACTCGTTCTGGCATGCGGCAATCCCCCGCCCCGTGCTCTCGCGAGCCATATAGATACGCCGTGGGCGCCCGGCGCATTCGCGACCCTCGATCGTGACCGGGACGTTCTGCTGATCGGCGCGGGCTTGACCGCCATAGATGCTTTTCTCGCCCTGCAAGCCCAAGGACATCGCGGCAAAGTTCACTTCGTTTCCCGGCGCGGCAAGCTTCCGCACGCACACCAGCCCTATCGCCCCCTGCCGAATTCGTTTTCGCCGTCGGGCGCTATGGGCGCACGGCTGCTGCTTCGCGAAATCCGGCGGCATGTGCGGGAAGCTGAGGCTGAGGGCGTGGATTGGCGTGCCGTCATTGACTCCATGCGTCCGGTGACGAATGATATCTGGCGTCAGCTCGAACCTTGTGAACAGCGGCGCGTATTACGCCATCTCAAGACGTGGTGGGACATTCATCGCCACCGCATGGCCCCGGAGATCGGCGCAACAATAGCTGCCGCCCAAGCTGATGGCCGAATCGTCGTCCACGCCGGACGCCTGAAGCAGATCCCGTCTGACGGACGCGCCGAGATTTCATTGCGTGCCGGCGGGACGCTGACGCTCGATGTGCAGCGCATTGTCAATTGCACGGGTTCGGACGAAGATTACCGGCAAACGGCAAATCCGTTGATGCGATCTCTGTTGGCCTCGGGACGGATCGTGGCGAATCCGATAGGCAAAGGCCTGCATACCAGCGAGCATGGAGAACTGTACGATGCCGATGGCGCATCCGCCGGCTGGCTGCTGACGCTCGGCCCGCCGCGGCTGGGAGGCTTGTTCGAAACAACCGCCGTTCCGGAGCTTCGCAAGCAAGCCGAAGCGCTTGCGCTCTATCTGTCGTCGGTTATCTACGAGCCGATTGAAATTGTTCCGGAGTTATTCATGGCGGCAGGAATTTAGCAAGTGGTTGGGCACGCTCGCCGGGCGGACAGACCGCTTCCGCAAATTATTCTCAACCAAGCTAGCTCTTAACTCCCAACCTGTGACACCGCCCCTGCCTGGTGGTGGCCTGGGGCCCGTGGCGCACGCACTTTTGCGTGCCGCGTCGAGACTCGTCTCGATGCTTGGTGTCACTTCCCGTTCAATCCGGCCCTGTCAGAGGCGTGCTAACTCCTTGTCTCCTCTCTCCTGCCACAATGGGACAATCTAAAAAAGTGAGTAGTCCAATCCTCACCCCTGGTTCCGCTATCGCATGAGCGTGGAACCGGCTTGGGCGACGCTGCCCGACAA
>JAICIH010000131.1 GCA_025924475.1 Bryobacteraceae bacterium
AATGGCTTACTGATCACCTATCGCGGCTTCAAAGAGATGCTCGTTTTTGGCGGAAGCTCGAATACGGTGTATTCGGTCGATGCCGATCTGAACCGGCTGATCTGGAAAGTGCAGCTCTCCTCAAAGGCGCACGAGGCTAATAAGGAAGCGCAGGGCTCCTGCTCAGGTGGATTGACGGCGGCTTTAGCGATGCCCGGCAGCAGCACGGCTTCGGGCCGCGCAGGAGGTTTCCGGCGCGTGCCGATACCCCCGCCTGGAACCCCCATTCCGCCGGTCGCACGGCGGCCCTTTCCACCGCCCAATCCGGGATTGCTCGCTACCGGCTTCGGCCGGCCCGGCGCGTTTCTGGCGGTGGGCAACGACGGCGACTTACACGTGCTGAATACGTCCACCGGCGAGGATCGCGTTCCCCCCATTCCGTTTGTACCCGCAGGCGCCAATGTGAGCAGTCTAAATGTTAGTGACGAAGCCGTGTACGCGGCTACTTCCGACAACTGCGGGAGCGCGCCGAATGCGATTTACGCCGCGGATCTGTCGTCGGCAACGCCGAAGATTGCCTCATTTGCAACCAATGGCACGGGAACAAGTGGCAGGCTCGGCACGGCGGTTGCGAAGGACGGTACCGTGTACGCGCAGATTGCTTCGGGACACGGAGAACTTGCCGGCGACTATAACGACACTGTGATCGCACTAAGCTCGAGGACACTCACCGCGAAAGATTACTTCACACCCACCGCTAAGCAGAAGGCGGCCGGTAAAGGCGCGACTCCCATGATTTTCGATTGGAAAGGCAAAGAGCTGGTGGTGGCCGCGGGCGGCGACGGCAGCCTATACTTACTCGACGCTACGTCGCTTGGCGGGCCGGATCATCATCAGCCGCTGTCGAAAACCGATCCGATTGGCGCCGGATTTCGCGGCGGCTTTGCTTCCTGGGAAGATACAGCGACCGGGAAGCGCTGGGTGTATGCATCGCTCAACGGCGCGTCATCGGCGAAGTTCCCGACGCAGAACGGAAAAGCTCCCGACGGCAGCATCGTAGCGTTCACCGTGGAGGAACGGGACGGACATCCCGCACTGGTTCCCGCGTGGATCTCGGGAAACATCGCCGCGCCGTCGCCGGCGGTCATCGCGAATGGACTCGTGTTCGTCCTGGCGGCCGGCGACGCTAAAAAGAATTCGCACGCGGTCCTGTATGCGCTAGATGGCGAAAGCGGCAAGCAACTGTATTCGAGCCAATCGCTGGTGCGATCGTTTTCGCACAGCGATGGGCTGGCGATCGCGAACAAGCGGATTTACTTCACCACGCACGATAATGCCGTTTATTGTTTCGGCTTCTTAGCGGAACAATTGCAATTAACCGGGAAATAAGGATAAACGATCATGAACAAAACGCGCTTCCTCTGGCTCGGCCTCGCATGCTGCGGCTTGCTTTTCGGAGCCAACTGGTTGACAGACGGCGGCGATCAAAAGCGGACCGGGTGGCAACGCGACGAACACATCCTGAATAAGGACAATGTCAAAGACCTGAAGATTTTATGGCAGATCCATCTCGACAATGCGCCGCGCGAGATGCACTCGCTGTTTGCGCCGCTGATTGCGGATCATGTTCCAACGAGCAACGGTCCGAAACAAATTCTGCTGGAGGCCGGAGTTTCGGACAATCTGTACGCCATCGATGTCGAGACGGGCAAGCTCATCTGGAAGAAGCACTTTCAATATCCGCCGATCACGGTTGGGCGCGGGCTGCGTCCCGGAGATCCGCTTTGTCCCGGCGGCCAGACGGCGACGCCGATTATCGGTCCGGCCGACGCCTCGGGGGCGCGGCGCGTCTATGCTTTGGCCGGTGATGGCGAGCTGCACACACTGAACCTCGCCGATGGCGAGGATGTGCAGGCGCCTTATCCGTTCGGATTTCCGAACGGCAAATCGTATGCACTGAACATGTGGCATGACACCCTGTTCACCACGACATCGCAAAGCTGCAATGGAAATCCCAATCAAATCTGGGCGGTGAATGTAGACGATCCCGCTCACAAGGTCATGACCTTTAACCCAAAGAGTGGCGGTTTGTGGGGACGGACCGGCGCCGCCATCGATTCGAACGGCGTGGCCTGGGCGCCTACCGGCGACGGTCACTACGATAAAGCCGCGCAGACGTACGGCAACGGGTTGGTGGGCGCCAAGGTAATCGATGGCAAGCTGCATCTTTGGGATTACTATATGCCGTTGAACTGGGCCTGGCTGCAGAAGCGCGATCTGGACTTTCAAGTGACGCCGGCTATTTTTCCGTTCAACGGCCGTGAACTCATGACCACTGCCAGCAAGGAGTGCCGCGTTTATCTTTTAAGCACGACGGACACGGGGGGAGAGGACCACCAGACGCCGCTGTACCGCACTCCGCTGCTCTGCAATGAAGAAGTGAACTTTGCGGGTACGGGGATCTGGGGCTCGATGGCGACATGGCTGGACGCACAAAATAATCGTTGGGTCCTGACGCCTTTTTGGGGACCGCCACACTCCAAATTCAAACCACCGATCTCTTATGGGCCAGTGGAGCACGGCGCGATCCTGGCGTTCAAGGTGGAAGAAAATGCGGGGAAGTACAAATTGGATCCGGTCTGGATGTCGCGTGACATGAATCGTGCCGAGCCGCCGCTCGTAGCTAACGGTGTTGTGTATGCCTATGGCAGCGGAGAAAATACGGATCAAGCGTATCCGGATAAGGGGCTGGCCGATTTGAGCCCGCTCCGAATCGCGCAGTCCACACACGCCACGCTTTACGCGCTCGATGCGCTAACCGGGAAAGAGCTCTATTCGAGCGGAGACCAGATCAAATCGTTCAACCATTTCTCCGGACTTTCGGTAGCCAATGGACGCGTGTACATTACGACTTACGACAGTGTTCTTTATTGTTTTGGGCTGAGCAATACGTCGGCATCGGAATAGAACCACGGCCAACCTGGCTATTTAAGAACATCTCGCGATTCTCACGCGTGAATAGAAGCCCCCGCTGCCCGGCTTTCAGCAGCTCAGCCCGCTCAAAATTCGGGATCATAATGCCCTCGCGCGAATGTGTCCTGCTGCCCAACAGCAAATGCCCTATTTCATGGGCGAGCACGCAACCA
Organism: Bryobacteraceae bacterium; assembly: GCA_025924475.1. Classification (GTDB taxonomy): domain Bacteria; phylum Acidobacteriota; class Terriglobia; order Bryobacterales; family Bryobacteraceae; genus Bog-105. The sequence continues at coordinate 3,126 of JAICIH010000131.1, forward strand.
AGCAGTCCCGGGAGAGTCACCAGCCGGCCATAAGTCCGCCCCAGCGCGCGGACACGGGAGAAGAATACTGTTCCGCGGTTTGTGCTGGTCGGGTCGAGAAAGGTGATCCCAAGGGCGCCCTGCGGAATGTCCGGTCCAATGGGAGCGGGCGTAATGCGCATCTCGATGGCGTCCGTTCCCAGTTCCGAATGCCATTCGAGATCGACGCAAAGCGATTTCAGGATGTAGGCAGCCTCTCGCTGGGCCGCGGTCAGGATCCTCGGCGGAACAGCAGCCTCGTTCACTAGTCGAATCGGAACTGTATGAACCAGGCTGCACTCCTCCGCTCCGGCGCGAAGCGACAAGCCAAACAAGAAAATCAGCAGGATTTTGGAGGACATCGGCCCGGAGTCTAGCCACAGCCGCGGTCAGGCGGAATTAACTCTGTGCCATTTTTCGTTTTTGCAAAACCCGCTTAAAAACCAATCGGTTACGTGTTCATGTAATTGGAGTATGATCTAGCGGATGCACCGCTTTGGACCATTTGAGGTCGACTTCGCAGCCTCCGAGCTGCGACGGAGCGGTAGCCAGGTGCGCATTCAAGAGCAGCCGTTGCGTATCCTTGAAATCCTGCTAGAGCAGCCGGGTGAACTGGTCAGTCGCGAACGGCTGCGGGAGCGGCTCTGGCTTTCGGACACCTTCGTCGACTTTGAAAGAAGTCTCAACGCCGCAGTCGCCAAGCTGCGCCAGGCTCTACACGATTCGGCGGACCGTCCGGTTTATGTCGAGACCGTTGCGCGAAAGGGCTACCGGTTCATCGCGCCCGTCACGGAGATAGGCGCCGAACCGCAGCCGGCGCAGACCGATTCGGGCCCGAGCCGCCCAAGAGCTGCGCTTCTCGCCGTAGCCGCATTGGTCGTATGCGCCTCTGCGGCGCTGCTCGCCTGGGCAAAGTTTAGACATGCAGGCGCGCTCCACGACGGCGAAACGCTACGGTTCACCGTCGCCATGCCGGAAGGAACAGAGATTGCCGATGCGCCCTATGTCCCAAACGCCGCGATTTCGCCGGATGGGCGAGCGTTGGCTTTCGTGGCTTCACCAACCGGAACAGTTGCCGGCTCCATTTGGATACGCCTGTTAGCGTCGGAGGTGGCGCGGCGCCTGGACGGAACAGAGGGAGCAGCCTTGCCGTTTTGGTCTCCCGATAGCCGGCAAATCGGATTCTTCGCGGGCGGGCAGCTCAAAAGCGTAGCGGCATCGGGTGAACCAGTCCGCGTATTGTGCGATTCCGCCGAGCTCCCGTTCGGCGCAAGCTGGGGGCGCGAGGGTGTGATCGTGTATTCAGCCGGCAGCCAGCTCTATTCGGTTAACGCGAGCGGCGGACCCTGCCGGCAGCTTGCGCGATTCGATAAACCGCGCGAATTTCGTCCCCAATGGCCCTATTTCCTTCCCGACGGACGGCAATTTCTCGTCTTCACGGCGGCTCGGAACGCAACCTATCTTGCGTCCTTAGACAACGCCGAACCAAAGATGGTGCTGGCCAACCAAGTGGCGGCTAGGTTCGCCCCACCGGACAAACTTCTATTCGTACGCAGTGGGATATTGTTCGCCCAGCAATGGGATTTCGGCCGCAATCGGGGTCGTGGCGAACCTAGGCCGGTGGCCACAAACGTCAGCGCGTTCATCGTAGGCCAGTCCGCATTTTCGGTCTCGACAAACGGTGTTCTTGCATATCGAAGCAGCGCCCCCTCCCAAAGTCAGCTCGTTTGTTACAGCCGCGATGGCAAACGTCTCGGGTCCATCGGCCCAAAGGGAAACTACACCCAGTTCTCGTTGTCGCCGGATGAGAAGGTGGCCGGGCTGACCGTAAGAGTCCCGATAGCGGAAACAACGGGCTTGAGGATCTGGCTGCTACGGTTGGATACCGAAGTGATGTCGCGATACGATTTCGGCCACTTCGCGAATGCGGATCCGGTGTGGTCCCCGGATTCACGCCGCATTGTTTTCGCGGCCTTTGAAGTGAACGGCGAGAAGAGCGACTTGATGGAATGGACGATTGGAGAGGAAAGACCCAGACTCCTGCTCGGAGACGGAGGAGAGAACAAGCCGGACGATTGGTCGAGGGATGGCCGGGTTCTGCTCTATCGGCGTAACGATCGTTTGGCAATGTTCATCGCGATGGACCAGGAAAAAAAGCCGATGGCCAGCGGAGATCGGGAATTTTTGAAAGATCAATTACATCTGTCTCCCGACGGAACTCATGTCGCCTATAACGCGATCAGCGCCGGACGAATGGAAGTATTCGTGGCCGCGTTTCCGTCCTTCACCGGAACTGTTCAGGTCTCCTCCGAGGGCGGTGTACAGCCGCTTTGGAGAACGGACGGTAAGGAATTGTTTTATCTTGCGGCGGACAAAGATTTAATGTCCGTTCCAATTCGGGCCGGCGAGTCGATTGAAGCATCTGCTCCCAAAGCGCTCTTCCGAACATCCCTGACCGGAGCATACTGGGGAAGCGAGTATGCGGTATCGCGCGACGGTCAGAAGGTCTACGTTCTCGAGCCCGCCTCGTTATGGCAGGATAGTCTGCACGTGATTACGCAATGGGATCGCGAGAATGCGCGATAACATGAGCATAGAATCAGCGCCGCTCCCTTACGGTCGCGGTTCTTTTGCGCAGTATCTTAAAGAACCACGCGCGTAAGCAAGTGGCCGGAACTACCGATTCAAGAGGTAAGCCCCAAAAACGCTCGCATGCGATCTAACTCCGTTGCAAGCTCGCGCTTAAAGATACGATCTCGCGGTTGCTTTTCCACAAATCCGAATTCGGCTTGTAACTTGCGATTTTTTACGGAGAGATTAGCCCAGCCAATCACGCGATCGCGCCAGAGTAGCGGTAGCGCGTAATAGCCAAGCTTGCGTTTTGCAGCCGGCGTGTAGGCCTCGAAACGATAGACCCAGCCCCAGAGCAGCTCGAAGCGATAGCGATCCCACACCACCGGATCGAATGGCGTGAGCAGGCGGACCCTATCAGCAGTTTCGAAGTCAGCCGGATTTTCCTCGGCGGGCCAGTACCAATCGACGCCATCGACGCGCGCATGCGCCAGACGTTGTTTCGCGCGGTCGAGCGCGTGCTTCCAATCGGTATGCCATTGGGGCACGCCGTAGCGCACGCGTCGCATTAAGAACGACAGGCTGAAAGCCGGCAGCGGCGCATAGATACGTGTTGCGATATCGGCTAGTTGGTCCATCCGGGCGCGGCATTCGGCAGGATCGATCGGCCGGGGAGCGTGCTCGTGCGTGGCATAGACACGAATGCCGGCGTCACGCCGCACCACTCGCAGCAATCCCTGGTACAGCATGGCGTCGAGCAGATGCGTGGTCGCATTCGATGAACCGCCCCAATAGTTCTTGACGCTACCGTGCGAAAAATGATCGTCTACTTCGCGCGGGTGTACGGCGCCACGCTCGCGCACGAATTCGAGCAAGAGTTCGGCTTGCTTACGGCGCGCGGCGGGCCAGGACCGCCGGCCTTCCGCCGGCACGCAACTATCGGCGCGCGGATGCATCAGCGCCTGCACTGGCCGTGTTACAAAGCCGTAGTTGATGAAGAAATCTTCCTCGATGCCAAGCTTCGGATAACGGCGTTCGAGGTCGCCATCGCGATAGTTCTTAACGCGGTGGCGCAGCATCAGGTCTTGCGCTCGCGCAGGAGCGCGTATGGGATCGGCCTGCACAAAGCCCAGCCGGTAAAGCGCGCGCTTTAGGGTCGTGGGCGGAAAGAGACTACGAGCGACAGCGTAGTGCCGCAGCTTCAGAAAGTTTTGATTCGAAGGTTGCGTACTTCCATTTTCATCGCCGCCTTTGGAAGACGATGCAATTGAATTCCGATTTCGCCCTGCATCTTGCGGCCGGCGGTATCGTCGTCAATGAGCGCACTCATGACGCGGCCGTTGATCAACTGAATCAGCGTATTGCCGCGCGCAATGATTTCGATATCGTTCCAGTCGTCGATTTTGATGACATTCTTCAGTTCATCGCGGTCGCCGAGGGAGCCGATGCCGCCGGGTTTCTTGCCGGTCGATATGTAGGAGATCTGGCCGCGCAGCGCCAGAAAACCGCGGCCGCGCTCCTCATAGATCTGGCCCGTGAAAGTCTGCTTCAAATCGATGTCGGCTTGGTAGCCTTTGAGGACCCATTTGGCAACGTCGGGAAGCTCGATGCTGCGGTACTGGATACCGCTGTTACCGTCGTTGACGCCGGTGATTTTGTATTGCGCTTTGAGATCGAAGTCGCCGGGCTGGCCGCCTTTCCAGATGCAGAAGATATTCTGCTTCGGCTGGTGATCCAATTTCGATTCGCCTACGATTGCGCCGTCTTCTACACGCCAGAAATCGGTATCGCAGTCCCAGCCGGTAAGCGTTTTTCCGTCGAACATCGATTGAAAACCCGATTCTTCGAGCGGCGGCACGATCTTGGAAAGATCGCGCCGCTGCCCATAAAGATTGAGTCCCAGCAAACAGATTCCCAACGCCAATACTTTTTTCATGCTTCCTCCCGGACTTTCGCCCAATTTCGGTTCGCGGCGGATTTCAGCACCGCTTCAATGACATAGTCGGTCGCCAGCGCATCACGAAACGTCGGCGCGGCGTCCTTGCCTTCACCCAATGCTGTTATAAAGTCGGCCACCTGGTGAATGAATGTGTGCTCATAGCCGATTTGCAGACCGGGCACCCACCATTGCTTCATATAGGGGTGATCGCCATCGGTGATATGAACGCTTCGCCAGCCACGTAGGCGGCCTTCATCACGATGATCGAAATATTCCAGGCGATGGAGATCGTGCAGGTCCCAGGCGATAGAAGCGTTTTCGCCATTGATTTCGAACGTGTAGAGCGCTTTGTGCCCGCGCGCGTAACGGGTAGCTTCAAACGTAGCGAGGGAGCCATTGCGGAAACGCGCGAGGAAAGCGCTCGCGTCGTCGATGCGAACGGGCTGCTCCTTGCCGGTGAGATTGTGTTTGCGAGCCTTGATGAAGGTTTCCGTCATGGCGGAAACTTCTTCGATCGGCCCATTCAGCCAGAGCGCCGTATCGATGTTGTGTGCGAGGAGATCGCCCGTCACGCCGCTACCGGCGACATCGGCATCGAGCCGCCAGAGCCCTTCCCCGCCCTGCGGCAGGTCGGCGGAAATTGTCCAATCCTGGAGAAAAACAGTGCGGTAATGGAAAATTCTTCCCAGCCGTCCGGCATCGATTAACTGCTTGGCCAACGTGACCGCAGGCACGCGACGATAGTTGTACCAGACCATGTTGCGGACGCGCGCACTCTCCACCGCTTTCACCATGGCTTCGGATTCTTCGGCATTGCGGCCTAGCGGCTTCTCGCACATCACCATTTTTCCGGCTTGCGCCGCGGCGATTGCAATTTCACGATGCGTGTCGTTGGGGCTGGCGATATCGATCAAATCGACTTCGGGCGAGGCGACCAGCTTGCGCCAATCGGTTTCAAATCCTTCGTATCCCCAGTTCGCGGCGAAGGACTTGGCGCGGTCCGCATTACGCGCACAGATCTTTTTCAGGACGGGCCGGTAGGGCAGATCGAAAAACTTCGGCGCTTGTAGAAACCCGTTCGAGTGCGTGCGGCCCATGAAGCCGCAGCCGATTACTCCGATATTGAGCGGTTTAGCCATTAGTTCCACCCGTGCGCATTACGAACGGCAATCATGAGGCGCAGGACGTCGTTCCAGGTTTGCGGGTCGAGCATGACGGAGTTCGGGAACATGCAGCCATCCCAACAAATATGTTGAAACGCGCGGGTCACGTTGCCGGCATCGTCGCGCATCCAGGCGCCCGCATCGCGGACGATATCGAGCTTGCCGTTGGGATCGAGCGGTTGGCAATGGCGGCCGGTTTTGTCATGAGAGCCAGTGCCGTGTACGGTGCCGTCGTTTTGGGCTACATGAAAATCGATGGTCCAGGGCCGCAACGCGCCGGCCATGCGGCGATAGGCCGCGGCGAACTCGTCGCGATTCGACCAATCGAAATTTTCGGGCAGCAGGCGATCTTCCGGGGCGTTATAGCCCATGGTGAAGAGCATGGTGTGCGCCATGTCCGCCTGGAAGCCGAGAGTCTGCGGGCGCGCCACCATTTCGAGTAGCTCCACGTTGTGCCGCCAGCTATGCATCCCGGCCCAGCAGATTTCTCCTTCCATCGCGAGCCGTTCGCCAAAGCCCTCGGCGATCGAGCAGGCTTCGCGAAAGGTGTCCGCAATGCGTTTCGTACCGGCGGCCGGGTCCTTGGCCCACTCCGCCGGACTCGCAGCCGAATCGATGCGGATCACGCCATATTTGCGCACGCCCAGATCGCGCAGCTTGCGGCCGATGCGGCACGCTTTCTTGATCTGCGTGAGGAAACGGCCGCGTTCGGCTTCGTCCCCCATGGCCGAGCCGCCGCCGGTGGCGCCCCAGACAGGCGCGACGAGCGAACCGGCGCGCAGACCTTTACCGGAAATATTTTCGGCAAGACGCGCGAGATCGTCATCGGAGGAATCGATATCGGTGTGCGGTAAAGAGAGAAAGAGATCGACGCCATCGAACCGCACACCATCCACTTGCGCGGCGACGGTCAAGCGCAGCATGGTTTCGAGATCGATGGGCGGCTCGGAACCCGGTCCTTTGCCGACCAGTCCGGGCCACATGGCATTGTGAAGAGCGGGCGACGAATGCATATGTTTACGGGATTTGAAACGTCTCAAGACCCGAAGCGTATCTTAACAAGACCGCTTTTTATTGGCCGGCAGGGACCAGCTCGATTTCACGCAAACGTACGCCCAGCTTGCGGTCGCTGCCGATTTTCAACGCTTCTACTTTCAAGTGGTGCGCGCCAGGTTCCAGCGAGATCGCACCGAGCCGGCTCTTGATATCGGGCGTTAGCGGATTGCGCGGATCGGAGATTGTGCCGTCATTCTGTAGCGCGTGCTCCACCTTTTTATCGCCAATACTCACCTGCAGCTCGTTTCCCTGCTCCCACTGGGACGTGTCCCAGCCGCCGGCGCTACGCACAGGCGCGGTCCGCGCAAGCACTTCGTAGTTTCCGGGCCGATAGCTCTCGAAATCCCATTCGACCGTCTCCCCCGTATCGAGCCAGCCCGACGTGATTCCGCGATTGCTCACTTTGACTTTGGTCTCGGCGGGCAATTTACCGAGCGCGCAATTGAGCGTGATGGTTCCATCCGGCTGCTGGACCAGCCCGGTATTCACCTTGGGCGTTGCATCGAGATCCAGCGCGACCACCGAGACATCCGAGTTCGGCGCTGCCGACGGTACATCGATACGAAGTGTGTCGTGGCCACCCGTCTTGCTTTGCTGGAACGTGAGGCTCGAATTCTTATCACCTAAAACGGATGCTTTGCGAACGCGGTTAGAAAGGCCATAGATCTCAAACGAGCCGTTTGCCGGCCATTCGACGACGTTCAGATAAAGGCGATTGCCTTTGGAAGTGACCGAACCCCAATTGAACTCGTATGGATAGGGACTCGGTTTCGCTCCATAGACGGCCGCCCCACGCACTTTCAGCCAGGCGCCCACTTGCTGCAGGCGCTCGACAGCCGGTTCGGGAATATCGCCTTTGGCGGTCGGCCCCACATTCAACAGATAGTTGCCATTCTTGCTCGCGACATCGACCAACTGCCGGATCAAGGTTTGCGAAGATTTCCAGTTATTGTCGTTCTTCTTGAAACCCCAGGTGTCGTTCGTGGTGACAGGAGTCTCCCAATCGTAGTCAAGGACTTTGACCGGAATTTCATTGTCGCCAGTGCTGCGGTAATCGCCTTTGTCGTTACCAATGCGACCGTCCACCAGGCATTTCGGCTGAAGGGTGTGCACGAGATCTGCCAGTTCCTTGCTCTGTGCATCGGTAATGATGCGCGGCGTATCGAACCAGATCAGAGCTACGGGGCCATAGTTCGTCAGCAGCTCTCGCACTTGTGGGATGGCTTTCTCGTGCAGATATTTATCAAAATTCGCTTTAGACGGATCGAAGTCCCAGGTATTGCCATTGCCGTCCGGCTCGTGCCAATCCTGCGTCTGCGAATAGTAAAAGCCGAGCGGCATGTGGTGGCGCTTGCAGGCGGCTGCTAATTCGGCGATGGGATCGCGATGGAACGGCGTGGCATCGTAGACGTTGTATTTCGATACTTTCGAATGGAACATCGCGAAGCCGTCATGATGTTTCGCCGTGATGACCATATATTTCTGGCCGGCGGCTTCAGCAGTGCGCACCCAGCGTTCGGCGTCGAAATCGACCGGGTTGAATTGCTTGGCGAGCTGCTCATATTCGGCAACAGGGATTTTCGCGCGGTTCATGATCCATTCGCCGATGCCGGGAATCTGTTTACCCTTCCATTCACCCGCAGGAATCGCGTAGAGGCCCCAATGAATAAACATGCCGAAGCGGGCGTCACGAAACCACGTCATTCGGTTTGGATTGGTTTGGGCAACGCTTAGCGAAGTGGCGGAAACAAGCAGGCAGGCGATTGTCGGAAAAAGGCGATGCATGAATAGTCCCGGATTATGATATCGAAACAGGCGTGTGCTGGCGCATTTTCACGCCGTAAACACATGAAGGCTTCTCATTTACCTTTGCTCCTGGTTCTGCTGTGCACGGCTCAAGCACAACAATACATCGATACGGCAGCGCGGACGGATGCGCATAAAACAAACGATCCCCAAGCGGTCGAGACGTTTCGCGATCGCGGGCTCGGCATGTTCATTCACTGGGGTGTGGACGGCGTGCTGGCCGGCGTGATCTCGCATTCGCTGGTAGGCGCTTCACCCGATTTTCAGGACCGCTTCTTCCGATTGCTGCCGGGCTACTTCGATCCGTATCGATTCGAGCCTGAGCGATGGGCCGCACTGGCCCAATTGGCAGGTTTTCGCTACGTGATGTTCACGGCCAAGCATCATGCCGGCTTCTGCATGTGGGATACCGCGACGACACACTTTAGTGTCATGCACACGCCCTACGGAAAGGACGTACTGCGCGCTGTGGTCGACGCGTTCCGAAAACGCGGCATCGCTATCGGCATTTATTTTTCACCCGACGATTTTCACTGGCTCCATGAACACGGCATTACCATCAACCGGCATGTGAAAGGCGTCTATCCCCAGGATCTTCCCGAATTCATGGACTACACCAAAAAGCAATTGAAGGAGCTGCTGACCAACTACGGTCCGATCGATTATTTCTTCTTCGACGGCCCTGCCGAGCAACTGACCGACTACGCCTGGCAGCTTCAACCCAAGCTCGTGATCACGCGCGGTGTCATGGAAACTCCCGAGCAATACACGCCCGGAGTCGCTCTTAAAGGCGCGTGGGAAGGCAATCTGACGATGGGAACCGAATGGCCCTGGAAAGCGACCAACGAGAAATATAAGTCGGGCACCGAGCTCATCGATATTCTGATCGAGACCCGTGCCAAAGGCGGCAATCTGCTGCTCAATATCGGACCGAAACCGGACGGCACGATCCCCGAGGAGCAGGATGCGCGGCTACGCGAAATCGCGCTCTGGAATTTCGTGAACGGCGAGGCCATCCGGGACGTGCGGCCGTGGGTGATCACAAATGAAGGGAACATCTGGTTCACGCGCAATCCGAAAACGAATACGGTCTACGCGTTTCTCACCAGGATGCAGCCTTGGAGACTGGGCGACGCCAAGACGATCACGCTGCGCTCGCTCAAGAGCAAGCCACAAACGAAAATCTCCGTGCTGGGGCAATCGGATCAAATCGTGGAGTACCGGCCTACGGTAAAACCGCAGACGACCTGGCATCAGGACGAGCAAGGTCTTCACATCACCGCTTATCGCGCGCAGCGGCTCTACACGGACCGAGGCTGGCCCGATCCGGTGGTTCTCAAGATCGTGAATGCGGATCAGGCGCTGATTCCGCCGGAAGTAATTACGTCCAATGCCACCTGGGACGCAGCAAAGCAAACCGAGACGCTGCGGGGAACGCTCGCGAATCTCGGCGCGGCACCGGAGGTGCAAGTGGGATTTCAGTATCGCGTGAAAAAAGATGGGACGGACTTGTCGGAAAAGATCGAGCCTTGGACAGACCTGCCGCTTTCGCCGCGCAAAGCTACCGGCGAATTTTCTTACGACCTGTCAAATCTTGCTGCCAGCCGCGACTATGAATATCGCGCGGTGGTCCGCCATCCACTGCTGACGATGTATGGACAGGAGAAGACCTTCCGCACAGCCGTGAAATGAGCTCGATTCGCTGGATAGACTTTGCGGTCATTGTGCTCTACATGGCGGCGATTCTCGCAATCGGCTTGCGCTTTTCGCGGCGCCAGACCTCGACCGAGCGCTATTTTACAGCGAAACGCAGCATCCCGGGCTGGGCTACTGGCTTATCTCTGCTGGCCACTCTGATCAGCAGCGTGACGTTTATCGCTTATCCCGGATCGGCGTACGCAGCGGATTGGAGCAATCTCGTTCCAGGATTGATGGTCGCAGTGGTCATCGTACTGGTGGGTCGGATTATTGTTCCTTTCTACCGGCGCGTAGTGGGCGTGAGCGTCTATGAATACTTCGGAAAAAGATTCGGCTATCCGGCTCGTGTCTATTCGTCGATCGCCTATGCGTGCGGGCATTTTTCCAAGATGGGCTTCGTATTTTATCTGCTGGCGCTCACGGTCAGCAGCATGACCGGCTGGAGCACCGAGCGAGTGATCGTGCTGGTAGGAATCGTCACCATTCTCTACACGCTGATTGGTGGAATCGAAGCGGTAATCTGGGCCGACGCCATACAAGGCTTCGTCATTTGGGCGGGAATCGCCATTTGCCTCGGCTATCTGCTGTTTCTGCCGGCGGCCGGCCCGATGGCGACGCTCGCAGCCGCCTGGAACAGCCATAAAATCAGCCTGGGCAGCATGGCGCCCGACTTCACCAAACCCACCGTGATCGTGCTCGCGATTTACGGCTTCTTCTATTATCTGCAGCGCTACACCGCGGACCAAACAGTGG
>JAICIH010000132.1 GCA_025924475.1 Bryobacteraceae bacterium
ACCATCGCCTCGATCGATACCGGTGTTTTCTCGTCTCCGCTACCTTCTGCCGGCAACCCGATGCAGCCAACGGTACTTGTATAAACCACTCGCTCGACCCCGGCTTGCGCCGCAGCGGCCAGCAAATTGCGCGTACCCTCCACGTTAGAGGAATACAGATCGTCAGGATTCTTCGACCAAAGCCGGTAATCCGCCGCTATGTGAAAGACCAATTCGCAACCTTCGATGGCCCGCCGCAGAGAATCGGGATCGCGCAGGTCCCCGGTAACTCGCTCCACTTCCAATTCGCGAATCCGGCTGGCCGGACGGCAGAGCGCCCGCACACGGTAGCCGCGCTCGGTGAGAAGGCGAGCCACATGCCAGCCGAGAAATCCGCTAGCGCCGGTTACGAGCGTGAGGGCCAAGTTCGTATGCGCAGCTTACGCCACCGATTCTTCCCGCACTGCTGTGGCTTTCCGGTAGGTTGAGAGAGCAAGCAACGGAAACGTATTCCGGTAATCGGTATATGCCAGATAGAATACGCGCGGGAAGCCGGTTCCGGTCGAGTAGTTTTCCTCCCAGGTTCCATCCGGCCGTTGCGTGCGCACCAGATAATCAATTCCGTTAAAGAGACTTTCGCTGCGCAGGTCGCCTCCTGCGAGCAGCGCCAGAAGCGCCCACGCGGTTTGCGAAGGCGTGCTGGGATTCGGGACAAAGCAGCCCTCGTCATAGCTGGCGCAGCTCTCGCCCCAGCCTCCGTCGCGATTTTGATAGGCGCGAATGAATTCGAGCGCGCGCTGGATCGACGGCTCATTCTCACTCACGCCCGCCGCGCGCAAACCGCGTAGCGCCAGAAACGTGCCGTAAATATAATTCACTCCCCAGCGGCCATACCAGCTTCCATCCTGCTCCTGCGTGCGCAGTAGATAGCCGACTCCGCGCTCGATCGCCGGGTGAGTAGACCGCAAGCCGCAGCGGATCAGCGCTTCGAGCACTCTTCCCGTGATATCCGGGCAGGAAGGATCGAGCATGGCATTGTGATCCGCGAAGGGAACATGGCTCAAAATGCGCCAGTTGTTATCTACGTCGAACGCCGCCCAGCCGCCATCCTTACCTTGCATCGCAAGCAGCCATTTCACGGCGCGCTTCTCGCAAGCCCGCTGTTTATTCTCGTCCGAGCCGTGCGCTTTGGCAAACGCCAGCAATACCATCGCCGTGTCGTCAATATCCGGGTAGAACTCGTTGTTAAACTCAAACGCCCAGCCGGACGGTTCCACTCCCGGCCGCTTCACCGACCAATCGCCTTTTCGGCGCACTTCTTTCGAAAGCATCCAGTCGGCAGTGCGGCGCAGAACGGCTACCGGGGGATTCTCCATTTCCGCCAACGCAAACGCGGCCAGCGCGGTATCCCAAATGGGCGAAAAACAAGGCTGCATGTAAAAGCCGTGCGCGTCGTTATCGACCATGAGCCCATTGAACTGTTTTTCCGCTTCGATGCGATACGGGTGGTTTGCGTCATAACCCAATACATCCAGGGCCATCACTGCATACTGCATCGACGGGTAAATTGCGCCTAATCCATCGGATTTTTCAAAATGCCGGATCATCCAATCGCTGCATTTGGCAACCGCATAGCGCCGGATAAACCGCGGCGCCGAGCGCTCCCAGACTTTCAGAAACCGGTCAAGCGCAAGGAAACAATTGCGCCAACTGAAGAATCCTAAATCCTTTTCCGGATGCATTGGCGCGCCGGGTAAGTACAACTCCTCGAGCGTGAATCCGGCCGGCGCCGGCCGCTGCGGATTCGAGGAGTGCACGATCGACCGCGGAATCACAATCGCACGCGTCCACGAGGACATCTGGTAGATGAAATGGAACGGCAGAAGAATGATTTCAGGCGGTATGGAAGGGCACGCCTCGCGCGGAAATAAATTAAAGAGGCTCAGGTTAATGCGAACGTAGCTGTTGGCCGCCTGTAGTCCGCCCAGTTCCAGGATCCGGTCGCGTAGACGCAGCATGCGTGGGTCGGACGACGCCACGCCAGCCACTTTCAACGCGAAATAGGCTTTAATCGAGGCATTAATCTCCGCCGGTCCCTTGCGATAAATATTGAAGCCGCCGTCTTCAAGCTGGCGCGCCAGAATGGCCGCCACGGCGCGGTCGATTTTGGGCCGGGTAGGTGGATTCCATACGCCATCTACCGGCGGATGAAGCCAAAGCTCCATCAGAATGTAGTCGGATTCCAGCGTCGCGTCGGCTCGTAAATCCGCCCACCAGAAACCCTCGCGATTTTGCCGGCTTATGAGCGACGCGGCCGCTCTGCGAATAGCGTCGCCGACGCCCATATCGCCGGCTCCAAAGTTCAGTGCATCCGGGATGTCGAAACCAGATCGTTCAAGCACCGCGAATTACCTGCCTAAACACGCACAGTGTGCAATCGGGGAGTAAAGTTTTCGAGATCGGACGGCAGCGTGAACCGCACATCCTCCTCTTTGATTTCTGCCTCTTCCAGATGAGAATAGCCTTGCGCCTTCAAATGCGCAATCAATTCTTCCACTAAATGTTCTGGCGCGGAAGCTCCAGCGGTCACTGCCACAGTGGAAACGCGCTCCAGCATGGACGGCTTTACTTCACTGCAATCGTCTAGTAAATAGGCCGGCACACCCGCCTTTTCGCACACCTCAACCAGCCGCCGGGAGTTGGAACTGTTATTCGAGCCCACCACTAAAAGCGCCTGACATAAGGGCGCTACCGCTTTGACGGCAAGCTGACGATTCTCGGTTGCGTAGCAAATATCCTGTGTTTTCGGACCTACGATTTTCGGGAACCGCTCTTTGAGCCGGGTAACGATTTCCTTTGTCTCATCGAGCGAAAGCGTAGTTTGGGTCAGATAGACGACCCGTTCCGGATCTTTGATCGTGAGCCGATCCACGTCGTCCGCATCGGAAACCAAAATAGTGCTTTGCGGCGCTTCGCCCAGCGTGCCGGTAACTTCGTCGTGGTCGCGGTGTCCGATGAGCACGATCGTGTGCCCCTGCTTGGCGAAGCGAACCGCCTCGAGATGTACTTTCGTCACCAGAGGGCAGGTGGCGTCAATCACTTGCAATTTACGCTCTTTCGCCTCTTCCCGGACCGCCGGCGACACACCATGGGCGCTGAAAATGACCCGCGCTCCCTCGGGAACTTCGCTTAGTTCTTCGACGAAAATCGCTCCCGCGCGACGCAATTCATCGACCACATGGCGGTTGTGTACGATCTCCTTGCGGACGTAAATCGGCGCTCCATACAGATCGAGAGCGATCTTTACGACATCGATAGCGCGCACGACTCCGGCGCAGAACCCCCGCGGTTTCAGCAGGATAATCTTCTTTTCGCGGCCGTTCGAGCGCATAAAAACTCTTTAAGTATAACAAACGCTTACGTTTTCAAGCTAATATGACGAGACATGCCTGGCCAGCTCACCCGCATCCTTCTTACTTCCGATCAAATTCAGCAGCGCGTTCGGGAACTGGCGGCAGACATCGAACGCGACTACGCAGACGGGCCTATTTACCTGGTCTCCGTTCTCAAGGGAGCTTTTGTTTTCGTGGCGGATCTGGCCCGCGCCATTACCCGCCCCGCTGTGCGGATCGAGTTCATGGCCATCTCCTCCTATGGCGATCAGAAAACCAGCTCCGGCCAAGTGAAAGTCACACGCGACCTCGACGTGAACATCGAAGGGTATGACGTTCTGATTGTGGAAGACATCATCGATAGCGGCGTAACCCTCAGCTATCTGAAACGGCTTTTAGAGCAACGCAAGCCGAAATCTCTGGCCATCGCCACTCTGCTCGACAAGCCTGAGCGGCGCATGCAGCCAGTGGAAGTGAAATATGTCGGTTTTCGAATCCCGGACGAATTCGTAGTGGGCTACGGTTTAGATTTTGCGGAAGACTATCGGAACCTGAGCGATATCCGGGTGCTCGGCGCCTGAGTGAGTTTTAATACCGTAAATACATGGTATCTTTACGCTATGGGCTCTCGCCTCGTGAATGTGCGGTTGGACGAAGAGCGCGTGCGGAAAGTTCATATGCTGCGGGAACAGGGCCTCGCGCTGTCCGATGTGATCCGCGAAGCGATCGATGAACGGTTCGATCAGTTGAATCGTTCACGGAAAGTGCGCGATGTCAGAAATATTATCCAGCGCATTTTTGAACAGCATCCCGATCCCGCCGGACTCCCGCCGCGAGGCTATAACGTACATGATCGGAAAGCTGCCCGCGCCGCCATCGTCGAGAAGTTGCGCCGTGAAGTTCGATGATTCTGGTGGATACAACGCCGCTCGTCGCGCTTTGCGACGCTCGAGACTCGCAACACACGATCGCGGTGAAGCAATTGGGAAGACTGGCGCTCGCGGGGCTTTGCACATGCGAAGCCGTGTTGATGGAATCCTGCTTTCATCTGCCATATCGGGAACAGCGGCAGCGCCTTCATGCACTGCTCGATGCACTGGCGATCTCCTCCCTCCCCGGCCCTTGCGATCGAGGTTTCTGGTCCGACGTATTCCACTGGCTCACGAAATACGCAGAGCACGAACCAGACTGGGCAGATGCGTGCATCGCAGTCCTCTGTGGCCACGATAAGCGACTGAAAGTCTGGACCTACGATCGCGAGTTTCGCACGACATGGCGCAGGCCCGATGGAACCGTCATTCCTCTGGCCGTTAGAGCTTAGCACGAGAGGCTCAACTTGCCGGCCTACCGCCGCTGGTCCGCCAAGTCAATAGTCTTAGGCTATTCCCCCGCCGCATCATTAGGCGATCCCATTCACTCTGCTATCCTGGCTCGGTTATGTTGGTCGAGCAGCAGATTGCCGAACGGCGGGAACGGGCGGCCGCTGCGATCGCCAAAGTCCTGGAACGGCCGAGCGGAGAGCCGTACGGCGATTATCGAATCAACTCTGCCAGCGGGAAAACGTATCGCGTGGCTATGCGCGGTCCGGGGCTGTTCGAGAACTACTGCTCGTGCCCGGACTTCGCCATCAATACGCTGGGAACCTGCAAGCACATCGAGGCCCTCCTTTTACGGCTTGGCAAACGCTATGGCAGCACTCTCGAGAGACGTAAATTTGCGCGGGCACGCGCCTCCATTTCATTGCAATACGGCGACACGATTGCCGTTCGACTGCGGCTTCCCGCCGATCCATCGCCTGCTCTGCGGAAGTTGGCAGAGGAGTACTTTAGTCCAGCCGGCTTGCTGCGCCTGGAGCACTATCGGAGTTTCGATCGAGTAATCGAGGCTTTCCGCCAAGCCGATCTCGACGCAGTCGTCTACAGCGACGTGCTCGAATACCTCGACCGGGAGAATGAATTAGCCGATGGATTGGATTTAGAACGTCAACTTGTCGCAAAACTGCGGCGTGGACGGAATCCGCTGAATGGCATCCTGAAGGCAAAACTTCTGCCCTACCAGGAACGAGGCGCCATCTTCGCCGCATGCCGGGGCCGGGTGATTCTGGCCGATGACATGGGCCTGGGCAAAACCGTGCAAGCCCTGGCTGCTACCGAAATGCTGCGCCGCCGGCGGGGCATTCAACGGGTGTTGGTGGTAGCTCCCGCCTCGGTGAAGTACCAGTGGAAAACGGAAATCGAAAAGTTCACGGATCTGTCCGCACAGGTAATCGAGGGATTACTGCCCCGCAGGCGCGAATTGTATGCCTCGCCCGCATTCTTCAACCTTTCCAGCTACGAACTGGTTTTGAAGGATGTGCGCTACATGCACGAACTCGCCCCCGACCTCATCATCCTCGACGAAGCTCAGCGGATTCGGAATTGGACTACTGCCACGGCCCGCACCATCAAGCAATTGAAAAGCCGCTACGCCTTCGTGCTCACCGGCACTCCGCTCGAAAACAAACTGGAAGAACTGTTCTCCGTGGTGGAGTTCATCGATGGCCGCCGGTTGGGTCCGGCGTTCCGCTTCCTGCACGAGCATCGGACAGAGGACGAGAATGGCAAATTGATCGGCTATCGCGGACTGGACCGGATTCACGATCAACTGGCGCCGATCCTCCTGAGGCGCACGCGCCAGGAAGTCCTCAAGGATCTGCCCAAACGCACCGACCAAGTCCGCCAGGTGGCCCTGACTCCACCGCAGGCGGAGTCTTACTGGGAACAGAATGACATCCTGGCCGCCTTGATGCGCAAGTGGGAGCGGCAGGGTTGGCTCTCCGAGATCGACCAGAAGCGAATACTGTGCTGTCTGCAGAATATGCGGATGCTCTGCAACTCCACGTTTCTTTTCGACAAGCAAACGAATCATTCGCCCAAGCTCGCCGAGTTTCGCGAGATCATCCGGGAACTGGCGATCGAAGAGGGCCGCAAGGTGGTGGTCTTCAGCGAATACGAACGGATGACTCACCTGGCGGGCCAGGAACTGGAAAAGCTAGGGATCGGATTCGTGTCACTGCACGGCAGCGTGCCTTCCCGGAATCGCGGCGCGCTCATGGAGAAATTCCGGCGCGATGCGGACTGCCGCGTTTTCCTTTCGACGGACGCTGGAGGGGTTGGCCTGAATCTCCAAACGGCCTCGGCGGTTGTTAATTTCGAGCCGCCGTGGAATCCCGCCCGGCTCGAACAGAGGATCGGGCGAGTTCACCGGCTCGGTCAGGCGCATCCGGTCCACGTGGTACACCTGCTGACCAAGGACAGCATTGAAGAACGCGTGTGGGAAACGCTCAAGCTGAAGAAATCCCTATTCGCCGGGGTCTTCGATTCGCCGGCAGGCGAGGTGAGCTTCGCCGCGCTCGGGCGAAAGAGCATGATGCAGGAGATGAAAGAGATCTTCGCGAATCAGCCGGGGCGGCCAAAACCATTGGTTGACGAGCCTGCGCCCAAAGCAGTACCTATACAATCCACGCCGGGATCGATATCCCCGGCAGCACCGCAGGCTGCCGCCACGGCTATAGCGCCTCAATCCACCGAATTCGAACAGGCTGCGGCCGGGCTTATCGAAACTGGCGTGAGATTCCTCGAGTCGCTCGCAGCCGTGGCGCAAAACTCTCCCGCTGACGAATCCTTTTCGAAGCTGGTGTCGGTCGATCCAAGCACAAACAGTCCCGTCCTGGCGATTCCACTGCCCAAATCGGTGGATCCGAATCGCCTGGTTCGAGCGCTCTCATCCGTCTTGAGCGCGTTTGGACGTTCTGGCGCTAACGCCCAACCAACTGCACCTCAAACAATTTCGGCCACAGCTTGCCGGTAACGAACAGCCGTTTTCCCGCCGCATCATAGGCGATCCCGTTCAGTAGGTCCACCGGCTCGTGTTGATCCTCAGCAGTTAATAAGCCGGACGCATCAATCCAACCCGTCACTGCGCCATCAGACGGCCGAAAGCGCACAATCCGATTCGTTTGCCAGACATTTGCATAAATCTCGCCGCCCACGCATTCCAATTCGTTCAGCATGACGATGGCTTTGCTTCCGTCATGCACCGTGATCCGCCGCAGCTCCCGCAAGCTCACCGGATCGAGACAGCGGATCTGCGCCGTACCGTCGCTCATATAGACTTGCTTGCCGTCGTTCGCAAGGCCCCAGCCCTCGCCGGAATAGTGGAACCGCCGCAACGCCTGAAATGTTGCACGGCTGTACACGAAGCCCACCTGGGTTTGCCAGGTGAGCTGAAAAATACGCTTGCCGAAAACCGTGATTCCTTCGCCAAAATACTCTGCCGGCACATCCACCTGCCGGACAACCTCCCCGGTCTCCAGCTTTTCGACGCGCAGTTTGGATTGGCCCTTTAGCCCGGTCCCCTCGTAAAGCAGCCCGTCGTGGTACTCGAGACCTTGCGTAAACGACGATCGATCGTGCGGATAGGTATGAACGATCCGCACACCATATCCCAAAACCAAAGAAAAAAGCAGCGGCCAGGTGGAAATCATGAAGCGGCGCGGCGCTTATTCCTCCAGGCGCGGCTCGCAAACCCGGTCAGGAAGAGAGCGGAAAGAGTCACAACAAGCAATATAGTCTGCTGCCACCAAGGCTGCGTTGGATCGGCGTCTTCGCTGAGAGAATGGCCAGCCAGGCAGCATAAAACGTGCACGCTGAATACCTCAATGGAAGCCTGGCCCAGCAAATACAGAGGCGCAATAAACGGCAAACGCGCAATCCGCGCGCCGAATCGCACGACCAGAATCGCAATCGCGGAAAAATTGATGATGCGGCTCGGTCCCAGGTGCCACTTATCGATCAGCCAGCCATATACTTCGGGATTCATCCAGCGGTCTACCGGGCTGTAACGCAAGAACAGGAACACGATAGCGATGGGCAGACAAACTTTCCAAAGCCAGCCCGGAATATGACGGCCGGATTCCGGCCGCGCGCCGAATGCGATACTCCCGAGCGCCAGACCTACGATCCATAGAAGCTGCCAGGCATACAGATCGAATGCGCCCGTTGAGGTTTCGGGCACATTCAACCCGAACGGGTTTACGTGCCGGTAGATCCAGGCTCGCAAACCGAATTGCGCCACCGCCCATACCCCAAAGCTCGCGTAAACGACCGGCTCCCAACTCCATCGGCGCGCAATTTCCCGAGCGGCAGGCGTGATCGCTAGAAAAACCACGTACATGGGCAAAATGTCCATCAGCGACGGCCGGTATTCGAGCAGCGCCGCCGCAATTACCGCATGTTTCGGGTCGGCAATGTAGAACGACAGCAAATTCTGTATCGCCAAGCGATGAAATTGGACGCCAATCGGCGCGAGCACCACGAAGGCAATCGCCAGCAGCGCCGCATGATACAAATACACCCTTACGGTGCGCCTGAGCAGATCGCGCAGGGCCCCGATCCGGCCGCGTTTCTCCTCCATCCGGTGTTCCAGTTGCCCAACCATAAACGCCGAGAGGAAGATAAAGCCTTCGGCGCCCGAAACAAAACCGAAGGTCTGATTCGAAATAATGCTGGCGGCCGTAGGCAAATGGGTAAGCGCCATCCATAGCAGCAAAAAGCCGCGCAGAATATCGAGCTCAATCAGACGTCCGCCGGACTGTTTTGGCGGTTGAACCGAGGTTACTAATTGAGGAAAAGATGCCATGCCGCGCGCTGTTTACCGAACTGGATATCGATTGGATTGCGCGTGACGACGCGGAGTTTCCGCAAACTACTATACCTTGGGTTTGGGCGGGTCGAGATTTCTCGCCTTACACAAGGAGGAGAAACCATTTCGGTTATGCGAACCGTCGCAAAATGGCTTGTTTTCAGCCATTCCGCAGCGGCAAAGAGAAATTGCGGTCCGCCCGGCCAGCCCATAGGAATTCCCTTCGGCATCGTGGATGACAAAATCGCCTTCCAGCCGGATGGGGCCGTTGTTGAATATGGTGACTTTCGCCGGCATGTTTCCCGATGGTAGCAAAGGACGTAAGCTTACTTCCCTATAATTGTCATCGCGGGTATATCAGTGATCCAATTCATCTACGAGTCCGACAAAGAGCTGTTTGAGAGTGCTTTTCGCTTCGCACAAAAGCAGGTTAAACGGCTGATCGAAACGTATCCGGACTTCTATCCCATGTACACGGTCAGCGGCGCATGGAAGCACGCCGGACCAGCCTGGACCCATTGGTGCGACGGTTTTCTGCCTGGAATGATGTGGTTATTCGTCCGGCACCTGGGTTCCGGCGATGCCGAGTCCGAGTATTGGACGGAACAAGCCATTCGCTACAGCAAGCCGCTCGAGCCGCGGAAGAACGATCGCGACGTGCATGATCTCGGCTTCATTTTCTTTTCCACCTACTACCGCTGGTACCGGATGACGCGCGATCCTGCCATCCGCGAAGTAGTCATCCAGGCCGGCCGCACGTTAGCGAAGCGATTCAACGAAAACGGCCAGTATTTGCGCTCCTTCGTCGCCGAAGATTCGATCTTCATCGACATCATGATGAACGTCGGCATCATTTTCTACGCCGCCCGCGAGACCAATGACAAGCGGCTGCGCGATGTGGCCGTCCGCCACTGCATCACCACACGCCGCTATCTGGTGCGTGGCGACGGATCCACCGCGCATGAAGGAATATTTAACTTGGAAACCGGAGAATTTCTGCGGCAATCGACCCAGCAAGGGTTTCGCGGCGATTCCTGCTGGTCGCGCGGGCTCACCTGGTCGCTTTACGGCTTTACTACGTCGTACGAATACAGCCGCGATCCGCGTTTCCTGCACACCGCCGAAGCCTGCGCCGACTACTACATTACCCATACACCGGCCGACGGCGTTCCACCCTGGGACTACAACGCTCCGCCCGAGAATCGGTCGCTCGTCGATTCCTCGGCGGCGGCAATTGCGGCGGCTGGTTTGTTGCGCCTTTGCCGCCACATTGGCGATCCAATGAAGGGCCACTTCTATTGGTCGACCGCCATTCACATTCTTCGCACTCTTTGCACCGATTACCTGGCGGCCTCCGATCGCGGATGGGGAGGCGTACTAAAAGGCGGCGTGTACCACCTCCACAAGAGCTTGGGCGTGGACGAGTCCGTGATGTGGGGTGAATACTTCTTTACGGAAGCACTCGAAGAAGCGCTCCGCATCTTGCGCACTTCGTCGCAAGCTCCCACGGCGCGTTATCTGAACAGCCGCAGCTGACACAAGTTCGTCACAACCGCTCCTTGGCAGTCGCGGCTCGGTTAGCCAACTCGTCGCTTAATCGTCGCTTAATTGGATACCGCTCCGGCGAACTGCCCTGCGAATTCCTGCTTTCTATAGTTCAGCGCCGAGTTCGCGATACTAAATGCCGCCGTGAGATAACATGCTCCACCGATAATTAAAGTAGCCTGGATACCAAGGTAAATAGCGAGAAAGATCGCTGCCGCGGAACCGAGCACACTCGAAGCGGCGTTAATGGCCCATGCCCAACGGACTGCCGAAGGCATCGCTCGTTCCAGCAACGTCAGCCCGGTGGGGAACGGCATTCCCATCGCAAAACCCGGGGGAGCAATCAAGGCAATGGAGATAAGAATCTTGAGCGGCCGCGGCAGAGCCACACCGCTCTCGGCAATTGGCCCTACTAGAGCCGATAGCGCCACAATTGCGCCCGCGACCAGGAATAAAACCACGTACAGCCGGGAGATATCGGCGCGCACCAGCGACTTACTCCAGAAGCTCCCCAGGCCGCTCGAAATCAGCATGGAAAAAATAATTACCGTTAGCGCATAAGTAGGATGCCCGAGAAAAAGCACAAACTTCTGAATCAGGGCCACCTGAATCAAAATGTACCCGGCGCCGATAGCTAGAAAAAAGAACAATGCCGGCGCGACACCTTTGCCCCGCGGCAGCCCATGCCGCAACACCAACGGCGGCAGCGAGATGATGATCAGCATAGCGAATATGCTGATAGCTACCAGGCCGAACAGAACCGGCACAGCCTTGTTGACCTTGAAATCCGCGCTGTCTCGCGAGGCGCTCTGCAAGAATGTCAGCAGGTCGCGCGGCTGCACGGTATAGAAAAAGAATGGACGGTTGTCGCTAACCGGACGCACATCGAACGGATATGCGTCGTAAAAGCTCGCCGGATCGCGCGCCAGCAGTAAACTGCGAAACGGCGTATCAAGCGTTGTTCCGGGCGCATAGACAACTTCCATCCGCGCCGTAGCCGCCGCTTGCTGGATGGATGCGATATCCGTTGTGGAAAATGGCTTACGCGCCACAAGAATCGTATCCTGCGCGCCCCAACCCTTCAGGTTTTGAAGATGTTCGCGTACTACGGCAACATGGATCGCCGGGTTCCCTTCACCTAATTGGCGGAGCGCCGCGGCAGCCAGCGAAACGACCCGGAGCGATTCGCGCGGCGGATCGAAGCCCCATCGTGTAAACGACATCACTCCATCCCGCGTAAGATGCGACAGATAATCTACAAACGCATTGGTCGTATATAGATTGTTCTCCGAAAGAGCAAAAGCCCCGGCGGCGGTAGATGCCCACGTGTCTACCAGCGTGGCCTGCAGCACCTGATAGTGCTCCGGCGAGCGGCGCACGAAAGAACGTCCATCTTCGATCTCGATTTTTACTTCAGGGCGAAAGTACAATCGATTGCTGAGCTGCGGAAATTTTTCCCGCATGATCACGTTGGCAATAATTGGATTGATCTCGACGCCCGTGATGTCCTTACTTCCCGAGGCGAGCGCGCGCGCTACGTCCCAACCGCCTCCCGGACCGATCACCAGCGTTTTCGCGCCCGGCCGCAGCAGGTAAACAAATCCTGGACCCGAGTACTTCAGGTCGAATTGCTCTTTGGGAGTGAGATGTTGAAAATCGAAACGCGCAATGTCGGTAGCCGCATCCTCGTCGATATTAATTCCTTGTCGTGAACCTGGCTCCGCCTTCAACGCGATTCTTGAGAATTCGTTCCAGCGGACAAATTCTTCCGCACCGATTTTTTGCCCTTTGGCATACTGCACATCGATGAGCGATGACTTCCAGTTGTAAGTAATCAGGCAGACCAGTAGCAGGCCAAGTAGAACGGCGCAAATACGGCCACTCGAAGCGTGCGCCATGTGAAACCAAATGGCGGAAGAAACCGCAAAAAGCACCGCCGCTACAAGAATCGTGTTTGGCCCGCCGAAGCGGTCAAGTAGCGGTACCAGCAAAGCGCAGCCGCCCGCCGCTCCCAGAAGGTCGAAGAAATAGACGCGATTCACGCGCTCGATTGTGTCGGCAACGGCGAGCGAAACGATAGCACCCGAAAGCACAAACGGAATCGCCGCGACCAAATAAGCAAGGCTCATCGCGGGAATCGACATGTTACCCGCAAACCTCAGCAAATACGAAAGGGAAAACACGACGGCGACGGCATTCACTGCCGCTAAAATGCCGAGCTTCTGGTACAACGCTCCGCGCCAGCCCGCAACGACATACGAGAACACGCCGCCGGCCCCCAGCCCGAACAATGCAATCGAAATAGCCAGGAAGGCGAAGTGATAAAAGTAGACGACGGAAAAGACGCGCGTCAGCGCCAATTCCAGCAGCAGAGTGGCCAGAGAAGTAGCCGCCACTCCGAAATAAATCTGCGGCCAATGTCTTCTTTGGCCCGGCGCATGAGTCTCCCGGATTGAACTGAGCAGTGACAACTCTTTATGGTAGTGGACGCCTGGCCGGCCCAAACTGTTGCTCGATATAGCGCAAAAGGCGTGTCGCGATGCGGCCGCAGGCGTGGCCGTCTCCATACGGATTATGCAACCGCGCCATGCGGTCGTATTCCTCGCGATCTTCGAGCAAGCGAACCGCTTCCCGCACTATCGCTTCGCGCGCCGTCCCTACGAGCTTGACTGTGCCCGCCGCGACGGCTTCCGGCCGCTCCGTCTTCTCGCGCAATACCAAAATTGGTTTGCCCAGCGAGGGCCCCTCCTCCTGCACACCCCCGGAGTCGGTAATCAACAGGTCGGCGCGCCGCATAAGATCCACAAACGGCACATACTCGAGCGGCTCGATTAGCTTTACGTTGCTCTTGCCTCGCAGCTTCAGATCCACCGCGTGCTGCACGTTCGGGTTGGGATGAACCGGCCAGACGATTTCGACATCGTCCCGGTTGGCTAATTCGCCGATCGCTTCGCAGATGCGCATAAAGCCTTCGCCGAAGCTCTCGCGACGGTGAGCGGTGACCACTATCAGCTTTCGACCGCTGTTGCGCGCAAATGCGGGAAACCCGTTGAGCCGGCCCGCCTCGAGCGCGTTGCGAATCGTTAACACGGCGTCGATTCCCGTATTGCCGGTGACCTCGATCGCGTCCGCCGGTACGCCTTCCTTCACCAAATTCTCCGCCGCCCAACTCGTCGCTGCGAAGTGCAGCGTAGCCAAACGCCCCGTAACCACGCGATTCATCTCCTCCGGAAAAGGTGAATCGAGATCAAACGTGCGCAGACCCGCTTCTACGTGAGTCACCGGCGCCCTGGCGTAGAAAGCCGCCAACGTTCCAGCCAACGTTGTCGTGGTGTCCCCTTGCACCACCACCAGGGCCGGTCGTAATTCGGTGAAAATCCTTTCGAGCCCGCTCAGCAGCCGGCTTGTCAATGCTGTGAGGGTCTGCCCCGGCAGCATCAGATCGAGATCG
>JAICIH010000133.1 GCA_025924475.1 Bryobacteraceae bacterium
CAGGATCTTATCCTTGCTGAGCGGCTGCGGCGACGGTCTCGGATTCCAGCCGTACGTTTTCGCGGCGGCTTGCAACACCGCAATAGAACGCGCTCGCCGGAACCCGGCATCGTCGCTCGTCTCCGCTGTGAGCAGTTTCATCCGGAATTCCAGAGGATCGATTTTCGCCGCCGTTGCCAGTTCGTCAATGAACGACTCCGACGCGAACGTAGATTGCGGACCGTTTGGATCGCGGAGATTTCCCGTGCGCAGCGGCGTCTCCCATACTAAAGGCAGGCTCACCACTTCACGCATCATCCGGCGATGCGGAATCGCGTACACGTCGGAAGGTACCTCGGAGCTGCCCTTGGATGGTTTGGCTCGCCGCGATCCCATCAGTTGCGCGATCAACACCGTCTCGGGCTCGTTGTACCCGACATGATTGTAATCGCAGGACCGCGCGCTGTACTCATACCCCAACAGGCGCCCCGCGGCGTCCAGGCCTCCCCGCATCTTCACCAGAAAAGCCGGACCCTTCGTATCCCACGCCGTCTCCTCGTGCCGCATCCATTGAATACGCACAGGACGCCCGAGTTCGCGCGCGATCCACGCCGCCTCGAATCCCGCGTCGTCCGCCGCCGTACGGCCGAAACACTGCGGCCCCTGCATCCAGATGACACGAACCTTTTCCCGTGGCATACCGAGAAACTCCGCCACGCCGCTTCGCATCCCATACGCCTTCATATCGTTCGTATAGATCGTCATCTGCCCATTCGAGGGGTCCGCCATCGCATGCGCTCCCGCAATCGCGGTATGGCCCTGGAACGGGATTTCGTACTCGGCTTCGATGGTCTTCGCCGCGCCCGACAGCGCCCCATCCGGATCTCCCTTAACGGTTGGCTCAGAGGTCGAAGTAGGCGTTGCGGCGCGCATGTAGTCGAACAAGTGCTCCGAGGCAGGGAAAGGGGCCGTCGCCGGCTTCTCCCACGTTGTCTTCAACTCGCGTGCGGCGCGGATCGCCTGCTCCTCGCGCTCGCACACCACCGCGACGTAATTCCCCTTGCGCATCACCCGAATGAAACCAGGCAGATTGCGTACCGACGATTCATCGATGCCCGTCAGCTTCGCGCAGGCGTACGGAGGTTTGATGTTGCGCGCGTGGACCATTCCGGGCAGCTTCACATCCACCGCCCATTTCAGAGAACCATCCACTTTCCCCGGAATATCGTCGCGCTGCAGTGGCTGGCCCGTATACTTCAGCTCCTGCACCGTCTTTACTTTCGCGACGCCGGTGACGGCATTTACATTGGCGCCAGTCAGCGTAACGTTAAACTTCTTTCCCGCGATCAGTTCTCCATACGTAATGCGCTTGGAGGGATCGGCCTTCACCGTGATCACCGCGTTGCTGACAGCGAGTTGATCCACTGGCGCTCCGAGGTGCGTCGACGCCATCTCCAGTAGTACCCGTCGCGCCTCGGCTGCCGCGCGCCGCATCGGCCAGGAATCTCTCTCCATGGCCGACGATCCGCCCGATCCGCCCTGATTCACCGTAATATCCGTGCTGCCCATGATGCACGTGGTCTGCTCGAACGCAATATCGAGCTCATCCGACATCAGTTGCCGGAAACCTGTTCCGGTGCCTTGGCCAAGGTCCGTCTTGCCCACATAAAACGTCGCCGTGTTGTTCTCGTGAATAACAATCCACGAATCGAGTTGCCGGAAATCGGGATCGGGATAAGGCCCAGCCGCGCTCTTCTGGTCAGCCGCCTCCGCGGTCAAAGCGCCGCCGCCTGCGGCAAAGCCCACCACCAGCAAGCCCGCGCTTTTGAGAAAGCCTCTGCGATTTGTGCGCAGCGCTTCTTCGATGTGTTTCGGAATTCTGCTGGAGACTATCATGCCCGCGCCTCCGCTATGGCTTTTGCCGCGCGTTTGATAGCGGCCTGAATGCGGTAATAGGTCATGCAGCGGCACAGCGTCGTATTCATCGTCTCGCGAATCTGCGCGTCGGTCGGATGCGGAACCTTGTCCAGCATCGCCTTCGCAGTCATGATCTGTCCGTTCTGGCAAAATCCGCACTGCGGGACCTGCTCGTCGATCCAGGCCTGCTGCACCGGATGCAGCTTGCCATTTGTGGAAAGTCCTTCGAGTGTCGTGATTTCACCCTTCACCGACGACGCCGGCAGAATGCAGGAGCGAACCGCCGCGCCGTTGATGATCACCGTACAAGCCCCACACTGGCCCAGCCCACAGCCGAATCGCGGGCCTTGCAGTCCGATGTCATTCCGCAGGATATAGAGCAGCGGCGTGCCTGGCTCGACATCCAGGCTATGCGTCCTGCCATTCACCTTGAGTGTGATCTTACTCATTGCTCCGTGCTCCTTGCCAAGCGTGCCAGCAGCGCCCGACGCCCGCTATTTTATCGGTTCCCGAACCTCTATAAAGCGCAGCCATCCGCGACAACAGCCTCGGCCAATGCCGATAAATTTAACGAGTAGGTGACATTGCCCTTTGGTTTTAATGAGGCGAAGAAACGGCGTTTTTTGCGAAACAAAATGGGTGGGTACAGAATTCTCGGTTGGCGTTGGGCCAGGAACTGCGTGCTTTTCCGGTGGGCGATGTGGGGCCGGTCTGTTTGTGTGTCGAGACATAGAGTGGCCCCCTCGCCCGCAAGTTTGGCAGGGCGGGTGTTGGAGCGCCGATGATTTTTGCGGGTAAGTTGTTGAAAGGACGGGAAAAGAAAAATGTGGCCGCAGTGTGATGCCGAGGGCGGCGGGCAGGGTTCCACCATGCGAACCAACAAATTGCAAAAACTCTGTAGCATTAGGCTGGCAGCCTGCGCGCCGGTTGGCTACCGGCGCCGTTCCTGTTCAGTGTGACGCCCAAGCCAAGCCGTCAGTCCCTTTACCCGCATCGATAAGACTCACGCTCCAATCGGCGAGGTTCAGCGCGGCGACTTGATGGCTCTTATCGCAAGATACATAGGCGACCTTGTCGTCCGGACGCACCAGAACTTCCTGCGGCGCGGCCGGTACATCAATCGATCGCACAACTTCGAGCTTTTTAAGATCGACAACCGCCACCTTATTGGCCGGCGGTACCGCCACCAGCAGCCAGCGTCCATCCTTGGTGGAAGCCGTTCCATACCCCGTCCCCGGCAGTTCCACCCACTTCTTGACCTTGTCCGTAGCTGCGTCGATGACCGCGAGCTGCGGCTTGGTCTGATCGGACGTGAAAACCATGCTGTTGTCCGGCGAAATCGAAATGCGCTGTGTCTCTTTCGAAATAGGAATCACGGCAAGCGTCTTGCGTTTATCCAGGTCCAGAACCGAAACGGTGCCGGGACCGACATTGGCCGTGTAGCCACGACGTCCATCGCTGGTGATCGCGAGCATGTGCGATTCCGGCTGCCCCGTCGGTATCGTACCCACAATCTTGAGCGTTTTGGGATCAATAATCGTCACCGTCTGGTCCAGTTCCGTTGTGACGTACAGCAGGCCACGCGTGCGATCGAATATCGGGCAATGCGGGCGCACGCCATGGTCGAACTCGATATTGCCGATCAATTTGCGCGATGGAATATCGATCACTACAATGTTGCGGCCATCCGTTCCCTTTTTCCCAACGCCGGAATTCCCATAAATCGGCACATACGCGACTTTGCCATCGGGCGAAGCAATCACTTCATGCCCGGTGATGCCTCCTTCCGGTACTTCGGCGACCTGTTTGCCGGCGGCCGGATCTATGATGCCCATCGCATGTGCGCCTTTATTCGCGGTCAGCAAGGTACCTGCGGAAGAAGTCGGTTTGTAAGAATCGGCAGCGTTAGCAAGCATCAGAGTCAGGGTAAGTGAGATCAGCGAAATTCCGAATGGTCGCATGGTAAGGCCTTCGGGGTTCACAGTATCATACAGCGCGCCAGAGTCATGCGTCTACCCTGGAAGTCTGGGAGGCTGAGTGCTCAAAAAAATCGCATGGTGTTTGGCAGGAACCTGGTTCGCATGGGCAGCGATCGCGCAAGAGTCGCCGCACGGCAAAACTTCTCCCGCCGTGCAGCCGCCGCCGGGTGCGCCCGCTGAGCCCGCCAAGACGGCGGACGAAAAGCCGGTGGTGACTCATCACAAGATCACCGTCGCCGGCAAAACGCTAGCCTATACCGCAACCACAGGACGCTTCGCCATTAAAAACGATCAGGGGCATACCGAGGCGCAAATGTTTTACGTCGCCTATACGCTCGACGGCGCCGGCGGCAAGCGTCCGCTCACCTTTGCCTTCAACGGCGGCCCGGGCTCGTCTACCATTTGGCTGCACATGGGCTGCTTCGGGCCTAAGCGCGTGAAGATGCAGCCCAATGGCTTCATGCCGCCCCCGCCGTTCCAGCTCGAAGATAACCAGGACACCATTCTGGACAAAACCGACCTCGTATTTATCGACGCGATAGGAACGGGCTTCAGCCGCGCAACCACGCCCGAGCTGGGCAAGAAATTTTGGACGGTTAAGGGCGATATTGCGGCCTTTGGTGAGTTTATCCGGCTCTATCTACAACAGAACTCGCGCTGGACTTCGCCCATCTACCTGGCGGGCGAAAGCTACGGAACCACCCGCGCCGCCGGGCTCTCGAATTTTCTTGCCGACCACGGCATAGCCCTGAACGGCATCACTTTGATTTCCACCGTCCTGAACTTTCAGACCATCGGGTTTGCGACCGGCAACGACATTCCCTTTGTGCTCTATTTGCCGACCTACGCTATGACCGCGGCCTACTACCACAAACTAGCTCCGGAACTGGAGAAAGACCTGCCCGCCTTGCGCCGCGAAGTAGAAAAATGGGCATCGACGGAGTACCTTGCAGCTCTCCAGCAGGGAGATGCGCTGAGCGGACCGGCCAGGCAAGCCGTGATCGATCGTCTCGCGCGATACACCGGGCTGAGCAAGTCATTCATCGAAAAGAACAATTTGCGCGTCGACCTCGATCATTTTGACGCGGAATTGCTGCGCGACGAAGGAAAGACCGTCGGCCGTCTGGATGCCCGTTTCACCGGTGTCAACGAAAACGGAACTGAGCAATCTCCAGAATACGATCCCACCGCGGCCGCCATCCGGCCTCCCTACACAGCCGTTTTCGGCGACTACGTCAAGCAGGAGTTAGGCTACCAGAGCGACTCGCAATATTACGTGCTGGGTGGTGGCATCGGCAAATGGGATTTTGAAGTCACGGGCTGGTCCGGCTTTGCCGACACAAGCCGAGCCCTGCGCCAGGCTTTCGCCAAAAATCCCTTCCTACAGGTTTTTGTCGCTGAAGGACTGTACGACGCCGCCACTCCCTACTTCGCGGCCGAATATACGTTGAATCACATGGGCCTTACGCCCGCCGCGCACAAAAACATCATGCGCGATCAATTCGCGGCCGGCCACATGGTCTATCTCGATAACGACTGCATGCGGCAATTGAAGCGCGACGTGGACGCCCTCTACGATCGAACCGCGCCCAAATAATCGGTTCGAAACTTCCGGAAACGAATCGGCGCAATCCCGAATCAGCTTGCTATGAGCACAGCAACGATTGACGCGAAAGCGAGCGGCACATTTCAATTAGGTGGCGATCTCCCGATTCATCGCCTCGGCTTCGGAGCGATGCGGATCACCGGCCAAGGCATTTGGGGCGAGCCGAAAAATCCGGAAGAAGCGATCAAGATACTTCGGCGGCTGCCCGACATCGGTGTAAATTTCATCGATACCGCCGATTCCTATGGTCCTGAAGTGAGCGAACGCCTGATTGCCGAAGCGCTTCATCCTTATCCCAAAGGCCTGGTGATTGCTACGAAAGGCGGCCTCACTCGGCAAGGTCCGAATCAATGGCTGCCTGTAGGCCGGCCCGAATACTTACGGCAATGCGTTGAGATGAGCTTACGGCGGCTGCGCCTCGAACGCATCGATCTGTATCAGCTACACCGGATCGATCCGAAAGTGCCGGTCGAAGAATCGCTTGGCGCGCTTGCCGACCTGCAAAAAGCCGGCAAGATCCGGCATATTGGACTCTCCGAAGTGAATGAGAAAGAAATCCAGCGCGCGCAGAAGACGGTGCGTATTGTCAGCATTCAGAACAAATACAATCTCTCCGATAGGAGCGCCGATACCGAAGCCGCGTTAGCGTTCTGCGAACGGAACAATTTGGGTTTTATTCCATGGTTTCCCGTGGCTGCGGGCAAACTCGCCGAACGCGGCGGAGCTCTTGAAAGCGCCGCCCAAAAGCATCACGCAACGGTCGCTCAGCTTTCCATCGCCTGGCTGCTGCATCGCTCGCCTGTAATTCTGCCGATTCCGGGTACCTCCTCGCTCGAACACCTCGAAGAAAACGTAGCCTCGGCCGGCGTGCACCTCAACGCGGACGAATGGAAAGCCCTCGAGCAGGCGGCTCAATCGTAATCCTGGATGCTACGTTAATCCGTAGCACATGACCCATCTTCGCTGCAGTGTGAGCCACTGCGGAACGACCCTTGATCTGCATGATCGCGCTTTGGCTTGCCCGCAGTGCGGAAATCTCCTGGAAGTTGCCATAGAACCTCCTGGTGCTGAGCCTCGCGTCCTCAAACAAACCTGGCTCGAGCGGCGCATGTCTGCCGATCCGCGCGATGTCAGCGGCGTCTGGCGCTTTCGCGAACTTTTGCCGGACAGCTACGGTCCCCAAGGCGTTGTTACCTTAGGCGAAGGCAATGTGCCGCTGGTGCGCGGGCAGAAAACCGCGGCTTGGGCCGGATTACGGAATCTTTCCTTTAAGCATCTAGGCTGGAATCCTACCGGCTCTTTTAAAGATCTGGGCATGACGGCCGGAATGACCGAGGCCAAGTTTGTTGGCGCTACGGCCGTGGCATGCGCTTCTACTGGGAATACGGCAGCTTCCCTGGCTGCCTATGCGGCGCGCGCCGGCGTAACGGGCCGCGTTTACCTTCCGGCAGGGCAGGCTTCCGTGAATAAACTCGCTCAGGCGCTCGATTTCGGCGCCGAGCTGGTCGAGATCGAAGGAAGTTTTGACGACGCACTGAATGTCTTGCTTGAAAAAGCAGACCCAAGTCTCTACTTTTTGAATTCCATTAACCCGTTTCGTATCGAAGGCCAGAAAACGGCCATGTTCGAATTGCTCGAGCAGCTTGGCTGGCGCGTGCCAGATTATCTGGTAGTGCCGGGCGGAAACCTGGGAAACTCGTCGGCCTTCGGCAAAGCGTTCATCGAGCTCAAAACGTATGGCTTCATCGAGAAAGTGCCGCGCATAATCATCGTGCAGGCAAGCGGCGCCAATCCGCTCGCTCGCATGTGGACTTCGGGCGCGCAGGAGTTGGAAGCGGTGGCGCAGCCCGAAACCGCCGCGACTGCCATCCGCATCGGCAATCCGCGCTCCTGGAAGAAAGCGCTGCAAGGCGTGCGCTTCACCGGCGGCAGAGTGATGGACGTGACCGACGAAGAAATTGGCGAAGCGAAAACCCTGATCGGCCGTGATGGAATCGGCTGCGAGCCGGCTTCGGCGACCACGCTCGCCGGTTTGCGGAAACTTGTCGATTCAGGCGAGATCGATCGCGATGCGGAAATCGTAGCCATCCTGACCGGCCACGCGCTAAAAGACACCGACTACATCGTCAAATCACGCAAGCGCTGACCCCCTATTCTAGATGGATAGCAATGAACACGAGCCTGAACGGCCACGAGATCCGAGTGCCGGCATCGATCGCCAATCTCGGACCCGGCTTTGACACGCTGGCTGTAGCGGTTCAACTCTATCTTCGCCTCACCGTCTCGCAAGAGAGCGGCTCCGGCCAACTGCATTTCGAATTCGTCAACTGCCAGATCGATGGCGAGAACTATATTGAACGGGCTTTTCGCTTTGCCGCGCAGCAACGGGTTGCCTCGTTTCCCTCGCTGCGCGTCACGGTGGTAAGCGACATTCCCATGCGCAGCGGTCTCGGCAGCAGCGCGGCCGCCACAGTCGCCGGGCTGAGGCTCTATGAAGCGGTAGCCGGACCATTGCCGTGGCAAGGTCTGTTGAATGCCGCTTGCGCGCTAGAAGGGCATCCCGACAACGTTGCCGCCGCGCTGCTCGGCGGTCTGACCGTGAGTTGCCAGCTTCCGGACCGTTCCGCGTTTGCGGCGAAACTGACTTGGCCGGAGGCGCTGCGCTTTGTGGTCTTGACTCCCGAGTTCCCGCTTTCAACCGCCGCGTCGCGGGAGGCGCTGCCGGAATCCGTGCCGCGCGAAGACGCGGTATTCAACCTGCAGCGTGTGGCGCTGCTGCTCGAAGTCCTGCAAAGCGGCAATTACTCCATCCTGCGCGAAGCTCTGCAGGACCGCATCCATCAGCCCTTCCGCCAAAAGCTCGTCCCTGGCCTCGAACGCGCTTTGGCCATTCAGCACCCCGACATCCTGGGCGTCTGCCTGAGCGGCGCCGGTCCCTCTATCGTGGCCCTCGCCGAACGCAATCTGGATGAAGTCGCCAGAACGCTAGCCGGCGCCTTCCGCCACACCGGCATCGACTATACAGTCCGGCAGTTAAGCGTTCATCAAAACGAAACTTCAGAGAGATGACTGGTTCAGGGTGCGTCTACTGGCTCCTTTGCCGCAAGGCTCGTTCCCGAAGAGATATTTGCGAAGCGCTGGACGACACCGCTCGGCCAGGTGATTTCTACCGACTTTGCCACGCGGCTGGCGCCGAGTCCTATCAACGGCCGCTTGTCGCTGGCGGACAAATAGCCGATGGCGGTATTGACTGTGTAGTATTGGACGAGATTCGACGCCGAGGTCACGCGGATGCGGCAGCCGATTCCGTCGCGATTCGATTTGTGGCCGGTAAGCTCGATCCTGAGCCAGGCGTTGCGGCTCGCGCCTTCGTTATGTAAGACATAAGCTTTTTGCCCGATATTGGTTACGACCATGTCGATGGCGCCATCGTTTTCGAGATCGCCGAAAGCCGCTCCGCGCCCCGCCCACAATTTTTGCATCGCGGGCCCGCCGTCTACGCTCGCAAAATGACCGCCAGTGTTGCGCAGCAGCAAGGGCGGCTGAAGATAGCGCAAGTTGGGCGAAGTGACTTCGATGTTGTCCATGACGTGGCCTTGCGCGAAGAAGAGATCTTTCCAGCCGTCGTTATCGTAGTCGAGGAAACGCGTGCTCCAGCCGGAATAGGAATTGGTCGCGGCGCCGACTCCGGAACGCATGGTGGCATCGGTGAACGTGCCGTCGCGATTATTGTGAAACAACAGATAGCGCTGGTTCGACAGATCGGTGACGACGATGTCGGCGAAGCCATCATTATCGTAGTCAGCGAAATCCGTGCCCATGCCGGCGAAGGTTTGACCGTCTTCGTTGAACCCGGCGCCGGCCGGCAGAGCGACTTCAGAAAACGTGCCGTTTCGGTTGTTGTGAAAGAGGAGACAAGCGACGGAATCGTTGGCAACATAAATATCGGTGAAGCCGTCGTTGTCATAATCAGCAAACGCAACGCCGAGAGATTTACCTTGCGTGGCAGCTATTCCGGTCTTGGTGGACACGTCGGTGAACGTGCCGTTGCCATCGTTGTGAAACAGGACGTTGGTAACGGCGGGGAAGTTGTCGGGATGACAATACGAACGGCCTCCGGGGCGATGCTCGCCACAGAAATGAGGTTCGTCGAAAGACCATTTCAGATAACGGCACACAAACAGGTCGAGCTTGCCATCTTTGTCGTAGTCGAAGAAGCCTGCGCTTGTGCTCCAGCCCGAGCTCATAACTCCGGCCCGCGTGGTTACATCGGCAAATGTGCCGTTCCCGTTGTTGTGATACAGCGTGTTACCGCCGTAACCGGTGACGTATAAATCTTCGAAACCGTCGTTGTCGTAGTCGCCGGCGGCTACGCCCATGCCGTAACGATTTTGCGGCATCCCGGTGAGGCCGGCCTTCTCGGTCACGTCCGAGAAAGTGCCGCCGGCATTTTGATGATAGAGGCGGTTCCAATACTTAGGATCGGACTTGTCGGGATTAGGAAGGCGCGCACCATTCACGAAGAAGACATCCAAACGTCCATCGTTGTCGTAATCGAGGACGGCAACGCCGCCGCCCATGGTCTCAGGAAGATATTTTTCGCTGGTCGGAGAATTTTCGAGGCGAAAATCGATTTTGGTTTGCTGCGTGATGTCGGTAAAAGGCAGCGCTACAGCAATTGCCGCCGCGCCCCACAACTTAAACATCCGGTTTTTCCTCGATTGTAATGCTTTGGTTGGCGTCGATATTTCGAATGGATGTCTTGATCCCCGAGGGCCAGGCTACTTCAACGACGTCGACTTTTTTCGAGGATCCCAGGCCGAAGTGAAGCTTCAGATCATTGTGGGAGTAGTAGCTGCCGCCGCTCATTACTTCATCAATAAGCTTGCGATCGCCAATGCGCACGCTGACGCGCGCGCCGATCGCGCTGCGGTTCGATTTTGTCCCGATGCACTTGACTTGTAACCAATTGCCGTGATTGCCGCCCTCGTTGCGCAGGATGGTGGGCGGCGAGTCCAGATTGTTGATCACGATGTCAATGTCGCCATCGTTGTCGAGGTCGCCGAAGGCGCATCCGCGGCCCACCCGTGGAATCTGCACGGCCGCGCCCGCGCGGCTCGAAACGTCTTCAAACCGAACGCCTTTCATGTTGCGGTAAAGCAGACTAGGTTGCTTGTAAGTGAGATGAAGCTTGCGGCTCGCCAATTGACTATAGACGTGACCGTTGGCAATAAAGAGATCCTTCCAGCCATCATTGTCATAATCGAAAAAAACAACGCCGAAGCCGAGATACTTGGTGTTTATGCCGAGCCCGGCTCGCAGGCTTGCGTCGTGGAACGTGCCGTCGCCGTTATTGCGATAGAGAATCGTAATCTGATCGGTGAAGTTTGTGCGCGCGATGTCGAGCCAGCCGTCGCCGTCATAATCGCCGACGGCAACGCCCATGCCAGACAAAGCCACGCCGTTTTCATCGAAAGCGCAGCCCGCAGCGACCGCCGTTTCAGTAAACGTTCCGTCATGGTTGTTGCGATAGAGAAGGCTGGGTGCGGTATCGCAGGCCACATAGATATCGGGCCAGCCATCGTTGTCGAAGTCGGCGACGGCTGCGCCCATGCCGTAAGAACCCCTGGGGCGCCAGCCTTGTGTGACAAAGGGAGCCGCAGGGATACCGCGCGGGTTTGCCACTCCGGAGCGTTCTGATACGTCTTCGAATGTGCCGTCGCCGCGATTGCGATAGAGGAGATTGCTGCCGCCCGAAAAACCCTGAGGCCCGCAGGGAACGCCGATTTCGTTGTAGCGGCAATAGAGCGACGAGCCTGGCAGTGGGGCGCGGGCGCGATCGAATTGAACGTAGTTGGCCACGAACAGATCGAGGCGGCCGTCGCGGTCGTAGTCGAGAAAGCAGCAACCAGCGCCCCATCGATCAGCGGCGCCTGCCACACCCGCTTTTTCGGAAACATCGGTGAACGTGCCGTCGCCGTTGTTGTGATAAAGGACGTTACGGCCCCAATAGCTGACAAAGAGATCGGGAAAGCCGTCGTTATCGTAATCTCCCACACAACAGCCCTGGCCCCAACCGATGTGCGTAAGACCGGCCTTCCGGGTCACATCGCTGAATGTCCCGTCGCGATTATTGCGAAAGAGATAGCTGGTGAGCCCTTCGCCGTTGACCAGAAAAATATCGAGCCAGCCGTCGTTGTCGTAGTCGAACAGGGCGACACCGCAACCCATTTCTTCCAGCAGATACTTTTTGTCGTTACTCGATCCCGATACGTTGCGGGCGTGGCTGAGTCCGGCGCGGGCGGTGATGTCCGTGAATGTGACAGATGGAGTAGGCAGCAGCGCGCTTCCCGCGAACCGGAGCAAGCTTCTTCGCGACAGGCTCACGGTCGCTGCGCGGTGCTCTCCTTGAACCAATCGAGACGCTTCTGTTCGAGTTCATTACTGAGGTTATTGAGCTTGGTAAAGGAGGCCATGGCGCCGCGGCTTTCCTCTAATTTACCCATTCGTCGATAGGCGGTGGCGAGTAGATAAAAATATGCCGAAGAGCGCGGGTTGATAGCAATGGCGCGGTTCAGGGAATCGATGGCCGATGCGCTCGCGCCCTGGCGCTCGTGTGCCTTGGCCATTTGATAGAGGGCGCGGTCGGAATTCGAGTTTACTTTGAGCGCGCGCTCGGCGAAGGCGAGCGCGGTGCTGGAATCGCCGGAGGCATTGTACAGGGCGCTCATGTTGACATAGGGAGCGCTGAAGTTACCGTGCCGCGCTTCGTTCATATCGATGGCCCGCTGGTAATTCGCGACGGCGGCGGCCTTGTCGCCCAGCGATTCGAGCGCTAGGCCGAGGCCGTCGTAGGCTTCCATGTATTGCGGGTCGATGGCGATGGCGCGCTCAAAGTTCTGTTTGGCAAGAGCCCAGTTGTCTTGTATCGAATAGAGCTTGCCCATGTTGTAGGGCATTTCCGCCGACTTAGGATCGTAGCGCATGCCCTGTTCAAATTCGAGGCGCGCCGCATCGAAGCGGCCCACGATCATGAGATCGCGGCCGAGCACTTTATGGGCCTCGGCGTTCGTCACGTCGAGTTGCAGCGCCTGCACCAGCGCGTTGATCGACTCGCCCAACTTGCGTTGTCCATAGAAGGCATAGCCGAGCGCGTACCAGGCCCAGGACGATTTCGGATGGGCCTCGATATAGGAATGTGCGAGCTGGCCGGCTTCCTCGAACTTGCCCTCGCGGATAGCGTTTTCAATTGGGACGACGCCATCCTTCTGCTGAAGAGCCAATTCGAGGTAATGGCGACCCTCCGGAGCGTCCGGCTCGATTGCCACGACGCGCTCGAATCGAGTAATCGCCTCCTCGGTATTGCCCGCTTCGAGCGCGGCGCGCCCTTCGCGCAGATCGAGGGCGGCGGTCTCCGCGCGCTCTTTGGCGGCGAGAAATTGGCGGCTTTTGGCGATTGCTTCGGCGGCTTCCGGCTTGCGGCCGGCGCGCGAGAGCGCCAGTCCCAATTGATAGAAGGCTTCTCCGGCCTTCGGATCGTTCGCGACGGCGGTTTGCAAATGAGCGATCGCTTCATCGATCTTTCCGGATTTCAGCAGTGCTTTGCCGAGCGCAAATTCGGCGCGCGGATACTTCGGGTCCATGGCGAGCAGCTTGCGTAATTGTTCGATTTCCTTCGGGAGTCCATCGGCGGGATTCGCATCGTAGGCCAGGGCCAGATTGTATTGCGCTTTTAGCAGATTGGGCTGGAGCGCGATGGCCTTTTGAAGTTCCCGGACCGCCTCCGCCGAATCGGAAGTAATTAAAAGCGTGCCGAGATTCTGATGCGCGTCGGCGAAATCGGGGCGAAGCCGGATGGCCTCACGAAATGCCGGCGCGGCTTTCTCATCGTTTCCGGACTGGGTGTAGACCAGTCCGAGGTTATTGTGCGCCTCAGCAAAATCGGGTTGCAGGCGGATCGCTTCTTCGAAAGCGGCGATAACTTGCTTGTCGCCGGCGCCGGCCCAGCCCAGCAGCCGCCCCAATGTGTTGTACCCTTGAGCGTTCTTTGGATCGGCCGGGAGCGCCGCGCGCAGCTCTCTCACAGCCAGGTCGAGATCGGGAATGTGCGCTTCCGGCAGGCCGAGATTCAAACCGGCGTCAAACTGGCCGAGAGCGTGCGCCAGTTGGTGCTGGCGCAAATAAATAACGGCCAGATCAAAGTACGGATAAGGAGTATTCGGATTCAAAGCGAGGGCGCGCTGAAACATGCGAAGTGCATCCGGCAGGTCGCCCGCCTCACGATACACCATGCCTAGAAAGCTCGAAGCGTGCGCGTCGGCGGGATTCAGCTTCACACTCTGTTCGAGCTGCAGCCGGGCTTCGGCACGGTTTCCGCCGTACCAAAGCGCCGCGCCGAGATTATAGTGCGCGTCGGGATCGCGGGGGTCGGCTTCGACAGCGCGGCGGAACGCCGCTGTGGCGGCAGATAGGTCGCCGCGCGGCACGTCCGTAGGTTTGACCGGGCGAGAGCGGAGGTGTGGAGCCTCTTCTTTTAAAGCAGTGGCCAAGGCATAGTA
>JAICIH010000134.1 GCA_025924475.1 Bryobacteraceae bacterium
ACGGATTAGCCAGCAATAGAGCTTTCAGCGGTTAGCCGTCAGCTTTTAGCTAAAAGGCCGGTGAACATGCGTTTTTTAGCTGATCGCTGAACGCTAAAGGCTTCCGTCAAAGATTTCAAGTATGCTTGGTTAGATCCTAGATCTAGAAGTACAATCGTGCGCTCAGCTGGACTTGCCGGCCTGGGGTTGAAGATTCAGTAATCGTGCCGAATTGGGCTGTGTTGACGAAGCGATTCGGGATTCCCAGGTTCACTTTGTTAAGACTGTTGAACGCCTCGATGCGGAAAACGAACCCGGCTTGCTCGGAGATACGAAAATTGCGAGCCACAGCCACGTCCAGTGTCTGCAAACTGGGACCGTACACCGTGTTGCGGCCAACATTGCCAAAGGTGTACGGCGCCGGCGGAGCGAAGGCGAGCGGATTGAACCATTGCTGGGCAGTGTGGGCGCCGGTCGTGAAAACAGGTTGGCCTGTGTAGTTAGCGCGAATGGGATTTTCGCCCAGAACGGTTCCACTGTTTGCGGTGTCACCGAATACTGAGATGGTGAAAGGAAATCCGCTTTGCGCCTGGTAGATACCGGAAAACTGCCAGTTACGAGTCAAGACTCGTGACCACGCGAATCGGCCCAGCGCCGGAGCATCATAGACGACGCTGGCAGCCAGGCGATGACGGATGTCGCAGCCGGGACCTTTCTCGGCATTCAGATTGTTGTTGTCTTGCGGGATGGCCGCCTCAAACATAGGAGAGCGGAAATCAGGCGAGTTGGTGAGGTTCTTAGAATACGTGTAGTTGGCGAGAATGCCGAGACCGCTCGCATAGCGGCGACGTAAGTTTACATATCCGGCGTCATACCAGCTCTGCGCTGTGTTTTCGAGCCAAGCTACGGTACTTACAGGAATGGTGTTGCTGACCACGGTCGTGCCGGCCGGGAAAACGGTACCGGGGAGAAAGGTTGCGACCCGGTAAGGGCGGCGAGGCTGGATCAGACCAGGACCGGGAAGCGCGTTATTGATCAGGTGCGCGCGCTGTAAATGAAATCCGCGATCACCTTGGTAGCCGATCTCGATAACGGTTTGGCTGCCGAGCGTTCGTTGGAGGGAAGCCGTCCATTGCTGGACGTATTGTGCTTTCTGGTGCGGGTCGAAAGCCGTGAAGCTCGTGACTGTCTGGCCGACGATTGCCGGACCGAAGTTAAAGGAGGTGATGCTAGGTGTGAACGCATCGCTCTGATTGGTTTCGGGGAAAATGATGGGGACGTTATGTAGATTGTTGCACCACGTGTTCATATCGATGGGCGTGTAGAAGATGCCGTAGGCGGCGCGAAATACCATTTTCGCGTCCGTGAACTGCTTCGCCAGACCGATGCGAGGTGCGAAATTCAATTTGTTCGGATAGTAGAGACCCTTTGGAGTACCGAGTTGGCCTCCGATGTAGGCGGTCAGAGTGGTCGGCGTCACGAATAGACCGGCCCAATCATTCGAGACGTCAGTAAGCGGGCTCATGAACTCATAGCGCAGGCCCAGGTTGAGGGTGGTGGTAGCGTTTACGCGCCAGGTGTCCTGGATGAAGGAGTTTGCGTACCACTGGCGCAGGTTCATGCGCGGCGAGCCGACCTGGCGCTGTCGAACAGCAGGAAGACCGAGTTCCATGCTGGCGAGTGCGGAACCGGTCCCATCGTTCGTTGCAGTCTGCGTAGTGTAGCCGCTCGTGAACTGGTAGTAACCACGGCTCAATACATACGCCCACATGGGCCAAATGAAGCGCTGGTACCCGGCGCCCACCTTTATGCTATGACTACCGACTTGCCACGCCAGGGCGTCTCGACCTTCCACCATCGTGTCCCAACTTTGCATTGGGGTGGCCTGGTAAGTATCTCCAAATGCAGAGTAACCCTGAACGTTGAAGTAGGGGGCGCCCCAAGCGCGCGGGCCGCCGAAGCCAACGCCTTGAATTCCCAATTCGCTGATGATGTCGCGTGTATAAGCGTTCTCTTCAAAGTGCGTCATGGCCAAGCGCGAGAATGCAATAGAGGCGATGTTCACCATACGCGGCGAGATGACGCGCGTCCAAACGATGCCCGCGTTTTGCGACAGATTATCGTGGTTGAGACCGAAACCAGGAAGATTCTGCGGCAAGAATCCGTTCTCGCCGCCGGCGGAGTAGCGAATGCTCAGAGAGTCTCCCGAGGAGAAGATGTGGTCGACTCGCAGCGTGCCTTGATCGTTGATATTACGTTCATTCCGCTGGTCGAGATAGTTATTGGAGTCATTTCCGGCACCAATGACGGATGGGACGCCATCCATGAACATGGCACCCATATCCATCGTGTTCGGTTGAGGCACGTACTTGTTGAGCGTAATGTATGCGGCCCTATTGAGAAGATTCGCGGGGATGACGTTGCCAGGAAAGGGGTCTCGAATGGCGCCACCTCTGCCATTGGAGCGGGAGCTAAACGGATTGAAGATATTCAGGCCAGACTGGCTGAAGTCACCAGCGGCCTCTTCCGCGGTGGGCACGGTAGCGATTGAAGTGTCAGCCTTCGATCGTCTTAGCCCCTCGTAATTCACGAAAAAGAAAGTGCTCTTTCGAAACAAGGGACCGCCAACCGCCGCACCAAAATTGTTTTGGACAAGAAACTTTCCTCCTGTCATTTCATTAAAACTATAGGCATCCATCGCTCCATTACGAAGGAACTCGTATGCGGTGCCGTGAAAGCGCGCGGTTCCCGATTTTGTGACGATGTTGATTTGGCCGCCCCCGGCTCCACCCATCTCGGCTGAGAATGTACCCGTTTGGACCTGGAATTCGCGAACCACGTCCGGAGAGAGGCTGAGATTCTGAGTATTGAAGGTTGGGTCAGTATTGACGACGCCATCGATGAGGAAGTAGTTGGCATTGGGGCGATTACCGCCGATGGTCAACGACGAGTTTTGGCCGGGACGCCAATAGAGAGGATTCATGTTGCCCGTTTGGGCTCCGTGGCCCATGTGCGAGCCGGGAACAGTGAGAGCGAGATCAAGGAGCATACGGCCGTTGAGAGGCAACTGCTCTATGGACGCCCTTTCGATAACCGCGCCGTTAGCAGTGTTTTCGGTTTTGAGCAGTTCGGTGGCGGCAGTCACATCGACCGTGGTTCGAGCTGATCCGAGAGTGAGCGAAAGGTCAAGACGCATTGTTTGACCGACCTCGAGCGTGAAACTATGACTCAAAGGCGCGAACCCCTTGGCGTTTACCTCTAACTTGTACTCGCCTGGGGCAAGCCCCGCAATTTCAAACTGACCAATGGCGTCGCTGATTGTGGAGCGGGTCGCGCCAGTGGTGGTATTGGTGACCTTGATCCCGGCAGCAGCAACCGCCTGGTGGTCAGGATCTGTCAAGACACCGTTTAGAGCGCCTAGGTTGCTCTGCGCACAAGCGATTGAACACAAGAGCACACTCATTGCGAACCCCACCGCGAGACGCGAAATCATAAAACGGAGTATAACCGCAATTCCCTTCCATCGTGCTCAACCGAAAGTTTGAGTTCTTGGAATAGTGAGCGTGGAAAGTAACTCTTGCGCTCCAAACGAACAAGAGCTACTCTGTTATCGGATATCGATAACAGCAAATGAAGCCGAATGACCTCGTACAAGGCACGCTGGGCCTTCTGATCCTGCGAATTCTGGCGTGGGAGCCTATGCACGGATGGGCCCTTTCACAGCGGCTGAAACAAATGTCGAAGGACGTTCTGCAGGTCGGTCCTGGCTCGTTGTATCCGGCGCTGCACAAGTTGGAAAACGAAGGCTGGATTGCGGCCGAATGGCTAGTCAGCGACACCCGGCGTCGTGTGAAATTCTACTCGCTTACGAAAGCGGGCCGGAAGCAGTTGGAATCCCAGACCGCCGATTGGAAACGATTGTCGGGAGCCATTTCCTCAATCGTGCTCCCGGCGCGAGGTTAGCTCTTGCGCTGGTTTAGAAAATGGCGGCTTCGCTTTCAAGCGCTTTTCCATCGTGCGCGCGTTGAAAGCGATCTGGAAGATGAGTTACGCGACTATCTCAACCGTGAAATGGAGCGCGCGATGGCTGCCGGAATGTCGCGTGAAGAGGCGAGGAGGCTTGCGCAGTCCAGCCTGAACGGCACGGAACGTCTGAAGGAGGAGTGTCGCGATGCGCGCGGTGTCCGGTGGCTGGAAGACACTCTGAGCGACGTACGATTTGCGGTCCGCACACTTCGCAAAGCGCCGGCGTTTTCCGTGACGGTTATTGCCGCATTGGCTCTCTGCATCGGCGTGAACAGCGCCATCTTTTCCGTGGTCGACACGGTGCTGTTCCGGCCGCTGCCTTTTCCCGATCAGGGGCGCCTGGTCTCGGTTACGGAGGGTGTTCCCGGCTTGGGATTCCCGGTGCTTCCTTTTTCCTGCCCCGACTACCTATTTGTTGCGAAGAATAACCGCTCTTTCGCGGCGACTGCGGCGTATCGCACTCAATCGTACGAGGTCTCGGGAGTGGGACGGCCGCGGCGTGTTAGCGGTGCTGGTTTGACAGCCTCCCTGTTCCAGGTTTTAGGAATTTTGCCGGCACATGGCCGGGCATTTACACAAGAAGAGGATGAGCACTCGAAACGAGTAGCGGTTCTCACCGATGGATTCGCTCAAAGTACATTCGGTACAGCAGAACGCGCGCTCGGCCGCACGATTTTTCTAGACCGAACTCCGTATACCGTTATCGGCGTTATGCCGCGGTCGTTTTCGTTTCCTATACGCGGATCGCGGTTTAACGACGATCCGGCAGACGTGTTTGTGCCTGTTTCGTGGAGTGACAAGGACCGTCAACAACTCGTAAGTAATTTCGACGACAGCATGATCGCCCGACTAAAGCCTAATGTGACCATTTCACAGGCCGTGGCGGAAATGCACGGTCTAGTCAAACGCATCGTGGCGGACTACCCGCCGACGATCAAACAGGGCCTGCGCCAGATCGGAAATTTTTCGCTGGAATCGCACGTCGCACCGCTCCGCGAGGAATTCACCGGTAATGTACAGCGCCCGCTCTTACTGCTCCTCGCCGCGGTTGGCATCGTACTGCTAATGGGATGCGCCGATGTCGCCAATCTCATGTTCAGCCGTCTGGTGGGCCGTCAACGGGAGTTCGCGCTCAGAACGGCATTAGGCGCGGGGCGCTGGCGTCTCGTGCGCCAGACGATAACGGAAGGCCTTGTTCTTTCCCTTACCGGCGGCGCTATCGGATTGTGCCTCGCATTCTGGATCCTGCCACTGCTCATCCGCTTCGCGCCCGAGAATCTCCCTCGCTTGGGAGAAATCGGTTTGAACTGGCGTATGATGGCTTTCCTTGGGATCGTCACATTCGCGACGCCGCTGGCGTTCTGTCTTGGGCCGCTCGTAAGCACCTTGCGCTCCGGGTCGGTGAACTCGCTTCGCGGCGAAGGACGAACGACGACGCAAGGCAGGCATCAGCGGAGGATTATGTCCGCGGCCGTTGTGATTCAATTCGGTCTCGCCTTTCTCCTTCTGATTACCGCGGGACTGCTCACGCGCAGCTTAATGAAGGCAAGCGAGGCTAACCCTGGCTTCCGGCCGGAGCATGTTATCAGCGTCCGGCTCACGTTACCACAGCCCGCTTATAAGGCGCCCGGCCGGATCACGAGCTTCTTCGACGTTTTGCTTTCCCGGCTGGCTACGTTCCCTGGCGTTCGCCAAACCGGTGTGGTCTCCAATGTGCCGACGGGCTTCACCACCAATTCGGTCATGTCCATTGAAGATCGCGGTA
This sequence comes from Bryobacteraceae bacterium, assembly GCA_025924475.1. GTDB lineage: Bacteria > Acidobacteriota > Terriglobia > Bryobacterales > Bryobacteraceae > Bog-105. The sequence continues at coordinate 5,771 of JAICIH010000134.1, forward strand.
AGGAGACGGAAAGAGTCGATACGGTTTTCTGCCGCGGCAACGCGCTCGATTCCCTTGGTGTCTCGCTACTGCGGGGCCGCCTGCTGCGCCCCGAAGATGGAATCGGCAAGCTGCACGCTACTGTGATTTCCGACGCGCTGGCCAAACGAGCGTGGCCGCACAGAGATCCAATTGGCAGGCGTATTCGATTCGGCGTCGACGTTCCGATCAACGACTCGCCTTGGTTGACCGTAGTGGGCGTGGTGGCGGATGTGAAGGCACGGCTTAACAGTAATTCTCCTCGTTTGTTGATGTTTACGACATGGCCGGATTGGAATAACCAGGGCAAGATCATCGTTCGAACTTCCGGCAATCCGCTTCCGCTCCGAGACGCGATCCGGCGCGAGATCAACCGGCTCGATCCCAGTCTGGCTGTGGGAAAGTTTGAGACACTCGATCGGGTGCTCGAAGAGTCGTTGTCCGCTGAGCGTTTTCGCACCTGGCTTTTGCTTTGCTTTGCAGCCGCCGCTCTGTTGCTGGCGACGCTCGGGATCGCCGGATTACTTGCCTACACGACCGCACAACGCGCGCAGGAGTTCGGGGTCCGCATTGCCTTAGGAGCGGACCGGCGCGCGGTTTTAGTTCTGATCTTCAAGTATTGCTTGCGATTGTCCGGGGCAGGCATTGCAGTTGGCCTGATGGCATCTATTTTCGTCACCCGCGCAATCGGAGCGTTGCTTTACGATACGAGTCCGCATGATCTTGGAACCTTCGTCGCGGTTCCTCTTATCCTGGCGCTCGTAGCATTGGCGGCAAGTTTGTTTCCCGCGTGGCGAGCGGCACATACGGATCCGATCGTTGCGCTGCGGGCTGAATAGCATTGCTTTCCAGGCCGACGAGGCCGTCGGCCGCGGACCAGGAGGTCGTGTGAAAAATTTGGGACAGACAGCCGCGCCTGCATCGGCGTGATTGCCTTTTCAGCTACTTAGTAACGGCGCTTCGGTCAGTCCCCAATTTTTTCGAGGACGTCGGCCGTGGGTCAGGAGACCGGTCAGGAGACCCGCCCTACAGTTGCCGCTCTTTCCCGGGGCAATTCCTTGAACCATTGATAGGTCGCGCGGATCCCTTCTTCCAGTCCGATCCGGTGCTGCCAGCCGATCCTGCGAAGACGGCTCGTATCCAGCAGCTTCTGCGGCGTGCCGTCGGGCTTGCTTGTGTCGAATACGACGCGGCCTGAATAACCTACTAAGCTTGCGATTAACTGCGCCAGATCGGCGATCGTGATGTCTTCACCCGTTCCGACGTTGACGATATCGGCGTCGTCATAGTTTTGCATGAGAAACACGGCCGCGTGCGCCAGATCGTCTACGTGCAGAAATTCCCGCCGTGGCGTGCCGGTTCCCCATACCGTCACCGCTTCCCGGCCCTCCCGCCGTCCGTCCTCAAATTTACGAATGAGCGCCGGCAGTACGTGCGAGCTTTCAAGATCGAAGTTATCGCCGGGCCCGTAAAGGTTGGTTGGCATCAGGGAAATTGCAGGAAAACCATACTGCGCGCGATAAGCCTGGCAGAGCTTGATGCCGGCGATTTTGGCGATCGCATACCATTCATTAGTTGGCTCAAGCGGCCCCGTTAGCAGATATTCTTCTTTCAGAGGTTGAGGCGCGAGTTTCGGATAGATACAGGATGAACCGAGAAACTCAAGCTTCTTAACTCCATGGCGCCAGGCGCTATCGATAACGTTGATCTCGACGGCGAGATTTTCATATAGGAACGTGGCCGGATGCTGCGAATTCGCGAGTATGCCGCCGACTTTCGCTGCCGCGAGAAAAACATAATCCGGTTTTTCGGACGCAAACAGCCGGTCGACCGCATCGCGGGAGGAAAGATCCGTTTGCTGCCGTGTCCTAAGAATCAGATTAGTAAAACCCTGGCGCTCGAGCTCCCGCACGATAGCAGAGCCGACCAGGCCGCGATGGCCCGCCACGAAAATGCGATCGGTGGATTTCATCGCGCCGCCGCAACTACCTTCTTCGGCGATATCAGGCGTTCTTCTTCGGCGAGCCGAACGTCGGAGTCCACCATCATCTGAACCAACTCGCGAAATGTCGTCTTCGGCCGCCATCCCAACTTCGTGCGCGCTTTCGACGGATCTCCCAGCAGATAATCGACTTCGGTCGGACGAAAATAAAGTGGGTCGATCTCCACATATTCCTGCCAATCGAGATTCACATGCGAAAACGCTTCGTCCAGGAATTCGCGTACCGAATGCGCTTCGCCGGTAGCGGCGATAAAGTCGTCGGGTTCGGAGTGCTGCAGTATCCTCCACATTGCTTCCACATAATCTCCCGCGAAGCCCCAATCGCGCCGGGCGTCGAGGTTTCCAAGAAATAATTTGTCTTGCAAGCCGGCTTTGATGCGGCCGACGGCGCGCGTGATCTTGCGGGTTACGAAAGTTTCCCCTCTGCGCGGCGACTCGTGGTTAAAGAGCAGGCCGTTGCTGATGAACAGCTTGTATGCCTCGCGGTAGTTGACGGCGTACCAGTGCGCCGCCACTTTCGAAACCGCATATGGGCTGCGTGGATAGAAAGGCGTGAGCTCGTTCTGCGGCGGCTTGGCGGCACCGAACATTTCCGAAGAACCGGCCTGATAGAACCGAACCTCGCGGCCGGTGTGCTCGATATGATCGCGCATGCAATCGAGGAGGCGCAGCGTGCCGACCGCCACCGAATCAGCGGTATATTCCGGATTTTCAAACGAAACTTTTACGTGCGATTGCGCGCCCAGGTTGTAGATTTCGTCCGGAAGGGCGGTTTCCAGCACGCGCCGCAAGCCGGTGGAATCGGTGAGATCCGCGTAATGCAGAATGAGGCGGCGCCCCGAGACATGCGGGTCTTCATAAATGTGATTGATGCGTGCGGTATTAAAGCTCGAGCTGCGGCGCACGATGCCGTGTACCGTGTAACCTTTCGCCAGCAGAAGTTCGCTGAGATATGAACCGTCCTGGCCGGTAATTCCCGTGATGAGTGCGGATTTAGACAAGAGTTTTCCTCTAGTCTAGTATCGCTGTTCGCCTAAGGCGGTCTATGAAAGATGGAGAAAGCCGCTCCTGCCCCGCTCTCTTGCGAGGTTGAAAAAAATTAGCCAACCGCTCCCTCGCGGTCGCGGCTCAGTTTCAAGATCAACGACTTGCGAAGTTTGTTTGCCGCTCCGGCCCCGTCGCTAGAGGGGGGTAATCCACTCCCGATCGATTTCGACCGAGAGAGAGCGATGTAGCATCGTGACCGAAACGACCATGCGCCATTCGGACTTCTTCTTGACGAGAATGCCTTCCAGCCCTTCCAGTGCGCCACACCGCACCCGGATAGGCTGTCCCTCGCGCAAATAAGAACACGGCTCGGCAACCAATCCTGAACGAAGAATCGCTTGCACGGCCTCAATCTCCTCATCCGGCACAGGCGCCGGCTCGCTGGCGAATCCTACGATGGAGACTACGTGCGGCGTAGTGAGAATCGGCAAACGCTTTTTAGGATCGAAGCGGCAGAAAAAATATCCGGGGAACAGCGGCTGGTCGGATTCGACTACCCGATCGGACCAGCGCCGCCGCTTGCGGTACAGCGGCACATATTGTTCGAAGCCTTTGTTGGCGAGAATGTTCGCCGCCATTTTTTCGTGTTTGGCTCGCGTGCGGATCGCGAACCATGGGAAACGAGTAGAAACCGGGACAGCGATCGTGGGGCTGGCGACAGCGGAATGCAACTCCATACCTATCGAATCGTCATTTCGGAGCTCTCCCTGAGTAATTTTGTTGAACTAAGGGTGAGTTAAGGTCGATAGGACATCTGATAGGCCTATGCTGGCACCCGCCGAGACAGATGTACGCGCGTATCCCTCATCGCCGCGTGTGAAACCTGACACCAGTTGGCTGCATCAGTGGTCGCCGGGCCATAACCCCGGCGGAACGCGCGGATATAGCCTGCATCCTGCCGAGCTTCGGCGGCGCCGCAACCGCTGCGAGCCGATTGTCAACGCTCTTCGCCACGCCGGGCGTCAATTCGTCTCGGTCTGCAACGTCTGCGGCTCGGAACGTAACGCCATTGTGGCGCAGCCTGACCGCTACGGCTTTCCTTCCCGCACGGCGATGTGCCTGAACTGTGGCTTGTTCTTTCTCGTAGACCGTCTGACCGATGAAGGATATTCCGAGTTCTACAAAAGTGGTACGTATCGCCGCCTGGTCTCGGCTTTCAGCGGCGCTAAACAAGCTATCGAAGAAATTCAATCCGACCAGGTCCACTATGCGGCCGGCCTGATCCAGGCCCTCAGAGGGTATCTGAAATTTGGGCCCGGCGCGCGCTTGTTGGACGTCGGCGGAAGCGCCGGACAGGTTGCATTGGAATTTCAGAATTTCTTTGGAATCGATGCCACGGTTCTGGACCCTGCCGAAGCGGAGGTGGCGGCCGCCAAACGCGCCGGACTCGAAGCCTATACCGGTTCCATCGAACAGTGGACGAGCAAAGAGCGATTCGATTTTATTCTGTTGTGCCGCACCATCGAACACGTGCAGGATTTGCGAGGCATGCTTGCGAAACTGCGGAGTCTGCTCACGCCGCAAGGCCTGCTGTATTGCGACATTGTGGACTTCACCGAAGCGTGCCGCCTGATGGGGCACCCGGAAGCGGTTTCCAAGATCGATCACTGCTATTGGATGACGCAGGAATCCGCGCCTGGAATCTTCCGCCATGCGGGACTGGAAATTGTTTCGATGAATCTTTCTCGCCAGCAGCCGCTTATGGGTTTTTTGTTGCGCCGCTGCGAGCCTTCGCCGTGGTTGCCGGTCGATCCGCTGTGGACGAAGCTGCAGATGCGTGGTTTTCAGCAGCGCGCGTCCGAATGGCAGGAATGGGGACGGCGGCCCAGCGATTCGAAGGACTGGCTGCGGCGCAAAGCGTATAAGCTGAAACGCGCCCTCATTCGGAATCTTTGATTCAGCTCCACTTCCGCCTACAGCGCTGTAATAAGCATCCAGTACGTTTCTAGCCATCCTCTGCGATAACATGCCATGAGGCAGGCCTAATAGAAACAGGTGAGGACTACTCCTCTTTTTCTTTTTAGGCCTATCTCTACTCTGAAACCGTATGAGGACCAATGCACTTTTCAAGACTCTTAAAGTTTGCATTTCTGGCCGCTGTTACGCTGGCCAGCTCTCTCGCCCTTTTACACGCCCAAAACCTGAATATCGATTGTGGCGCTTATGAAAACTACACGTCAGCCGATGGTATGGTGTGGCTGGCGGACCGCTACTTTAGCGGCGGACAACAACTCTACACGAGCTATCCAGTCGCGGGCACGCCGGATCCTCTGCTCTTCCGGACCGCGCGTGCCGGCTACTACGGCGGCTTTAGCTATGCGATCCCGATCGCTAACGGCCAGTACAACGTTACATTACAATTCGCCGAAGTTGGCTATTGGGCGGCTGGGCAGCGTGTGTTTAATGTATCCATCGACGGCAACCGCGTTTTGACGAACTTCGATGTAGTCGCCCAGGGCGGCTATTACAAGGTAGTCGCTAAACAGTTTCCGGTTGCGGTCGCGGACGGCACGCTTCGTATTACTTTTGAAGACCAGGGATTGTTGAGTGCGATTCAAATCGCGCCAACAGGCGCGACAAGTAACCCGCCGACTGAGGAACCCGCTCCGCCGGTGGTGCCCCCACTTGTCGTAACTCCGCCTGTGGTGACTCCGCCGGTTATAACTCCGCCTTCGCCTGTTGTAACGCCACCGGTCATCACACCTCCTGTTGTGACGCCGCCCTCGTCGGGGCGTGATCACTTCGTCGCGGTCAACGGTTCGGCGAACGGCGATGGGAGCATCGGCAATCCATGGGATATCGTGACGGCGCTCCAGCAACCGTCGTCGGTTCTGCCGGGAGACACGATCTGGGTGCGCGGCGGCACCTATGGAGACGGTCACGGCGTGATTCACAGCTATTTGCTGGGAACACCGTCGGCGCCTATTGTGGTGAGGCAGTACCCTGGGGAACGCGCCATCATCAATGCCTGGCTGCAGATTGGCTGCTGTGATCAAAATCCGCGTCCGGATCTTGGCGGTTACGTGTGGTTCTGGGGACTTGAATTTGCCAGCTCGGTAACCGACCGGACCGGCCTGCCGGATGGCCCTCCCGGCTACGGCCAATCGGCCATTCTGGACTCGATCGATACCTGGGCGCCGGGCACGAAGCTGATCAACAACATCATTCACGACACACGCCTTGGTCCGGCAATGTGGAAGGAAGCGACTGATGCCGAAGCCTACGGAAATATTGTGTATAACAATGGCTTCCAGGCAAGCGATCGCGGCCACGGCCACGGATTCTACCTGCAGAACGGCGTCGGACAGAGCCGCATGACGTTGGCCGACAACATGAGCTTCAACAACTTCAACATGGGAATGCAGTTCTACGGATCGAGCGCCGCCCTGGTCAAGAATTTCACCGTGGACGGCAATATTGTATTCAATAACGGAAGCATTTCGACCGGTTCCGCGTTGGCTGACAATGTGATCCTGGCCTGGAGCGGTGGTGTCTCCGGCGTGCGGCTGACGAATAATTTTTTCTATGATCCGCCCGGCCGGAACCTGGGCTACAACGAGCTTGGCTGGTCCAGCCCGAATGTCGATATCACCGCTATGAACAACTACTTCATAGGCGGATTCATAGCGGTTTCGCTGAGCGATTGGACACAGGTAAATTTCACCGGCAATACCATGTATTCGCAGGATAAGTTCGTGGTCGCGTTGAATACACCCGGCTCCACGGCAAACTATTCCTGGGACAACAATGCGTACTATGGGGCCGGATCGGTTTTATGGAACGGCCGTACAGGCGCCTATGCAAGCTGGCCTTCCTGGACGGGCTTCGATGCGCACAGTAGCTACCAGCCGGGCGCGCCTACCGGAATATGGGCGTTCGTACGGCCAAACAGGTACGAAACGGGCCGCGCGCACATCGTGGTCTACAACTGGGATCTGGCGAGTTCCGTGGCGGTGGATGTCAGCGCGGCGCTCACGCCGGGAACGCGCTATGAAGTGCGCGACGCGCAGAATTACTTCGGCCCGCCGGTGGCTTCGGGCGTCTACGATGGAGGGCTGATCCGTATTCCGATGACCGGTCTGGCAATCGCTCCCGCTAGCGGGAACGTGCCGGTCGAGCCGGTACATAGCGCACCTCAGTTCGGCGCGTTCGTGCTCGTGCCGCTAGGATAAACGGCGATCGATTGTGTGCCGGGGCCGCGTTTTTTCCCGCGGCCCCCAAAGCGCATCAACCCGGCGAGAAAACCGGCTCCGTAGGCGAAATGCAGCACGCCGAACGATAGCATGACGAGCGGGGTGAGTTCCGGCGCTTTCTTCCGCGCCACGCTCACCGCCGCCACCGCGTTTGCACTTAGGTAGATGATTGCCGCTCCGGCCAGCAGATAGCGCGCCGGGGCGGCAAAGATCGAAGCCATAGCCAGAGCGGCCCATCCGGACACGAACAGCGCCGGAACAAACTGGCGCGCCTGCATCTGCTTGGGATGCTTCTGCATCACGCGCACTTTCCAGAACCCGTATTGGTAATACTGCTTCCATAAAGAAGCGACAGTGCCGCGGTTGAAATATTGCGAGCGAATGCGCGGCGTCAGCAGCACTTTGCCGCCATGCTCCCGCAGCCGGTAATTGAATTCGTCGTCCTGGTTGCGAATCTGTTCCTCGTCGAAGCCGCCCAAGCGATCGAAGACGGCCCTCGGCCAAGCCCCGAGATAGACGGTATCCACCCACTCCTCTTGCTGTGAGTAGTGAAAACGCGCCCCGCCCACTCCAAATGGCGATGAAGTCGCAAGCGCCACTGCTTTGCCGAAAGGATTCTGGCCTACCGGATCCATGCGGCCGCCTACGTTGTCGGCTCCCGTGCGCAGGAGCGCTTCCACGCAGGACCGCACATAGTCGCGCTCGATAATCGTGTGCCCGTCGATACGCACGATGATATCGCCGCGCGCTGCCCGGAGGGCCGCGTTCAATCCAGGACTTACAAACCATCCGGGATTATCGAGGATCGTGATAGCCGACGTCGCGCAGCGCCCGGCGATGGCTTGGATCACGGCCCGCGTCGCGTCGGTCGATTGCCCGTCGGCGATTAGGACTTCCATGCGCTCGTGCGGAAAATCCTGTTCGAGAATGGCCGTCAGGGTGCGCTCGATAAAGCTTGCTTCGTTTCGAATTGCCAGAATAACGCTGACAAAGG
>JAICIH010000135.1 GCA_025924475.1 Bryobacteraceae bacterium
GGAGACCGGTCAGGAGACCCGCCCCACGATTCTGTCGCGGCTCAGTTTCAAGATCAACGACTTGCGAAGTTTATTGAGACGAACGAAATAACAGGTATCCTCAACGGATACCAGTGCGCTTAAGCCATTCGTCGAGTAGACGGTGCTTCTCCACCCAGTAGCCAGGCCCTGATTTTACCGGCCGTCCGCGTTGCCCGCAACCATCCGCTCCAGCGCCGGGAATGTCATATAGAACGTGGACCCACGGCCGTTCTCAGACTCCACCCAGATTCGGCCGCCATACCGCTCCACGATCCGCCGGCAAATCGCCAACCCGATTCCGGTCCCGGGAATTTCCTTGCCATGAAGCCGCTTGAATGGGTCGAAAATCCCTTCATGGAAGCGGCGATCGATTCCGATACCGTTGTCCGCAACAGCCAGGCGCCATTGCTCGCCCGCCCTCTCCGCCGAAATACGGATTTTCGGAGTGCGCTCGTTACGGTACTTGATCGAGTTTTCGATCAGATTTTGAAATAGCTGGATGAATGACGTCTCTCTGCCGCGAACGGCCGGAAGCGGATCGTATGTGATCTCCGCATTCGCTTCCTCGATCATCCCTTTCAGGTCGTCGCCGGCTTTCCGGACCGCCGCATTCAGATCGATTAGCTCGCCCGCATCGCTCCGGTCGTTGCTCAGCTCGGCATATTCCTGAAGATCGCTCAACAGCCGGCCCATTCTCCCGGCGCACTCGATAATTACGCCCGCCGCCCGCTCGGCCTCCGGGCCGTGGCCTTCGTGAAACGCTTTGATCAAAACTTGCGAATAGATGCTCATGGTTCGCAAAGGCGCGTTCAAATCATGGCTGGCGGCGAGAGCGAATACTTTGAGATCCGCATTGGCTTGCGATAGAGCTTCATTCGCGATCAGCAAACTTCGTTCCTGGGCGAGCAAAACCTTTTCGGCCTTCTTGCGATCCATGACATCGATGCAATATTCCACCACCGTGCCGCCGCCCAGGCTGGCGCCGGCGAAGATCATCCAGCACCGCGAGCCGTCTTTGCGGAAATATTCCTTCTCGTACGGCCCGATGTGCCCCGTCTTGGCCAGCTTCAGCAATTCGCGGTCCGTCGCCGCCACATACTCCGGCGGAGTCAGCGAGTTTCGGCTAATTCTTCCCAACGCGATATCGTCTCGCGTGTATCCGGACATCTGGGTGAACGCTTCGTTGCTCTCTATCAGCGTCCCCGCGTTGTCGAAGATCAGCACGCCCACGCCCTCCACGTTGATGATCTGGCGCAGGCGATCCTCGCTCACGCGAAGCGCTTCCTCAGCCATTTTCCGCGTCGTGATGTCGGTAAAGGTAATGACCACTCCTTGAATGCGGTCGTCGGTGCTGCGGTAGGGAAGAACGCGCGCCAAATACCAGCTCCCGTTTTCGTCCCGCACCTCGCGTTCGATCGGCACAAGCCTGCTGAGTACGCTGTCGGCATCTTTGCGCAGTTCGTCGTAGCCCAATCGGTGCGTTAAATCGAAGATAGGGCGGCCCCGGTCTGTGAGCCGGACATTGAAGAGGTCCTCCACTCTTGGAGTAAAGCGCAAAATACGAAGCTCGCGATCCAGAAAGAGAGTAGCGATATCGGTGGCCGTCAGAAGATTCTGCAGATCGCTGCTAAGCTGCGCCAGTTCCTCCATTTTGTGCCGGTTCTCCTGATTTACTGTTTGCAGCTCCTCGTTAATGCTCTGCAGCTCTTCTTTGGAGGTTTCGAGTTCTTCCATCGTGGAGCGCAACTCCTCGTTGGTCGATTGCATCTCCTCGTTGGAGGCTTTCATCTCCTCTTGGGTCGTCTCGTATTCCTCGATGATGGCCTGCAGCCGCTGCCGCGCAACGGAGATCTCATTCTCCAGCTCTTCGACTCTGCGCTCTTCCGGATTTTTATCGGCGGCTCGCTTGCCTCGGGCCGGCCTTTTCGCCGATGTCCGCGCTTCCTGTTCCTCAAACAGAATCAGTACGAACTTTTCGTGCTCCCGATCGAGCGCCGGCCGTACATGCATCACCACAGTTCTGCGGCGTCCGTTAAATTCGATCGGAATCGGGCTCGAATCCGCGGGCTTGTTTTTCTCGCGCACCATTTGCAGCAGCGCCCGCAGCTCGATGCGCAGTTCCTCGCGCATCAGCTTAAATACGCCTGCCGTCAGCTCGCCTCCGGGATGAACCAGGTAACGCCCCGCATCCTCGGAAAGGTGGACCAGCTTGTTGTCCGGGCTGATCAGCACGCTAGGGGATGCGGCCAGTTCCAGCATTCGCTGATGCAATATTCCATAAGCCAGCGGCTCGCTAATATCTTCGAGCCGTTGCGCCGGTTCGCTCGGCAGGTGATGCGGCGCACGCGGAAATACCGGTAGATGCATCTCCGGCGCCGGAACATTGCGCTTGCGGTAGAAACAAAGCTTCTTGTCTTCGGTGCGGAACAAATCGGAAGCGTCTACCGTCTCCGACGATCCTAATAAAAGCGCGCCCTCCGGATTCAGCGCATAGTGAAACAGCTCGATTACATCGCGCTGCACGTCCCGCTGCAGATAGATAAGGAGATTCCGGCAAGAGATGAGGTCGAGACGCGAAAAAGGTGGATCGCCCAGCAGATTATGCGGCGCGAAAACGACGAGATCGCGCAATTCCTTCTGGACACGATAGCCGCCCGCTTCCTTGCGAAAAAACCTCTTCAGCCGTTCGCTGCTCACGTCCGTCTCGATGTCGCCCGGATAAAATCCCTCGCGCGCCCTCTCGAGTGAACGGCTGTGCAAATCCGAGGCGAAAATTTGGATCTGCTGCGGCGCCTCGCGCCGCTCTGCCGCTTCCACCAGCAGCATAGCGAGCGTGTAGGCCTCTTCTCCCGTGGCGCACCCGACCGACCACACCCGCACCACATCCTTAGCGCCCTTGCCTTCGAACAAGCGTGGTATGACTTCCTGCTCCAGCTTTTCGAAGACCTCCGGATCGCGAAAGAAGTTCGTTACCGTGATCAAAAAATCGTCGGCAAGCGCGCGCGCTTCTTCGGGCTGCTCCCGCAGCCGGTCCAGGTAGCCCTTTAGATCTTCCAGGTAATTGAGCTGCATGCGCCGGGCAATGCGCCGTAGAATTGTAGATCGTTTGTAGCGGCTGAAATCGCGGTCCGTCCGCGCTCGCAGATGCGCAAAAATCTTGGGCAGAAGCAGCCGCTCCGCCTGCGCTGCTTCCGAACCGTCGTCCGGGACTTCCACGCGCGGCGCGGTCCGGTCGTATCGCAAAATCGAGTCGGGGATCTCCGCCACCGGTAGAATGCGGTCCACCAATCCGGTCGCGATCGCGCTCTGCGGCATTCCATCGTATTCGGCTTCGTTTGGATCCTGAACGATGACCAGACCGCCCTTCGCTTTGATGTCTTTGATGCCGAGCGTGCCGTCCGAGCCCGTGCCCGTAAGAACCACGCCGACCCCGTCGCCGTCATGCGTGCTCGCTAGCGTACGAAAAAAATGGTCGATCGGCGCGCGCTCCCGCCGCTGCTTCTCCAGTTTCGAAAGCCGTAAATGTGTGTCGATCGCGCTGAGATTGGCGTTTGGAGGAATAATGTAAACCCGGTTCGGCTCCAACTGCGTCGTCTCGGTCACCTGCTGGACGGAAAAGTGCGTGTGCGGCTGCAGCAGATCCGCCAGATGGCTGGGGTGCTCGGGCGAGAGATGCACCACCACCACAAAGGCCAGCCCGCTATCGGCCGGCACGTGCTCGAAAAATGTCTTCAGCGCCGCCAGACCGCCTGCCGAAGCTCCGATTCCGACCACGGTGGGTTTCGATCTGGGTGGCAATGAGGCAGGCCGTTTCTCGCGCTTCACGCGTCTCAACCTTAAGCCCACATCATATCTCTAAGTTACGTAACGTAAGGAAGCGCAGCGCATCTACGTTTATGGAGGATTATGCGGCTACTCGTTTCATGCGCTGCTTTGAGCGCATTGACTCTTCCGGCGTTTGCACAACAGAAAAGTAGTAGCGTTCCCATCTATCACGTCACAGTCGTGCAGCGAACTCTCGAGGCCGTGAACTTCGAGCGGCACAGCGGGCCCACCAATATCGACATGAAGGGAACCGTGTTGCTGCCGAATGTCCAAGGCAAAGCCACGGTAGAGGTCAAGAACGGCTACACGCGAATCGATCTGGACTTGAAGAAACTTTCGGCGCCCACACAATTCGGAACTGAATTCCTGACCTATGTGCTGTGGGCGATCACGCCCGCCGGCCGCGCCATTAATCTCGGAGAAGTGATTCCGAACGGGTCGGATAAGGCCAGTATGCACGTAACGTCGCCCGAATCCACCTTCGGTCTGCTGTTGACCGCCGAGCCGTATTTCTCCGTTCAGTATCCGAGTGATGTAGTCGTGGCGGAGAGTTCCGTCCGTCCCGATACGGTCGGGCGCGTGGAACAAGTAAAAGCAAAATACGAACTCCTGCCGCGCGGCCAATACACCTTAAACGTGCAAGCGGCTCAGTTGGCTTCGGCGCAGATGAAAGCCAAGCCCGGCGTTTCGATGCAGGAATACGAAGCGACCGTGAAACTCTATCAAGCGCGCAACGCGGTGCAAATCGCGCGCGCCGATGGCGCCGCGGAGGCTCTCAATCGCGCGCAGAGCTACTTGGATCAAGCGGAGGCATCCTACAAGCGAAAAGATCTCAAGGCAGCCATCGATAGCGCGCGCCAAGCTGTACAAGCCGCCTCGGACGCCCGCACCGTCGCCCTCAACCAGAAGAAATAACCGAGCCGCGCGCGTGACGGGCGGTTAAAAAAATTAGCCAACCGCTCCCTGGCGGTCGCGGCTCGGTTTCAAGATCAAAGACTTGCGAAATTTGTTTGCAGGCCAAAAAACAAACGGCCGGCCCAGTTTCCCGGAGCCGGCCAAGTTGTTTATTAGTACAGATTGGCTTTAGTTCTGCGCCATCCGACGCTTCCGTATCAGAGCCAAACCCGCCAGCCCAAGACCGGAGAACATCAGCAGGAGCGAAGAAGGCTCGGGAACGGAGGGTGCGATATCGAAGTTCACCGACAGGTTATTCCCTAGGCCGGCATTACCGCCGTTGTAGAACTCCACGCCGATGTTCTGGCCGAGGTAGGCACCACCCGCCAACGCATCGAACGTCAGTGTGTAGAAAGCCCACTGACCGGCGCCGGGATCGGTAACAATAACTTTGCCCTGGCCGCCCAACGGGCCATCCACGCCACCGGCCAGAAGGAATACCCGCACGTCCGGCTCGAAGCCGCTCACCGGGGTCGTGCCATCCGGTTCCGTCATCGGCCGCCCGGCCCAGAACGACAACGTATACGTGTTGCCCGCTACGTAGGTGCCAAGACCGGTGGTCTGCTTTATACTGCCAGATCCCTCGATGGTCGTCGGCGTCGATGCAGCGTGCGTTCCATCCGGAACCACTCTGCCGCCGGAAAGGCCGTCTGCGTTAGGTGTGTACTGAGCGCTGGTAACCGTGTACGACGTGAACCCCGGCGTCGGGCTGCCGTCGCACGTCCAAGACACCGGGCAACCCACAAGCGGGTTCGCCGGCTGGTTGCCGTTTTCAAAAGAAGGATTCGCTAGCAGAGTGCCAAGATCGACCGTGGCGCCCTGAGCGGTTCCGATTAGCCCCATCACGGCTGCCGGTATGACTAACATGAGCCGTGAACAGTGACTTTTAGTAAAAATCCGCATCATTCCTCCGTAATTTCAAAATTTAGAGCTACGACTTACTGCTAACTGCTGACGATCCGAGGCATTCACAAAAGGACCAACCCTTTCGTGGTTATATAGTCCATTTGCTAAAACCGGGTTATGCGTCACTGTCCAACCGTAAGCGTGTATGTGAGTGATTATAAGCAGGAATAACAGCGTTTTGCGGCCCCAAATCAGACGTTATGTTCTAGTACTCGTTCGCCGTGTGAAGCTTTTAAGTGTGTTTGTTGCACTTACACGGCAAACTAGAACATCAGGCAGATGCTGCGGAAACAACCGGCGAGATCGTCTCTACAATAGCGATGAGATCTTTAGGACTAATAGGCTTAGGGATATATCCATCCATGCCGGCACGTAAACAGCGTTCCGCATCCCCCTTTAGGACATAGGCCGTAATAGCAATAATGGGTAAATGCGCTCCGCTGCTTTTCTCCCGCTCGCGAATCGCCGCCGTCGCCTGAAATCCATCCATCCGCGGCATCTGAATATCCATCAACACCAGATCGAATGAATCCCTCTCTAAAGCTTCGAGCGCCTCGACCCCGTCATTCACCGCCACAACATGATGACCACGCTTCTCGAGTAAACGCACGGTGAGCCGCTGGTTGATGGCATTGTCTTCCGCCAACAGGATGCGCAACGGGCGGCCCGAGCGCTTGTCGGAACTCGTCACTCCGAGCGCGGCAGAGCGAGCAGCGCCGCCCTTAAGTGTTTTCCCATACGCGGTGCGGAGCGCTTCCCTTAGTTCGGATTCGCGAATCGGCTTGCTGATGTAGGCCGCTACCCCCAGCTCACGGCAGCGCGCTGCATCTATCGGTTTGTGCCCGGGCGTAAACAGGAGAATCGTCGCAATACCTCTATCGCGCGGACGATTGATTTTTTCAATCAAAGCAAAACCGTCTCCGTCGGGCAGGTGAATGTCGCTGAGCACAAGCGAAAACGGCGCGCCAGATTCCTTCGCCTGGCGCACCAGCGCCACGGCTTGCGTTACGTCGGGAGCGGTCACCGCCCGCAGCCCCCAACGCACCAGCATTTCGCGCAAGACGCGGCGGCTTGTAATATGGTCCTCCACTACCAGAATCGAGACTCCGGCCAATTCCTCCATTTCAACCGGCTGCGGCGGCGCTTTCGACTGCGGGAATGTGGCGCGGACGGTGAAATGAAACTGGCTTCCGCGGTCTGGTTCACTTTCCACCCAAATGCTGCCGCCCATCAACTGCGCCAGGCGATGACAGATCGCAAGCCCTAAACCCGTTCCGCCGAACTTCCTTGTAGTAGAGTTATCGGCTTGCGAGAAGGCGTCGAAAATAGAAGCTCGCTTGCTCGCCGGAATCCCAATCCCGGTATCGCGCACAATGAAATGCAATAGCAATCCATTTGCGTCGCGCCATTCGCAAGCCACCTGCAGCACGATTTCGCCGCGTTCGGTGAATTTGACCGCATTGCCCAGCAGATTCAGCACAATCTGCCGCAAGCGGTTGAAATCGGCGCGCACCATATCGGGCACATCCGGCAGGATGTCGCAGACTACTTCGAGCCCTTTCTGATCCGCCCGGAACGCCACCAGCCGCAGCGTGTCTTCCAAACTCTCCCGGATGTTGAAGTCCACTGGATCGAAGTCCAGCTTGCCGGCTTCGACCTTGGAAAAATCGAGAATGTCATTAATCACGTTGAGCAGCGAATCCGCCGAGTATTTGATCATGCCGAGATACTCGAACTGCTCGGGATTGAGATCGGTGGTCAGAGCCAGCTCCGTCATACCCACAATGCCGTTCATTGGCGTGCGTATTTCATGGCTCATGTTGGCCAGGAACTCGCTCTTCACCCGGCTGGCTTCTTCGGCCGCCTGTTTCGCTTTGACCAACTCGCGCTCGGCTCGCTCGCGCTCGAAAATCTCCTTGCGCAGCTCGGCCGTGCGGGCGTCCACTCTCGCTTCGAGCGCGCGTTCTCGCGCGTTCATTTCCCGCACATTAGCGGCATGGAACCCGAACGCAATCGCCGCCACGCACACAATGCAGAGACTATAAAACCAGAACGTCTGATAAAAATAGGCGTTCAATTTCAGGTTGAAAACGGCTGCGCTGCTCCAATTCCCATTTGCTTTGCGCGCCGCCGCCTCAAATGTATAGGAACCCGGCGGAATATTGGTGTAGTAGGCCGTGCGGCGTCCGGCCGCATCGATCCAATCGTGATCGAAGCCAACGAGCTTATAGCGGAATTCGGTCCGCTGCGGCGATTGCAGATTCGGCGCCGAGTAGCGGAACTGCAGCTCTCCGCGGCCTGGAGGCGCTTCAAACGGAGCCCGTGCGTCCACCGTCTGGCCGCCAACCAAAACCTGCTCCAAAATAACGTGGGGCGGAGCTTCAACAATCTCCGCCTTCTTGGGATCGACCACCACGACGCCTTTCATCGTCGGAAACCACAAGCGCCCGTCGCGCGCCTTCCAACCGGCCGGCTGGAAATTGCCATTGCACTCGGTGGTTTTCATGCCATCCGAAATGCCGTAGGCGATGCTCGTCACCCGCCCGGTCTTTCCATCAGCGAACGCATTCAACTCGCGAAGACTCACCCGGTACACGCCGCGGTTCGAACTGATCCAAAGATTACCGGCGCCATCATCGAGAATGCGAAAAACCGCATCGTCCAGCAGCCCTTCCTTGCTCGTAATAGCGGTAAAGCGGCCGTCTTTAAAGCGGTTCAGACCGCCGCCATTTGTGCCGATCCAAAGGACGCCCGCCGGCTGTTCGTAGAAGGCCAGCACCGAGTTGTTGGATAGTCCAAGCCGCGTATCGAAGGTCTCGAACTTGCCATCACGATAGCGGCTGAAGCCACCACCTGCCGTTCCCACCCACAACGTTTGCTTACTATCTTCAAAAATGCTAGTAATAACGTTGTTCGCCAGCCCTTGCTTAGTGGAGTAATTAATAAATTTGTCATTGCGCCGTTGACTAAGTCCGGCCCTCGTCCCGATCCAAAGAGTCCCCACACGGTCAACATAAGTTACATTGACGATATTCGCGGGAAGGCCATCGGAGACGGTGTAAGTGGTTGCCAAACCATGGTGGATCCGGTTAAGCCCCTTGCGCGTTCCGATCCAAAGATCGCCCTCGCGATCTTCGGCCACCGTGAAAATAAAATTGTCCGCCAGGCCGTCTTTGACTGTGAAGAGGCTGAATTTGGAATTTCGAAACCGGTTCAGTCCGCGATCTGTGCCAATCCATAAATTCCCCTCGCGGTCCTCAAAAACCGGCAGCGCCGTATTGGAAGCGAGTCCTTCGCGGATGCCGTAGCCGGTAAACAGCTTGCCGTCCGATAAGCGGTCGAGCCCGCCGCCGCCGGTGCCGATCCACAAATCGCCGCTGCGATCCTGGAAAATGCAGCGTACGTCGTCGGCCGAAAGGCCGTCTTTGGACGAGTAAGAGCTAAAGGTTTTGCCCGCCCGGCGAGTCAATCCGGAGCCGAACGTGCCGATCCAGAGATTGCCGTCGCGGTCTTCATAAATGGACGAAATAGCGTTGCTCGATAAGGCGTTTTTCGTGCTGTAATTAGTAAATTTTCCATCTCGCAGCTCGCTCAAGCCACCGCCGTTACTGCCGATCCATAACGCGCCCTGCCGGTCCGCGTACAAGCAGCGAATATAGGGATCCGGCAAATTCGCGCTTGTGCTGTAAACGGCAAACTTGTTTTGGCTGAACTGAATCAGGCCGCTGTGCGTGCCGATCCAGATGCTCCGGTCTGACCCTTCAGCCAGTGCCAGCACCTCGTCATCCGGCAATCCGGCGCGCGTGTTGTAGACCGTAAAGCGGCCATCGTGCATGCGGCTGACACCGCCATTGGTGCCGATCCATAGCGCGCCGTTCGCATCCTGCAGCAGGCAATTTACCGAATCGCTCGCAAGGCCGTCCTTGACGGTGAAGTTAGTAAATTTGCCTTCGCGATACCGCAGCAGGCCGCCAGTGGCGGTGCCGATCCACAAAGCTTGCGCCCGGTCTTCGAGCAGTGCCGTTACCACATTGCTCTTAAATTCCGGAGTATTGCGTTTATCAAAAACCGTGAACCGCAGCCCGTCGAACCGCACCAGGCCGAGCTCCGTACCGAACCATAAGTAACCATCGTGCGATTCGAGGATGCTCAAAACGGTGTTTTGCGGCAACCCCTGATCGGTCGTCCAGGTGTCCTGATGGTACTGCTTTATGTCCTTTCCGGGATTCAGCGCGGCAGCGGCGCAATGAGCAAATAATAAAAGCCAGAAACAGAGGCTAATTACCAGGTGGCCGCGGGTTGACGCCGCGCTCCGCCTAAGTATTTCTAGCTTCAAATTCTATTGGCCAGCCCAATAGGCCCTATGGCCCAGATAGTCGGGGTCCGGCAAATTGCCGAGAATAATCCTCCGAAGTTTCAAAATATCTACCTCGCCCAGCTCCCGGTAAAGCACCTTGCCGTCGGGAGAAAGCAAAATCGTGAAGGGGACGGGAGAGTCCCACTTCGGGTCGAAAGCGGCCTGCATGGCATACGTGTCGGTCGATCCGAATAGTAAATTGCGCCCGGAAGCGTGCTGCTTCTCTAGCATTTTCAAGACGCCTGCCTTTTCATCCGGCATGTTCGTCGAAACCGTGACCATATCGAAATCGCGCAGGCGGTACATGCGTAACGTGGTCTCCAAGTCCGGAAACTCATGAACGCACGGCCCGCACCAGGTCGCCCAGAAATTCACCAGCAGCACCTTCCCTGTGCCGTTGTTTCGCAGTTTCTTGAGGTCATCGGCCGAAACGAGCGAAACCGAAACCGGTTCGGCTTCGATCTTTTGTAATTCTTTGCGGGCGCTATCTTCTTTCGAAATCCATTTCGTCGAGCAGCCGAAAACTCCGGTATGATCGACCGGTACCGGCTTACCGGCAAGCAGCGCATTGATTGCGTTGCGCGCGTCCTGCGTTTTTACTAATGATTCGCGTTGGCTGTTATCCACCCGCCCTTCATACCGCAGCTTTCGATCCTGGTCGAAGATAAAAACGTGCGGTGTCGCCTTCGGACCGTAGGCGCGCGCCACCGTCTGGGTATCACCGTCGTACAGGTAAGGAAAATTGAAGTGCCGATAGGCGGCACGAATCTTCATTTCTTCGAAGCTGTCGCTGACGTCCGTGTAACCCAGCTCATCCAGACGAATGGCCGCCGGATTGTTCGGTTGAATCGCCACCAGCGCCACGCCTTTGCCGCGATAGTCGTCCGCCAGCTTCTTAATCCGCGTCTCGTACAGTTGCGCCGTGGGGCAGTGGTTGCACGTAAAAACAATGGCCAGGACCTTGGCCGAAGCGTAGTCGCTCAACTTGTGGGTCTTGCCGTCGATGCCCGGTAAAGAGAAGTCCGGCGCCGGCGAACCCAGTGCCAGTGTCGGATGCGGCTCATCGGCGAAAAGCGGCGTCCAGAGCAGCAAAATAGCGAGCCATCGCCACATGTACGGTTCTCCCCCTCCTGCAGGCGGCGTTATAACGTGCGCCAGCCACGGACCATCTTATCGAAAAGGGAAGCGCACAGAGCGTTTGGTGCTCGTTGTGCGCGTTTAACAACAGAAGCGCACAGATGTCACCGTCAGGCAGCGAGATTCACAAAACACCAGTAGCGTAGAATCCTATAACCTGGGCAAATAGATGGCGCGCGACGTATTTATCAGCTATCAAAGCGACGACAAGGAATGCGCCAATCGCGTCTGCGAAGCGCTGGAACGGCAGAACATCTCCTGCTGGATCGCCCCGCGCGACATTCCGGTCGGTTCGGAGTGGGCCGCTGCCATCGTCGAGGGCATTCAGCGCTGTCACTCTTTTGTCGTTATTTTGTCTTCGCATTCGAGCAGCGCCCGGCAGATTTCTCGCGAGGCCGAGTTGGCCGATGACCAGAAACTGCCAATTTTTACGTTCCGGATCGAAGACGTCGAGCCCCCGCCTGGCCTGCTTTACTTCCTCAGCAATGTGCAGTGGCTGGATGCTTTCGACGGCCGATTCGAGACATCGCTAGCCCGGCTGGCGGAGGTCGTCCGCAAAAATGCCGCCTATCCGGCCCAAGTTACAAAGTTGCGCGTGCCGCCCCCGGCCGTCTCCACCGTTGCGCCTCCTATTGGCCTTCCAACTGGCCGCAAAACCGCGACTCTGCGCATTGTGGCCATCGCCGCCATCTGCCTGGCCATTGCTCTCACCTCGCTCTGGATGCGCCGCCCTCACGATGCTGTGCATCAAAGCCCTAGATTTCAGCCGCGTCGGATCGATACTCGTCCATCCGGATCGGACGGTCTTGCGAAAGCCGCGGAATCCGCCGCCCGGGCCGCCGCTGAGCGTTTCCTGAATTACAGAGACTCTGGCGACTTCCAGGCCGCTTGGCGCGAGCTTACGGCCCAGACTCGAGCTAGAGTCCCCGAGGAGCGTTGGATCCGAAGCGCTGAGCAGCGGAAGGAACAGTATGGCCAGCCGTCCAGCCACACCATTGAATCCTGCACACCGGCTGCGGAAGGCATGTTTAACTGCGCGGTTTCCTCCACTTATAGGCAAAATCTGACATTGCAGGAGACGCTTGTCCTGGCGGAGGAACGCTCCGGCCGTTGGGGTATCGTCTCCGACAAGAGAATCCCTCCTAAATAGGTGAGTTTTGGGTGATTGGCGAGCATATCCCCTTACAGGCTAAGGCTCTACGCGGTGCTCGATAAGCGCTACACTGAACAAGAACGGAGAATCCAGCCCGGAGTTGCTTTTTGAGGGGCGCATGCAATCGAGCGCGGCGCCTTCGCCGTACGTAGTATGAGCGTTGCCAATCCGAGTTTTACTGCCCCGTCGCGGAAAATTTCTCATACGGTTCGTCTGGCGCCGTATCTAGTGGAAACGCTGTGTGAGCTGACCCGCGCCGTCAGAGACAAGACGCACGCGCAGACCGAAATCACCGGGCTTCTGTTCGGCACGGCTGGCGAAGAAGTGACCACGGTCGAGGCGCTGCGATCGTTTGAAGACACCGGACCGCGCAGTGACATGGCCCGCCGCGAGCGCTTGGACAGGGCCTTCGACAACGCCATGGCCCAGGCCGATGAGGACCCGGAACTGGCTGCCTGCCGCCTCGTGGGTTGGTTTTCGTTGCGTAGCAGCAGCGGCCTGCTGAGCAGCGACGTCGCATTCCACAACCGGCATTTCAAACAGGCCGAAGACCTCGCTCTGGTGGTGTGGCGCGAAGCCGATACCCAGGTCATCGCGGAGCTGTATGCGCGAACGGAAAATCGAACGCTGTCGGGCAGCGATTACCGCTGGAGTTCCGTACGGCTATCGACCGAGCTGCGGCGAGTGAGCGAGCCAATCGATCTGGCCATGCGCGCGAAGGTCACCGCGGATTCCTATCTACGCGCCTACCAAAACACGGAAGACGACGAGAAGCGGCATGACCTAAAAAAGATCGCCTCCTCTGTCAAGCGAACTGCCCTCGCGCTCATGCCGAAGCTGCCGAAGCGCGAAAGAGAAAAAGAAAAGGACTACAGCCTCACGGCTGCCGAGCCCCCGCGTTCCTACGGGCGGCAATTGACCGATGCCGCCGCTCTTCTTCGCCGCGACGAAGAATATCCTGAGCCCTTGGCACGGCTCGAGCCAAGCCGCGCACCGGCGCCGTATCGCGCCATGCGGTATCCCGAAGGCGAACTTTCCGGCCTGCCGATGGTGATCCAAACGCCGAAGCAGCGGCCGAGCGGCGTGCCGTGGCTCTCCACCGCCTTGGTCTTCATCGCATTTTCGGCCATCACGTTCGCTGTGCTCGCCGTCAAAGGAAGCGACGGAGGCAACGGCAAACTCGCGCAGATTATGCGCGTGATTTTCCCGTCCGGAGATTTGGGTTTGCATGTCGAAAGCCAGGGCGACCGTTTACTACTAAGTTGGAACCGGCGCAATGCCGCTGTGACAGCCGCGTCCGATGGCGTTCTGCAAATTTTCGACGGCGCCACCCATCGCGAAGTGAAGCTGAATGGCGAACAGGTGGCCGATGGTTCCGTCCTCTATAAGCCGCTGACCCAGGACGTAACATTCCGCTTGGAGATACACGCAGCCGGACAGCCGGCGACTACCGGCAGCATGCGTGTGCTCGACGCGACCTCGGCTTCGCACGAGGCCCCGGTTCTCGATGTGACACCCTCGTCCGTAGCGCCGGTCTCCGTGACACCCGCCTCTGTTAGGCCGCCGCCCTCCGCTACACAGGCGCGCACGCCCGCTCCGCAGCAGCCCGTCAACCCGATGCCAGTTCCCGACACGGCGCGTGCGGCAGCGGAAA
>JAICIH010000136.1 GCA_025924475.1 Bryobacteraceae bacterium
CGCCACGCGGTGAGTGGCGCGAGACATTTCGTATCAAAGCGGAAGGCTTCTAACATAACTCGGCATGCGAAGTATCGCCGAGCTGAAGTTCCGCGCTGCGCAGGAAGCAGCCAACGTGCGTCTGCTGTTGCTGCCGCCGCAATTCGCGGGAGAAGTGCCGCTGCGATTGGCGCTTCCCGATCCGGAAGCCGTGGCCGGCGCTCTGCGCGATTCCGCGTATCGGGCATTTGTGGAAGCGACAGCCGAAGAGATCCTGGCGCATCGTTTCCCGCTATTCGGCGTTACGCTCGAAACGGGTGCGGA
The DNA here is from genome assembly GCA_025924475.1 of Bryobacteraceae bacterium. Taxonomy (GTDB): domain Bacteria; phylum Acidobacteriota; class Terriglobia; order Bryobacterales; family Bryobacteraceae; genus Bog-105. Next base: position 304 of record JAICIH010000136.1, read on the forward strand.
AATCCGCTGGCGGCGCGACTACCGGCATCAAAAAGAATCCGGAACCGAATTTTTCCGGCGCATTCCGTATTTGAATTTTTCCGCTGTCGGCGACCATAAATTTATTTGGGAACTGAACCGGCATCAGCATTTGGTTCTGCTGGCGCAGGCCTTCGTGTTGACCGGAAGAAATGAGTTTGCGCGCGAGATTTGGGTGCAGATCGATAGCTGGCTTGCGCAGAATCCGTTTCAGCGTGGGATCAATTGGGCTAGCGCGCTGGAAGTGGCTTTCCGCGCGCTGTCCTGGATCTGGATTTATCACCTGACCGCGTCGGCTATGCCGGAAGAGTTTCGGCGCCGCTTCCTCACCGCGCTGTATCAGCACGGTCGTCATCTGGCGGCGAATCTGTCCGTCTACTTTTCGCCCAATACGCATTTGCTCGGTGAAGCGGTGGCGCTGCATGCGATCGGCGTACTATTTCCCGCATTTCCGGAATCGTCTCGCTGGCGTGAGCGCGGCGCGTCCATTGTGGATGCCCAGCTCGACTTCCAGGTGCGGCCCGATGGATCGCATTTTGAGCAGTCCACGTACTATCACGTCTATGCGCTCGATTTTTTTCTTTTCCACTACTTGCTTGCCGGGCGTCCAAAACAGTTCGAACCGGTGCTGGCGCGCATGGCGGACTATGTGGATTGGCTACTCGGCCCGTCGCGCCGCATGGCGTTTGCCGGCGACGACGATGGAGGCCGGCTATTCCACCCATTTGGAGAACGCAATCAATTTGGCCGCGCAAGCTTGACGACGAGCGGAATTCTGCTCACGAACAATCGCTATATCGGATCGAAAGAGACCATGGCTGAGCAAGCGGCCTGGTGGTTGGGCGCCGAGTGTCTCGCAACAACCGGCGGTACGCAAGCGCCTCCCACTGGCGCGCGCGCCTTTAATGATAGCGGCATGTTGTTTCTGCAGTCGGGCAATCTGTTCGTGCAGTTCGATGCCGGACCTTTTGGTTGGGCGGTAGCCGGCCACAGCCATGCCGATACGTTGAATGTGCTGGTCTGGTTCGACGGTGAACCCGTTTTTATCGATCCCGGTACGTATACCTATGTAGCCGACCCGGCTGCGCGCGATTGGTTTCGTGGCACGGCCGCGCACAATACGGTCTCAATTGACCAGCAGAATCAGGGGCAACCTGCCGGACCGTTCCGTTGGAGCAGCAAGCCGCAGGTCGATTTGATCGCCTTCCAGCCGTCCATCAGCGGCGGAATAGCCGAGGCAACCTGCCGCTATAATGGCTTTACACATCGACGCTCGATCCTGCTGGATGCTGGGCGCTTGCTCGTTTTGGATGAGGTGGCTGGTCCCCCCGGCGAGCATGATTGCCGCCAGATCTGGCAGCTTGGATCTGCGGCTTCGAAAGTAAATCTAACGTTTTCGAGCCGCGCGGTCGAAGAAGCATCGCGATTCTCTGTTGCGTACGGCTCAGAAGCGCCGGGCCGCTCGCTTGTGGTCTGCGTACGTGGAGAATTGCCGGTAGCTATAGCGACTTTATTGACGGTGGAAGCAACACGCCAGATCGATGTGGATGAGGCTCGCGAGATCTTGAATCGGGGAAGGTCTGAATTATTGGCATGAGTGAGGTTTGGTCTCCAACGAACATTGCAGTAGTCGGCTTAGGCTACGTGGGATGCGTGACCGCGGCTTGCTTAAGCGGGCTGGGGCATGAAGTCACCGGCGTCGACCGGGACGAGCACAAAGTACAAAGCGTGCTTAACGGAGAAGCGCCGTTCTACGAACCCGGACTTGAGAAATTAGTGAAGGAAAACGTTGCCGCCGGGCGGCTGCGCGCCAGCACTTCTCTCGAGGAGGCGTTGCGGAATGCAGAGATCGCTCTCGTTTGCGTAGGAACGCCTTCGGAGAAGAATGGCAATCTCGGTCTCGATCAACTCCGCCGCGTGATCGCGGAAATGGCGGGCTTGATCCGGAATCGGCCAACTCCGTTGATCGTCGCGATTCGCAGCACCGTCTTCCCCGGCACTTGTCAGGAAATTGTCATGCCAGCGCTGGGCGGCCATGCAGTCGTGGTGTCCAATCCGGAGTTTCTCCGTGAAGGAACCGCCGTGAAGGATTTTATGGAGCCGTCGCTGGTGGTGGTCGGCGGAGACGACCGGGAGGTTGTGCGAAGGGCCGCGGCAATCTACCAGCCGCTTGGGTTTCCTCCTTCGCTCGTCTCTTTGCGAACGGCCGAAATGATCAAGTACGCCTGCAATGCATTTCATGCCGTAAAAATCGCCTTTGCCAACGAGATCGGCGCGCTCAGCGCCGCGCTCGAGGTGAACGGACAGGAAGTAATGGAAACGGTTTGCCAGGACGTAAAGCTGAACGCCTCGGCGGCTTATCTGAAACCGGGTTTCGCCTTTGGCGGCTCGTGCCTGCCGAAAGATCTACGCGCGCTGGTGTATCGCGCCGGCAGATTGGATTTGCATTTGCCAATGCTCGAAACAGTATTGCCGAGCAACGATCGGCATCTGGCCCGCGCCATCGCTAAGGTTCTCGACTTGCCCGCAAAGCGCCTGGGTGTGGTGGGCCTTGCTTTTAAAGAAAATACCGACGATCTTCGCGAGAGCCCGGTAGTCACGCTGCTCGAACAGCTCGTCGGCAAAGGGCGCGATGTCAAAGTGTTCGACCCGCATATTCAACTCGATCTCATTTACGGCAGCAACCGCAACTTCATTCTGCAAACCATTCCGCACATCGGACGCTTGCTGTGCCGGTCAATAGACGATTTACTCGCCTCCTCGGACCACCTGGTTGTCGTGCAAAAGCAGGGCGAGGAGATTCGCACCAAAATCGGCCGGTCGGGCTTGCCCGTACTGGATCTGTTAAGTGCTTAGATTAGAAGATGGAGCTCCGGAGGCGCGGTGAAATTATCTGAAGCTCTGTCTATCGTCCAAAAAGCGCCCACCGACGCCCAGCCGTTTCCGGTTCTCCTTGCCTGCGGGTTTACTCCGCTGCATCTTGAAAATTACCTGGCCGCTCATCTGCAAACGGCATTGCCGGATCGCAAAGTTCGTATCGCGACCGGGCTATATGACAATCTGGCTGGAACGCTCGAGCAATTCGATCCGTCAGGCGCCGAGGCGGTGGCGGTCGTCATTGAATGGTTCGATCTCGATCCGCGGCTGGGCTACCGCAAATTAGGCGGGTGGGGACAGCGCGTCGCCGCGAATATACTCGAGACCACCGAGGCTACGCTGGCGCGCTTGGAAGCGGCGATTTCCAAAATTCCGGCTTTCGTGAAAGTGGCGCTCGTTTTGCCGTCGCTTCCGCTCACGCCTGCGTTTCATACTTCTGGCTGGCAGGCGAGCGGTCCGGAAATCGCGCTGCGCGAATTGGTGGGCGCGTTTGCCGGCCGTTTGCCCTCACACCCTTCCGTTCTGCTTCTTAATGAACAGCGACTGAACGAGCAATCCAATCCCGCGGAGCGCTACGATCTGCGCGCCGATCTGTACTCCGGTTTTCCGTATGCCCTGAAACACGCCGATGCGCTCGGTGCTGCCCTCGCCGCGCTAATTGCATCGCCGCAGCCGAAGAAGGGTCTCATCACGGATCTCGACGATACGCTGTGGCTCGGACTGGTCGGTGAGGACGGGCACGACAGCGTTGCCTGGGATCTTGCGAGCCATGCGCAACTGCACGGTCTTTATCAGCAAATGCTCCATGCGCTGGCGGACCAGGGAGTGCTCATCGCAATCGCCAGCAAGAATTCTCCGGAGGTGGTGGAACGCGCGTTGGCCCGGACGGATCTGCTCCTCGCTCGCGACAAGATTTTTCCGATCGAAGTCCATTGGGAAGCCAAATCGGGATCGGTCGAACGAATACTGAAAACCTGGAACATCGGCGCCGATAGCGCGGTGTTCGTGGACGACAATCGGATGGAACTCGAAGAAGTCCGTGCGGCGTTTCCTGATATGGAATGCATTCTCTTTCCGAAGGACTATGCCGCCGGCTTAGCGATGCTCCACCGTCTGCGTGATTTGTTTGGCAAGCCACGGCTTGCGGAGGAGGACGCCTATCGGCTGGCCACGATCAAGCAGAATCGGCAGATAACCGAAAGCGGCCGCGATGGTGACTTGGCGGACCAATTTCTCTCTACGGCCGAAGCGGTAATTACCGTGGAGTGGAATCCTCCTGCAACCGATAGAAGAGTTGTAGAACTGGTCAACAAAACGAATCAGTTCAATTTGAATGGCGTCCGCTATACGGAAGCCGAATGGCGGCAAAAGCTGCAGGATCCAAATAGGTTCGTTCTCGCGGTGAGCTATCAGGACAAATTTGGTCCTTTAGGCAAAATTGCTGTTTTGGCAGGAGAGCGGTCGGCGGGCCAGATTCAAATCGATACCTGGGTGATGAGTTGCAGGGCCTTTTCGAGGCGCATTGAGTATCAGTCAATAGCTCAATTATTTCAATATCTTGAGACGCCAGATATCATTTTCGACTTTATGTCGACTGCAAAGAACGGGCCCATGCGGGATTTCCTCGGTTCCTTGCTGGAACGACCTGATTTGGCCCTGACGAGAGAAGCGTTCCTCGCCAAATGTCCAAAGCTTCATCACGAGGTGATCGGCAACATGGACACGATCGAACAGTTGCGGTAAAGCGCATGTGGAAATGGGCGCTAGGGCAGCTTCGGCACCGCCTTGTGAAGAACACGGCGGCGCTTTTGCTTGTTCAGATGAGCACCTATGCCGCCCCGTTACTCGTGTTGCCTTACCTCTCGCGAGTACTTTCATACGAACATTTCGGATTGATTGCCTATGCAACGGCTTTCAACTGGTACTTCCTTACTCTGGTCGAGTACGGGTTTAACCTGACGGCGACGCGCCAAATCTCTATTCATTGCGACAATCCGCGGAAACTATCGGAGATCTTTAGCTCGGTGATGGCGGCCAAAGCGCTTCTGACGGTGGTCGGCTTTTTCATCATGATTGGTACCGTCCTGGCAATTCCGAAATTGCGGTCGCACCTGGACCTGTACTGTATCAGTTACCTGGCCACGCTAGGCGACTTGCTCTTTCCTCTTTGGCTTTTTCAGGGATTGCAGAAGATGGGCAATCTGCTGTGGCGGGATCTCGGTTCCAAATCGCTCGCCTTAATTCTGATCTTTCTTTTTGTACGCAAGGACGGTGATTATCTTTGGGCTATGGGATTTCAGGCGGGTTCCACGCTCTTGGCTGGGGTTGTTGGTTTAATCACGGTTCGCTTTCTGACGTCGGTGCGCTTCGTAGCGCCGAGTATTCCGGAAGTTCTGCGGGCTCTGCGGGAAGGCTGGCCCGTGTTTTTATCGATGGCAGCGATGACATTATCTACATCGACCAATATGATGATCGTCGGATTTCGATCCGGTCCCAAGGGTGTTGCTTTCTTCAGTGCGGCGTTCCGGCTGGTGGTAGCCGCGCGTATGCTGGTGGCGCCCGTTGTCACCGCCATTTATCCGCACATCAGCCATCTAGCGGTGAATTCGCGGGAAGACGCGGTTCGCTTCCTTCGCAAGCACACCTGGAAACTCACGGCGCCGTTTTTCCTTATCTCAGTTTGTCTATTGGCGGGCGCGCCGCTGATCATTCGAATCATATACAGCGCGAAATACGAGCTTTCGATAGCGCTTCTTCAGGTGATGGCATTTTCCGTTTTCCTGCTCGCCTTGCAGCATGTCTACTCCACGTTTTTCATGCTGGCGTTCGGTTATGAAAAGCAGTGGACGCGGGTAATTTTCAGCACGGCGGTTTTGAATTTCGTCATACTTGGGCCGCTTGTTTTTTGGATCTGGGCGCCTATGGCGGCCGCTATTACCATGCTGGTTCTCGAAATCTTTGCCGCGATTGTGACCTATGTCTTTTTCAGGCAAAAAACAGCTGAGGCGCAGTTCTTGTCGGAAGGCATCACGCTAGGAGAGGGGGAATCGACGTACAACGGTGGCGGGCGGATTTCTCACTAAAATAAGACGTCGCGAGACGCCATTCTATGATTTTCTGTACCGCTTCGCGAAATCGGTGAATCACGTGCAAATGCCGGTGCCCGGTTTCTTGCGGCCGCTCTTTCGCGGCGTCTACTTTCTGCATTTCACGATTCGCGAGCTTATATGGAAGCTGCTCCGGTTCTTCTATTGGGGCCCGATCTTTAAAGCGCGCTGCGATTCCGTCGGCAAAAATCTGATGATCACACTACTGCCGGACGTGCGCGGGCATGTTCGGCTCCACGTCGGCGATAACGTGCATCTCAACGGATTCTTTGGCGCCCAAGGCAGCCGCATGTTCGACAATCCCGTCCTGCGATTCGGAAACGATGTGCATGTCGGTCACATGGTTCAGTTCGTGGTGAATAAGGAGATCGTTATCGAAGATGGCGTCAAGATAGCATCGAATTGCTCTTTCGCCGATACGGATGGCCATCCGCTCGATCCGGATCGTAGAGCCAACGATGAGCCGCCCGACGCGGACTCGGTGAAGCCGATCCGAATTTGTCGAAACGCCTGGATTGGAAATGGGGCTCGGGTGTTGAAAGGCGTTACTGTCGGCGAAGGAGCTGTTGTCGCTGCCGACGCAGTAGTCGTCAAAGACGTACCGCCGTTTGCCGTAGTGGCGGGCAATCCTGCGCGTGTGGTAATCGAAGATGTTCGGTTGAAGGCGACTAGTGTACCCTGATGCGCGCTATTTAATGCAAATGAATCGTGTCGCTTCGGCAAAGGTCAGCGCCAGCGATTTTGCCAACCCGATTTGCTTTGCCAGGCGCACCACATTCCGGCGCAGCCCGGTTGTGACGTAGGCTTCGTCTGCGATCTCCACCCGGTCGAGCACTTTCGAAAACCCTAAGCGCTGGAACTCTTTTCGCAGGCACGAGTGCGTAAACTGATGAAAATCGATCCCGAGTTTCATAATGTCTTCGCCCTCTACGCGCTTGCGCAGTGCGTAGCGCCAGGAGTTCGGCAGCCAGCCGTAGAGCGGAACGCCCGTATACTCGCCCGACGTAAAACTGAACTTGTTTGTCGATTCAAAGTACATGAGGCCGCCCGGCTTGAGAGTTTCGTACACCTTGGCGACGCCCGTCCGCCAATCCTCGACGTGCTCGAAAACCGACGATGCCATGACGATGTCGTAGAAATTGCGGGGCAGGGGATAGTCTTCCAGATTCCCCAGTTCCATTTCTATTTCCACGCCATGTTTGCGGCCGTTTTCTATAGCCAGTTCAATAAGTTGCGGGCTGATTTCTAATCCTTTGCAGGAAAGCCCGCGAAGAGCGCAAAAGATGGGAAACCAGCCCGCTCCGGTGCCAATCTCGAGAATCTTGGTCTGCGGCGTGATCTCGGCGTAACGAGAGAGCGCGCGCATGAAGTTTTCAAATTGCGGTGATCTTTCTTCTAAAGCGACGCTCCCATGGTTGTCGATGTATTTAGTGACATCGGTCGTAGCTTCGTAATGAATTTTCATCGCCCTGAACGCTTCTATCGGCGCAGTTTAGAAAAAGCTTGAGGCCCCCCGGCTCAGAATAACATGCAATGCCCTGAACTAGTTAGGTGCGAAAATGGCGTAAGCGATGCAGCAGATCATCCGTAAGGGGATTAAGGACATTCTAGTCGAGGAGGTGCCCGAGCCGGTAGCCGCGCCGCATCATGTGCTCGTCCGGCCGGTTTTCTCGCTCATCAGCAGCGGTACGGAAACCGCCAGCATCCACCAGGAAGGAGTGCTGAAGGAGGTCGCCGACAACCCATCTCATCTCCAAAAAATTCTGAACGTCGCGAAGGTGAACGGTCCGGTTGCGACGTTACGGGAAGTTCGCGCCAAGTTCAGCGAGTACGCCGCGCTAGGCTACTCGGGCGCCGGCATCCTGGTCGAAAAGCATCCTACCGTTGCGGACTTGGAACCCGGCGATCGGGTGGCCTACGGCGGCGAGGGCACCGGCCACGCCGAAACGATTATCACCGGCCGCAACCTTGTGGCGCGTGTACCGTCCAATGTCGCTTTCGAGCACGCCTGTTTTGCCACGCTGGGCAGTATCGCGCTGAATGCGGTCCGCATCAGCGGCATCGGTCTTGGGGACCGGGTTGCCGTTATTGGGCTGGGTCTCGTCGGCCAGCTTGCGGCGCAACTAGCCCGGCTGCAAGGAGCGGTTGTCATGGCGACCGATCTGAAACCGGAGCGCGTGGAACTGGCGGGAAAACTCGGCGCTCAGGAGCCGATTTCCGGCGGTGGCTCGTTGAAAGAGCAGGTGGCCGCGCTCACCGACGGAAAAGGCGCCGATTGCGTGGTGATCGCTGCCGCCTCGAAATCGTCGGCGCCTTGCAAGCTGGCTCTCGATATCTGCCGCGATCGAGGACGGATCGTCGTCATTGGAGCCGTCGATCTGAGCTTCCCCTGGAACGACATGTACCTGAAAGAAATACAGCTCTACATGTCGCGCGCGTATGGTCCCGGAAGCTACGATTCGGCCTACGAGAAGCAGGGGCGCGACTATCCGTATTCCTATGTGCGCTGGACGGAGAACCGCAACATGGAGGAATTTCTGCGTCTGGTGAGCCGCGGCGATGTTCGGCTTGAGCCGCTCATCACGCATCGGTTCCCGCTCGCCGAAGGACCGCAAGCTTATGCCACGATCCTCGATCCGGCGGCCAATAGTCTGGCGGTGCTGCTGCAATATCCGTCTCCCGCCGAACCCGGATCTGCTGCCCAACACACGCCGCAGCGAACGGTCGCGATTCGCGAAGACAAAAAGCGCAGCGGCCAAATCGGCGTGGCGCTCGCCGGGGCCGGAAATCTGGCGCGTTGGGCGCATCTACCCAGCCTTCAGAAACTCTCGGACGTTAGCCTTCGCGCCATTCATTCCACGAGCGGCGTGCGAGGCAAGAGCTACGGAAGCCGCTTCGGCGCGGCCTATGCTACCACCGACTACCCCCGGATCTTGCAAGACCCTGACGTAGACGCGGTTTTCATCACCAGCCGCAATCAGCATCATGCGGCGCAGGCGCTCGAAGCCTTGCGGGCGGGGAAGCACGTTTTTGTCGAAAAGCCCATGGCGCTGACCGAAGCCGAGTGCCGCGACCTGGTGCAGGCGTCGGATGAAAGCGGCCGCCATCTGACGGTGGGATTCAATCGCCGGTTTGCACCGTTTTACATCCCGCTCAAACAAAAACTCGCAAAGCGGACTACGCCCGCGGTTCTCCACTGCCGCATCAACTCGCCGGGAATCTCCGGCGCGTACTGGATGGCCGATCCGGCCATCGGCGGCGCGATCTTAGGCGAAGCTTGCCATTTCGTGGATCTGATGTACTGGCTGCTCGATTCCGAACCCGAAAGCGTGACCGCCTATACGCTGCCTACTGGAAAGCACGACCCGATCGGGGAGAACAACATGGTGGCGTGCTTCCGTTTTGCCGATGGGTCGATCGGAAATCTGGCCTATTGCACTGTTGGCAGCCGCACTTCCGGAGGCGAGCGGGTAGAGGCGTATACGCAAGGCCTGGGCATTCAGACGGAAGATTTCAAACAGCTCACTATTTGCACGGGCGTGCGTCAGCGGCGTAAACGTATGTTCGCGGAAAAAGGATACGGCGAGCAGATCGAGAGTTTTATTCACGATCTAAAGAATGGAAGGACGCCGGCGGTGACGGTGCGCGATGGCGCGCGCTCCACCATAGGCTGCCTGCGGATGCTCGAATCGGCGAAGGATCTGACGCCTAAGGCTATCGATTGGAGCCATGTCGTCGCTTAGCATGGAAGAGGTTCAGCCTCAACTATCTAAACGGCCGGTCGGGAAGCGTGTTTCGCTCCTGATTGTTGGTCCCTCTATGCACATCCTGGGCGGTCAGGCGGTGCAAGTGCGCCGGCTGCTCGGCATCCTCGAAGATGTGCCCGATATCGAAGTTACTTTCCTGCCAATTGATCCGCGCCCTCCTAAATTTTTGCTTTGGGTGCTATCCATTCGCGGGCTGCGCACTGTCGTCACGTTCGCTCAGTACATTGTGCGGCTGGCCTGGAGAATACCGCAGCATGAGGTGATCCATATTTTTTCGGCCGGTCTGACGTCCTACGCGCTCTGGACGCTTCCCGCGCTGCTGCTGGGGCGTCTCTGGCGGAAGAAGATCATACTGAATTATCACGATGGACAGGGCGATCAGCATCTGACGGAATGGCGCACAGCTAAACCTACCATCGCACTGGCGGATCGCGTTATTACGCCGTCCGGTTTCCTGGTAGATGTCTTCCGCAAGCACGGTATTGAAGCGCGCGCGATCTTCAACATCATCGATACCTCGCGCTTTATCTATCGCAAGCGGCGTAAGCTGCGGCCCATTTTTGTAACGAATCGCATTCTCGAGCCGCTCTACAACGTAGAATGCATTCTGCGCGCCTTTGTCATCATCCAGAAGTCGTACCCGGACGCCACGCTGACAATTGCTCATGACGGGCCGTCCAAAGCATCTCTCGAAAAGATGGCGGAAGATCTGAAGCTCAAAAATACACGCTTTATCGGCCGCGTTCCGCACGAGAAAGTGACCGAGCTCTACGATGCCGCCGATATTTATCTCACCAGTCCGAATATCGACAATATGCCGGTTTCGTTGTTGGAGTGCTTCGCCACGGGCCTTCCTATCGTCGCGACGAGAGTGGGCGGCATTCCTTACGTTGCGACGGATCGTGAGTCGGCTCTGCTGGTGGAAAAAAACGATCACGAGGCGCTAGCAGCCTGCAGCATCGAGTTGCTCGAGAACGAAGATCTCGTCGAGCACATCACCAATGGCGGTCTGGAAGCGGTGAAGCGGTATCATCCGGCGCCGGTCCGCGAGCAATGGGCGGCGCTTTATCGTGAATTAGCCGAGGAAAGCAGAGCTTCGTAAAGAGTTTCCATGCGGCGCGCGGCAATCGCAATCGAAAACCGCTGGCTCGCCGTTTCGATCGCTTTCGTCTGAAGTTTGCGGCGCAGCTCCGCGTCGCTCACAGCCAAACGAAGCTGCGCGGTAAGATCTTCGGGCCGGCTGGAATCGAATATCAGGCCGTCCTCCCCATGAGTGATCAACTCCGGGATACCGCCCACTTTCGAGCCGATCGCGCAGCATCCGCAAGCCATGGCTTCGAGCAGCCCATTGGGAAAACTTTCGCTCACTGAGCTGTTGATGTAAATGTCTGTCGAGCGCATCCAGTGCGCCACATCGGCCTGGCTTTCTTCGAAATGGCAGGCGTCGCGTATGCCGAGATCGCCGGCAAGCTCCCGCAGACGGGCAGCTTCCGGTCCGCTGCCCACCAGGAGCAGTTTCATTCGCGGATTGGCTGAACGGACCCGCGCGAATGCGCGGATTACCCAGTCCACCCGCTTCTCGGGACGCATCACGCAGATTGCCCCGATCACCAGGGATGCGTCTTGCAGCGGCTCCGCCCGGACGCGCCCTTGCGGATGAAATTGCGTAAGATCGACTCCGTTATAGCAGAGATAGATCTTGTCCTCCGTTAAACCGAACTCTCGCTGCAGCGATTCACCAACCGCGCGCGAGTTGACCACGACCCGTTCAGATAACCTGTCGCTGAGCCGCAGGGCCACGCGCGATCCGCGCGAAACCAGATTGCGATACGACAGTTGGCTGGTAACAATCGGCACGCCGAACCAGCGCGCAGCAGGAGCCGCGAAAATATCAGTCGGCACATCAAATGCCTGGATGAGTTCGATCTGGTGAGCGCGCAGATACCGGCCCAGTTGCCGAAAGCCGCGCCAAGCGCTTCGATTACCGAATGAGGTAACGGGAAGATCCAGTATCGGAACGCCACCGGCCTCCAGCTCCCGCCGCCGGAAACCACCGCGAAATACCGCCACGTGCGGCTCGAATCGATCACGATTTAAGTGCAGCGCGATTTTTGTGAGATCGCGCTCGCAGCCGCCGTGTTCGAGCGATCGCACCATTAAGAGTACCGGACATTTTTTAACCGCTTCTCCAGTTGCTACCGGTTCCATATTGCAGTGTAGTAGGTGTCACAATGCGACTTTGGTAGGGCGGACCTCCTGGTCCGCGGCCGACGTCCTCGTCGGCCTTCTCGATTGTGTTGCAAACGGAGCAAGCCGGACGGGGACGTCCGGCGCGGCTCAGGAGAGCCGCCTTACTTTTCACCGCCGATCTTGCAGGGTAGCTATTGCCTCTCCAGAGACAAGGAATGTGATTCGAGCGTTTCGCAATCGGTTGATCTGTCGGACGTTGATTTTGTCTCTTGAAAATTGACACGCTCCTTCACCAGGTAAATTGGGCGCCGCTTCGTTTCTTCAAAGAGGCGGCCCATGTATTCAGAGAGTATTCCCATACAAAACAACTGGGCGGCAGAGGAGAACAGAAGAGTAAAAATGAGCGACGTCCAGCCGCGCGCCTGCCGCGGATTGAATCCCCACACAGTCCAATTGGTGGCGTACTGAAATAGCACAAATGCGCCCGCAATGCACGAAAGGATACCCACCGTCACTCCGAAGAGAAAGGCAAAATGCAGAGGCTTGTACGAGAAGTTGACAATTCCATCGAGGCCCAACTTTACGAGCTTGCTGAAGCTGTATTTCGCCTCGCCTGCGAAGCGGGCTTGACGCTCGTAGGCGACACCAACCTGGCGGTAACCGACCCAGGTGCGCAGACCGCGCACGAAGCGGTTGCGCTCCGGCAATTCGCAGATGGCGCGGCAGACATTGCCCCGCATAACGCAAAAATCACCGGAATCGAGTGGGATCTCGAGTGTTGCGAGATGCCGCAGAAGGCGATAATACAAAAAATAAAGAGTCCGCTTTACTAGATTCTCTTTGCGCTTGGTGCGAATCGCATATACAACATCAAAGCCGTCCTGCAATTTTTCGATAAGCGGGCCAACGCTTTCTGGGGGATCTTGCAGATCGGCATCCATCACAATGACGACGTCGCCAATGGAGTGATTGAGCCCTGCCGATACGGCAGCCTGATGGCCGAAATTCCGCGTCAGACTCACAATCCTTAGCCGCTGATCCGCTCGGGCAAGCTCACGTGCGATTGCCAGTGTCCGGTCGGTGCTGCCATCGTCGACGATAATCAGCTCCATTTCGCGATCCGGCCATTCTCGTGCGGCCGCACTAATTCGCGCATACAATTCCCCAATGCCGTCTTCTTCATTCAATGTTGGAACAACTACGGAGATCATGGAGCAGCCTCAAAAACGGTGAACTCGCCGACTTGCCGAAGCGGCCGGAGTTCAGGAGCTAATTGCTGGATGGCTCGAGGATAGAAATAGTTCATGCTTATGGTGGGGAGCGCCAAATAGCTTGTCCGATAGTAATGCATGAACGCGAGCATTTTGTCTTTAGAGGCGTACGGCGGAGACAAGGCGGTCTTGCCCGTAAACCAAGTGTAGAAATACGGATTCTGAATCATTACGCGGCCACCGCGAACCACTTCCGAAGCTAGTGCGCGAGTATCGCGGCGCCATGCCACGAGTATGGGATCCGCTTGAGTGCGGGATTGGAAGTTACGAAAATCCTGGTACGTTACCAAAACGCCACAGAGAACTGCGACGACGGCGAGCGCGGCTTGGAGCGACCAATGAAGGCTTCGCAGGTGATCGCGCAATGCGAGCAGCATCCACAGAACCCAGAGCACTAGCGCAGGTCCCAGGTAACGCTGTTCGAA
>JAICIH010000137.1 GCA_025924475.1 Bryobacteraceae bacterium
CCCGCAAGCCGCCGAAAAAAGAATCCTGGTACTCGCCGAATTTCGACATTAAGAACGGTGTGCTTCTGGTCCCCACCGGCCCCGGCATGGGGCTCGAATTCGACCCCGATTTTGTCAAGTCGGCAACGGTAGTCGACCTGTCCTGATCAGGATATTTCCCCAAACAATCCCAGCGCTAAAGCCCAAACCACGAACCACGCCAGCACCCATAACAAAGTCTGCCAATTCCGCCGCGTGCTGAGGGTGGCGGCATTTTTCAAGCTCGGAACTCCCGGCGAAGGAAACCAAAAGCCAAGCTCCCGCCGGTTCCTCACCCACAGCATGGGCCAAGCAGCAAAAAACACAACCAACGGCGCCGCGCGAAAAACACTCACGTCTCTCTCCAGCGCCGTCCCGAACGTCCAAGCGGCAAGACACATAACCAACAAAACGCGAATGACCCATCCGCGATAGAAAGTTCGCTCCAAAATCGTCCGCCGCAAGAGTCGCCGTCCCAGTACTCCCTGCCAGATCAGGAGCGTCATCGCCACAATTCCCTGCGCGTCCTCCGTCTCTTTCGGATTGGCTAGCGTAGGCAGGACCATGCACAGCCCCGCCATCGAACATAAGAGATGATGCGCCACCCGCACCGGTACGGGAAACCGCGTCCCCGTTACGGCTTCCGGCACAGCGAGCAAACCCTTCTTGCGATCTAGCCGATCCAAATTCCAATGCCGGAAATCGATCCACTCGCGCCGCCACAACCAATCGAACCGCTCCGGCAGTTGGATCATCGTGCCGACCACCGTCATCACCTTCGCAGGAAGCTGCTGCGCATTATGGACTAGCCATTCTTCGCGCGTTCGGTTCGTCAGCAGCACTACCGCCGTGGCATCGGTTGTCGCTTCTTTGGCGCCCGTCTGCTCGATTCCTTTTCGCAATCGATCCGCCGCCTGCCGATCTATCGGATCGTGCAGCAGGTAAAAACAGTCGAGCGACTTAAGCGAAGAATTTTTCTCGAGTTCGGCGATCTTCACCGCGCGCCGCTCCCGATACCAGCCCCACGCCCGTCCCGTAGGCGTCCAGCGCAGCAATTCCTCCGGCTGAACAACCAGCACGATCAATAGCCCGAGCAGTGGGAGCGCGCCGAGCAGTTCGATCTCGAGCGAGCGCTCCGTAATCGCTTGCCTAATTCCACTTGCGTAGCCTTCTAGCCCCGCCGCTCCCGAATGCCAAAAAAGCGCCAGCGGATAAATCGTCCAGGCGATCGCAAACGCGAAGCACACCATCACGTGGGTCATGCCCATGCGCCTTCGCACGAATGAAAAACCTAGGAACCACAACAGCAGCAGCGCAAACACCGGCAGCAGCACGCGAATCATCGCCTCGAAGGCATCTGAATCCTTCGAGCTGCTGGACCAATTCGCCAGCAGGAAATAAGCCGCAATAGGGATAACCAAGGTAATCGCCAGCGCCAGGATCCACGGCGGCAGTTTCCAAAAATATCGCCGGCGCGCACTCCGGCATTCATTCGCCGCGAGGCGCTGAATCAATCGTCGTAGCGACGGTGCGAACGCGCCGCGAAAATCCACGACCTCGCAATCGGCAAGCTCTTGCGGCAACCGAACACGCCGCCGCAGTACAATTACAATCCGCTTTCCCTGCACCTTGGCCCGCTCCCATTCCTTCCGTACATGCGGGCTCTTCACACTTTCAGGCGATGCCACCAACACGAAACACTCTGCCGCGTCCAGCGCCGCCTCCCGGTCGCGCTCCCAAAATCCACCCGGCGTGAGATCTTTTACGTCCAGCCACGCGGCAACACCGCGCCGCAACAAGTGAAACGCCAGCGACTCGGCAAAATAGTAGTCCTTGCGCGAGTAGCTAATAAATAACGGCCCGCCAGTACCCATTCCCGTGATGATAGTCGACCGGGTAAGCCAGTCTGAGATCTTAGTAAGTAGCGATGAAACGTTCGGGTTTCGCCGACCTCCCCCTGCACGGCGGCCGTGTGCCTCCCTGGCTCGCCGAGCGCATGGAAAAGCTCGGAACCGCCATCGCCGAAAACGTCATCGCGCACTACGGCACTCCCGAATTTCTGTCGCGGCTCAGTAATCCGTTCTGGTTTCAGGCGCTCGGCTGTGTCATGGGCATGGACTGGCACTCCTCGGGAATCACCACCTCCGTCATGGGAGCTCTGAAGCGCGGCATGAATCCGCGCGCCCACGAGCTCGGCGTCTATTTCTGCGGCGGCCGTGGCAAGCAGTCTCGCAAAACGCCCGCCGAGTTGCTCTCGGTTGCGGACGCCCGCGGCCTCGATGGCGGCGCCCTGGTCCGAACCAGCCGCCTCACCGCCAAAATCGATAACAATGCTATCGGCGACGGATTTCAAATCTACTTGCACACCTTTGCCGTCACTGCCGCCGGCGATTGGGCCGTCGTGCAGCAGGGCCTGAACGATCGAACCGGTCTCGCCCGCCGCTATCACTGGCATTCGGCTTCGGTGCGCAATTTCACCAGCGAGCCGCACACCGGCATCGTCGGTGCAAACGCGGGCCGGATTCTCAATCTCGTCGACCGCCGCGCCGAGCCCGCGCAAGCCGGGCTCCTCATCATCGCGGAAACCCCTCCCGAGCAGACGCTATCCACGGTTCAAAAACTCGTCATGCCGGCGCATCACGATGTCCGCGCCGCAAACATCGACTTGAAGCGATTGGGTGCGGTCCTGGCAACCAGCTACAGCCGCGAGCTGCGCGATTTCGCATCTCTGTTGCTCATCGAAAATCTCGGACCCCGTACGCTCCAGACTCTTGCTCTGATCGCCGAAGTCGTTCACGGCGCTCCCAGCCGCTTCACCGATCCGGCACGCTTCTCGTTCGCTTTGGGCGGCAAGGACCGTCACCCATTCCCCGTTCCTCTCAAAACGTACGACGAGTCTCTGACAATCCTGCGCCGCGCCCTCGATTCCGCCAAACTCGGTCACACCGAAAAGCTCGATGGCTTCAAACGCCTCGACCGGCTCGTCCGCCAGGTCGAGCGGCAATACCAGCCCACCGCCGATTTCGCTTCCGCGCTCCGCCACGAACACGAAATCTCGCCAAGCCTGGATGGCCGCTCCGTCTTCGACGATCGAAAGACCAAGAAATCTCACCAGCTCTCGCTATTTCTTCCTAATTGAGCGGCGTCCAAACAGAACCGCGCGCGTAAGCAAGCGGACTCGCTAGTAATATCGCTGGGCCCCGAACTCCGCCGTCCCAAACCCGGCGCTCATTTCCATCTAACGGAATATCCTCATGAGCGCGCCCCACACAATCGCGACCCAGCCTGCACAACAAACCCAATCCGAAAAAAAACTGGGAGTGATTCGTGCCATCGGCCTGGGGCTCATTACCGGTGCCGCCGACGACGATCCTTCGGCTATCGGAACCTACGCGAGCGCCGGCGCAAAACTAGGACCCTCGTTTTTATGGACGGCTCCTCTCACCTTCCCCATGATGGTCGCCGTTGTCTACCTATCCGCGAAGCTCGGTCAGGTCACC
Source organism: Bryobacteraceae bacterium (assembly GCA_025924475.1). Lineage (GTDB taxonomy): Bacteria > Acidobacteriota > Terriglobia > Bryobacterales > Bryobacteraceae > Bog-105. The sequence continues at coordinate 3,519 of JAICIH010000137.1, forward strand.
GGCGAGGGCCTTTTTGCCGTAATCCGCAAAAATTATCCCGGTTGGTTTCTCTATGCGGTGCTCGTAGCCGTGCTGATCGGCAATACCATTGAAGCCGGCGCCGATATAGGCGGAATGGCCGCTGCGTTGCATCTATTCGTTCCTCTGCCGGTTGAGATCATTTCCGCGATCACGGGATTGCTGATCCTTGCGCTCCAGATCTGGGGCTCCTACACTCTGATCCGCAATATCTTTCGGGTGCTCTCGCTCGCCTTGCTTGCCTATATTGGTTCGGCAGTACTCGCTCGCCCCGAACTCGGTCCCGTGGTGCGTGGAACGTTCATCCCCACAATTCACTTCGACAAAGAATTCTTGTCCATGACCGTCGCGGTCATTGGAACGTCTCTTTCCGCTTACCTCTACACCTGGCAGTCGAACGAGGAAGTCGAAGAGAAAATCGCCGCCGGAAGGCGCCGCCTCTGGCAGCGAAGGGGAGCGACTCGATCCGAGCTGAAGCGATCCATGTGGGACGTCATCTTTGGAATGTTCTTTTCGAACCTGGTTATGTACTTCATCATTCTGGCCACCGCCGCAACCCTCTTCAAAAGCGGTAAAACGAACATCGATAGCGCCGCCGAAGCCGCACAGGCTCTACAGCCGTTAGCAGGCAACGCGGCCGGGCTCCTGTTCGCGCTCGGCGTGATTGGAGTCGGCTTTCTGGCCGTGCCCGTGATGACGACTGGCGCGGCCTACGATCTCTGTCAGAGCGTCGGTTGGAAACACGGCCTCTATCGCAAGCCCGCGGAAGCAAAAAAGTTCTATGGAGCCGTGGCCGTTTTTACCCTGATTGCGATAGCGTTGAATTTCTTCGGAGTCAATCCAATGAAGGCGCTCGTCTTTGCCGGTATTGTGCAGGGCTTCTCTACCCCGCCGCTCATGCTATTAATCATGCGCATGACCAACAATCCGTCCATCATGGGGAAGCGCGCAAATGGCCGCGCCATCAATATACTGGGTTGGATTACTACGGTGGCAATCTTTGCCGCTTCGGCTGGACTCGTCATCGCCTGGTTTATCTGAACTGGTTTATATGAAAACGTCCATAGCCATCACTCTATTGTTAGCGGCTTTCCTCTCCAGCGCTTCGTTCTCCTCCGCCCAAACGAATGCGGCAACGCCCCCCAAAATCTTCGAGCCTGCCCAAATCCAGGCCGTCTATCGCGTCCTGCTCGATCGCGACGCCCTCCTGCTCGAGTCCATCCTCGATGTCATCCATCAAAAGAACATCCAGGACGGCTACGTGATGGTCGGCTCCGGTTCCGTGCAGACTTGTACCTATCACTACGTCACCTCCACCGCACAAAAACCGGTGAACGCATACAAAACTGTAAAAGGCCCATTCGAAATCCTGAACGCCGGCGGCATCGTCGCGGCCGGTGAACCGCACATTCACATCACGCTCTCGAGTCCGGAAAAAGGCGCCTTCGGCGGCCATCTCGAAAAGGGCTGCCGCGTCCTCTATCTCGCCGAAGTAACCATCCTGCAATTTCGCGGTCCGGCCTTGACCCGCGTCAACAATCAGAATGGTGTCGCGATTCTTCAGTCCAAATAAAGAACCGCGACCGTGAGGGAGCGGCAAATCACCCCTATAATCACCCTATGGTGAGCACAACGGAAATCGCAAAAGATGTCTACCGCATCTCCCTGTTCGTTCCCGAAATCAATCTGGAATTCAGTCATTTTCTGGTGCGGGACGACGAACCATTACTCTTCCATGCGGGACTACGGGGCATGTTTCCTGCACTGCGTGAGGAGGTCTCCCGCCTGATCGACATCTCGAAAATCAGGCACATCGGATTCAGCCACTTCGAGTCCGATGAATGTGGAGCGTTAAACCACTGGCTCGAACAGGCGCCCGCCGCGCAACCCGTGTGCGGTCTGGTAGGTGCTCTGGTCAGCGTGAACGACTTTTCCATACGGCCCTCCCGCGTCTTGACCCGGGACGATGTGTTATCCACCGGCCGTTACCGTTTCCGTTTCATTCCCACACCGCATGTACCGCACGGCTGGGACGCCGGCGTGCTCTTCGAAGAATCCGAACAAACGCTCTTCTGCTCCGACTTATTTCATCAATGGGGTCTCCATAAACCCGCCACTGAGGCCGACATCATGGAGCGCTGCAAAGACGCCCTGCTGCAATCGGAAGCAGGCCCGTTCGCTAATTACGTGCCCTACACGCACCACACCGGCCGTGTGCTGGAAACGCTCGCCGGATACCGGCCAAAAACTCTTGCCACCATGCACGGCTCATGCTATTACGGCGACGGAGCGCAGGCGCTCCGCGATCTTGCCATCATCATGCACGACGTGCTCGGACCCAAAGCGCAGGAAGGTGAAACAACCTCCATCGGAACTATCCGGACGTAATCGCTCCTCGCTTTCTGATTGACAGAAGCCGGCGGCGGGCGCGATACTGAACCGATAGGTTCAGTATCGTGGTGAGCAAGCTGGACAACGTCCTGGTAGCTATTTCGGATCCCACGCGCCGGTCAATTATGAGCCGGCTGGCGCGCGGGCCCGCCCGCATTTCCGATGTTGCCGCGCCCTTCTCCATGTCCCTAACCGGCGTTTGTAAGCACGTCCGGATTCTGGAGAAAGCGGCGCTGGTGAGGCGCACACGTCATGGCCGCGAAAACGTGCTTCATCTCACCCCCGAACCCCTGCGGGATGTCGCTCGCTGGATTACAACTTATGAGCGGTTCTGGAACGAACGCCTCGATCGATTAGAAGACTTTTTTATCGCAAAAAAGGAGAGACCCAAGTGAACACTGTTGATTTAACTGTTTCGCGCACCATCCCCGCGCGAGCCGAGGATGTATTTGACGTATGGATGGACCCCAACAGTCCCGGCGGCCCATGGTTTGGCACAGATCGAAAAATCGTAAATCCAGTTGTGGACGGCCTTTTTTATATCGCCGTAAAACACGAAGGACGAATCTGGCCCATTACGGGCGATTCGTTCAGATCGAACGGCCGCGCCATGTGGAATACACATGGGTGTCCGAGGCCACCAAGGGTCTGGAATCGATCGTAGCCGTCACCTTCGAAGCTCGTGGCGATCAGACTGAGGTGACGCTGCGCCACTCCGGTGTCCCGGACGACGACATGGGACGCCAGCACAAAGAAGGCTGGACCTGGGTCCTATCGATGCTCGCTGAACGCTTTGTTCCCCACAACGCCTGATTCCAACGGGCGCTAGTTGCCGTCGCCGAATCCAGCCGTCGAGCCCGGCCGTTATCCCAAGTTCGTCACAACCACTCCCTGCGGTCGTGGCTCAGAAAGCTGCTCGAACGTTTTCAGCAACTTACCGAGCCGCGACCGCCAGGAAGCGGTCTTCAACATTCAAACTGACGAACTTGGGCTATTGCTCGTTCAAAACAGTAACAGCATCGACCTGTAGTGCTCGACGCGCCGGAACAACGCAGCCAATCATCGCAATAACTCCCAGTAGCAGGATGACGCTGGCCATTACTAACGGATCCAGAGGTTGAACGCCGTAAATTTGGGTCGCAACAGTTTTTTGCAATGCCGCGGCGCCGAGGAATCCCACGATGAGCCCTGCTATCACCGGCGTGAGCCCCTCGCGAACAACAAGTCTCACCACGCCGGCGCTCGTGCTGCCCAGCGCGACACGAATGCCGATTTCGCGCCGCCGTTGCGTTACCAGATAAGCGAGCACTCCATAAATACCGGTGGCCGAAAGCAACAGCGCCGCGATGCCAAAGCCTAGCGCCAGGATCATCGATGTCCGGCGCGACGAAACGGAAAGCTCGGCGCGCTCGCTCATCGTTCTTATATCGAACAAAGCTAGTTCCGGATCCACCTGCGCGACTGCCGCTCGCACCGCGCGTTCCAGGAAGACCGGATCGCCTTTCGTTTTGATTGCGAACGTAGAGTTGCTCGACGGAGCCTGCGCATACGGAAAATAGTATGCACCCGTCGTATTCCCTGTTCCAGCAAGATTCTCCAATCTCACGGAACGGACAACTCCCGCCACCGTAAGCCATTTCGTATTCGCATCGGTTTGGGCGTTAGGCTTAGTCGCACGATACATCCGTTGCCCGATAGGATTGCGATTCGGCCAGAAGTGCTGCGCCAGCTTCTCATCGATGATGATTACCGGTAGAGACGATTCATTATCGTGCTCGCTAAAATAACGGCCGCGCTTCAGAGCGATTCTCATCGTTTCGAAGTAACCGGGTGTAACGGCGAGCCGTCGGGGTGAGATCATCGATTCGCCGGGCCGCATGACGTGGCCTTCCGCCAGAATCACTCCATCGTCGCGATTGCTGCCAAATGGGATTGCGGTTGTTGCGCCCGCAAAGACAACTCCCGGTATCCTGCGAATCGACTCCAGCAGGCGCGTCATCAGCATCCGTTGCGCATTGTTATCGGAATATTTTGACCACGGAGCGCTCGTGCCAACCGTGAGAACACGTTTGCTTGTGAAGCCCGGATCGACATGCAGCAAGGTTTCGGAAGCTTGTGAGCAGCAGACCCGCCCCCATCAGTAGTACGAACGCGAAACCGATCTCCGCTCCCACCAGCGCCTGGCGCAATCGGCGCATTCCCATGCCGCTGGTGCTGGTGCGGCCGCCTTCGTGAAGCACCTTCTCGATATTGGTCTTAAAATTATGAACCAGCGGCAGAATGCCCAACACCACTCCCACTGCGGCGGATATTCCCAAAGCGCACGCCACCACCACGCCATCGATGCGTACTTCGGAAGCTCGCGGGAAATGATCGAGACCAATTGCCGTCAACGTACGCAGCAGCGCGTCGCCCAATACGATCCCGGCGATTCCTCCGGCGAGCGCAACTAAAACATGTTCCGTGATGAATTGCCGCAAGAGGTGCGCCCGGCTCGCTCCCAGCGCCAACCGCGTCGCGATCGCTTTCCGCCGGACAGTGGCTCGCGCAAGAACGACATTCGCCAAATTGAGGGCGCCAATGAATAGGACGAATAGCGCGCCTCCCCAGAGGAGATACAGCACGCTCTTCACATCCTTCACCATCACATCCTGCAATCGCTCCACTTTCGTGTAAAAACCCGCATTGACCAGGGCTTCTTTGAAATGCGGAAAGCGTTCCAGGTTGGCGGCATTCAATGCGTTGACCTGTGCTTGAACTTGCGCGATGGTGGCTCCGGGTTTGAGCCGGCCAACGCTGTAATAGTTGTTCTGGTGATAGCGATTTCTGTCTTCAAGAGAGAACGCAAGTGGCGTCAGAAAACGGACGTCTGAATTTAGAAAGCGAAATCCGCGCGGCATGACGCCGACCACCGTGTACGGCTTCCCGCCAATTCGCACCGTGCGTCCAAGGGCGCGCCGGCCGCCGCCATACAGCTCTTGCCACAGCGCATTGCTCAGAATGATTTCCTGATCTTTGCCGGGTTCGGCTTCCGTTGCCGTGAAAGCCCGTCCCAGCGCCGGCGCAACATGGACGAGCGGGAAAAACGACGGCGTTACCGAAAGTCCCGTTACCTGTTCGGCTGTTCGGTCGTGGTAAAGAGTTTCATCCACGATTCGGAACATCGCTTGCTCCTGAAGCGCCGTCACCGCCCGGAGACGATCGAAGTAGTCGCCGCTGCTGCTTTGATTGGAATCGGGCACGCCGGCATTCGGGTATCGGTTTGCCATTACGACGATTTGATCGGCCTTCGGCATGGACAGCGGCCGCAGTAGAACCGAGTTCACGATCGCAAACGTTGCGGTGTTCGCTGCAAGGCAGAACGCAAGCGTGAGTATGACCGTTGCGGCAAAGCCTTTGTCCCGCAGTAGGGCTCGTACGCCATATCTCATTTCCCGAAAGAAACTTTCGATCATATTTCTTACGTATTACGTTCGTCGTTTTCCTTGGTTCGAGAAAATTCGCGTCCCTGCAAGATTTCCCTTGACGTTGCCAAATAGTAACGTTACTATAAAGTCACATAAGGAGAACTCATGACAATCGAAGATTTAACCCTGGATACCACCCAGAGCATTGACATCAAGGCGGATATCGGCGAGGTCTTTCGCAGCGTGCTGCACCGGCTGGGCGAAGGCAGTACGAACGCGCAAGGGGAATCGATGCAGATGACACTGGAGCAATGGGCAGGCGGCCGCTGGTTCCGTGATCGCGGCAATGGCATCGGCCACCTCTGGGGACACGTGCAGGTGATCAAGCCGCCCGTGCTGCTGGAACTGAGCGGCCCCATGTTCATGTCGTACCCGGCGGTGAACCATGTCGAAGTAAAGCTCGAACAGCGGCCCGGAGGAACTCATTTGGATCTCCGTCATCGCGCCATTGGCTTCATTGATCCGGCGCACCGCCAGGGCGTCAGCACCGGCTGGAAGCACATCCTGGACGGAATCGCTGAGGATTGCTCCGCGCGCGCTTCTGGCCAACGGAGCTAGAGTGCCCGGCGACGACCTCGACGAAGTGTGGAAAGCTTTGTCCGACAACACGAGGCGATCGATTCTCGACCTCCTGCGGCAAGGCCCTCGCACGACGACCCAGATCGTCGAGGCGTTTCCGCACCTGAGCCGTTTCGGGGTCATGAAACACATAGAAGTGCTGCGCGGGGCTGACCTGATTCACACGCGTGAAGAAAGCCGGCAGCGGATCAACTCGCTGAACGTCGTGCCAATCCGGCAAATTTATGAGCGCTGGGTGGGTCGTTTCGAAGAGCTGTGGACGAGCCATCTGCTGCGCATCAAAGAAGACGCTGAAGCCAAAGCCGCTCCGGCGCAAATGAAAAAAGGCTCCAAAAAGGGCTAATTGATAACACCGCACAAACCAAAGAAAGGAAAATCAGATGACTGCAACGCAAACTCAACACAAAGTAGTATCCGGAGACGAATGGCGGAAGGCGCGTCTGGCGCACCTGGCCGCCGAAAAGGAATTCACCCGCCAACGGGATGAACTCAGCCGGCAGCGCCGCGAGCTGCCGTGGGAGCGAGTCGAAAAGAACTATGTCTTCGAAGGTCCCTACGGGCCGGAAACACTCGCGGATCTCTTCGCCGGCCGCAATCAGTTGATCATTTACCACTTCATGCTCGGACCCAACTGGGAAGAAGGATGCAAGTCCTGTTCGTTCCTGGCCGACCACTTCGATGCTACCCGAATTCACCTGGCGCACCGCGACGTGACGTTCGCCGTCATTTCCCAGGCGCCCATGCCGCGCATCGCCGAATTTCAAAAGCGTATGGGGTGGCGCTTCCATTGGGTTTCGGCATTTGCCACCACCTTCCAACGCGATTACGGCGTGCACTTCACCAAGGAAGAACTGGCGGGCGAGGTGAATTACAACTACGGCAAGACTCGTTTTGGCGCGGAGGAAGCGCCCGGCTTGAGTGTGTTCTATAAGGACGAAGCAGGCGACATCTTCCACACCTACTCCGCCTACGCGCGCGGCCTCGATTCTCTGGTCGGAACCTATCAGTTCCTCGATTTGGTTCCGAAGGGCCGCGACGAAGACGGGCTGGCATTCTCAATGTCCTGGGTGCGGCACCACGACAAATACGGCGACGATTACGCTGTCGATCCCACCGCCGGGTATGAGAAGCCGCGCGAAATGGTCGAATGTTGCAAGCACGAGGAACTTGCGTAATGACGAAACAATGCTGCATGGGTGGGGCGGCGTCACGCCGCCTCGCCCGGCGGCTCTCCAGGGCCGCAGCTTCGATCCTGCCCGGAGCAGCGGTGGTGTTGCTGCCCAAATGTCCGTTATGCCTCGCCGCGTGGTTGACTGCTGCGACAGGCATCGGCTTCTCGGCAGCCGGCGCAACGTGGGCGCGCGGGGCGCTTGTGATGTTTTGGATTGCAGTCCTATTGCTTGTCGTTATGTCGATCGTCCGGCGATTCGCGACCGGCTCTAGATCGTAAGCATCCCGAATCGCCCGCCCCACGGCACGTTGCCCCCAGCGGCAGTATCACATTCCCCTTCTCGCCAATCGCGTCAAACAGTCGATCGATCTCGGCAATGAGTGGGAAAATCCGTCTATGTGCAAACTCATGAGCCTATATATGGCCCTGATTGCCTGCGCGACTTGCCTCGTTGCCCAAACGCCCCACGAAGGCGATTTCGTCATATCTGATTTCAAATTCGCCGGCGGCGAGCGCCTTCCAAAGCTGAACCTGCATTACACGACCTTTGGTCAACCCAAGCGCGATGCCGAAGGTCATGTCACCAACGCGGTCCTCATCATGCATGGCACCGGCGGCAGCGGAAAACAATTCCTCGTCTCTCAATTTCATGACGTGTTGTTCCAAGCGGGCCAACTCCTGGATGCCTCGAAGTACTACATCATCCTGCCGGACGATATCGGACACGGCGGTTCGTCGAAACCGAGCGATGGCCTGCGCGGGCATTTTCCGCACTATCGATATGCAGACATGGTCACTGCCGAATACCGCCTGGTGACCGAGGGCCTGCATGTCGATCATTTACGGCTGGTGATGGGCACGTCTATGGGATGCATGCATTCCTGGATGTGGGCGGAACGCTATCCCAATCGGATGGATGCAGTGATGCCGCTGGCGTGCTTGCCCATTCCGATCGCCGGCCGGAATCGCATGTTCCGCGACATGTTGATGGATTCGATTCGCAATGATCCTATGTGGAAGAACGGTGACTATAAGGAGCAGCCGGCTGGACTTACGGGTGCAATCTACATGCTAATAATTGCCGGGAGCGCACCCATACAGATGCAAAAGATCGCCTCGAGTCCGCAGCTTGCCGCCGAATATTTGGCGCGGCAGGTGGAAACGCGTAGAAAAACGACGGATGCCAACGACCTTCTATATGCAACCGCCTCATCGCGCGACTACGACCCCTCGAAGGATCTCGAAAAAATTCAAGCCCAAGTGATGTTTGTCAATTCTGCCGATGACTTCATCAACCCGCCCGAACTGGGCATAGCGGAGCGTGAGATCAAGCGTGTGAAGCGGGGCAAATTCATTCTGCTGCCCGTGAGTGAGCAAACGCATGGTCACGGCACACACACCTGGGCCGGCGTTTGGAAGCAGTATTTGGCGGAATTGCTGCAGGAATCGGCAACAACGGCTGAATGAAGGCTGAAGCGCCACCCAAAACGGCAGCGCTCCGTCGCTACAGAACCGACCGCAAGCGCTTGTCGCGGAGATATAGACCGCCCCAAATAACGCACGCGAAGATCACAGGAAACACAATGTTGAACAATGGACCGCTGACGCGAACATATGTCGCCACCGCGCCGCCCAGATAGCCGGTCAACAGCACTGCACCCAAAATCGCAGTGCGCGGAATCAGGTAAAGGATCGTGCAGGCCAATAGGGCCATACCGATGCCGACAATAGCGGACTCGGGATAACCCAGTTGCAAAGTAGCTTCCACTACTACGCGCGGCTTGAACAGCTTCATGCCCCCGTCCACTAAGCAAAAGGCGGCGGCCAGGCCGCTCAGGATCCGGCCGGTCCAAAGACGTTTCTTGGAAAAGTCCGTCGTTTCATGTTGCATCGAGTATGTCTCCATGGTTGTCGAAATTGCGTGTGCGCTCATCGTTTGTGTTCTCCTTACGCACACTCTGACTGCGCCCGCGAAGAAAACTCATCGCTGTTCACTAAAAAATTTGGACGTGCCGTAAGCCCAAGAAATCACGCAGCAAGCGTAAGCGGGAACCCAAAGCGCGGGAACAGATTCTCGGTGTCGAGAAAAGAGTTCACACCCGCGATCCGGTCTCCCGACAATTCCAGCACGATCAACGCCCACGCCTTGTGACCGCCTTCCGGATTCGGCCGATATTGAGCGAATGCCGGCCAGCCGGAAGCAAACGTGGGAACCAGCCGCGATCCCCGGCAGCCGCATCCCAGTCCCAGCATCCACGTTCGAACCTCTTCCGGTCCTTGCAGCCACATCGTATAGGGAGGCATGCAGAAAGCCGCGTCCTGTCGCATCAAGGCCGTCAAGCCATCGACATCGTAGCTCTCGAACGCCGCGACATAACGGCCCAACATCGCCCGTTGCGCTTCCGTGAGTTCTGCGGGCTCGTCCGCGGTTCGTTTGGCGAGCGCCGCACGCGCTCTTTGCAGCGCACTATTCACCGCGGGTATGGAGGTTGCTAGCGTCTCCGCGACCTCGGCAGCGGACCATCCCAAAACCTCCGTCATCAGCAGAGCGGCGCGTTGCCTCGGCGCGAGGTTTTGCAGCGCGGCGACAAATGCCAGCCGCACACTCTGGCGAAGCGCCGCCCTTTCGGAGGGATCCGCATCCGTCGGCAGAACCCAGGAATCGAGAATCGGCTCGATCCAGTATTCCCTCGGCCGCTGCGTCAAAGATTCCACCGAAGGCGCACCGGGCCAAGGCGCCCCCTCCGCCATGGGACGGGCCCGCCGCCCTCGCTTCTTGAGCTCGTCCAG
>JAICIH010000138.1 GCA_025924475.1 Bryobacteraceae bacterium
AAGCCTCCCAGTTGACGATGGCCGTCAGCGAATTCGAGGCTTGCGAAACATCCGCGCGAATCAGAAAACGGCCGTCTTTCGCAACATCAAAGGGAAACAGAGGCGTGTCGGAGACGGGCAGAACGAAAAGCTCCTGAGGCGAAGCCGGCTGCAGAGAACCGGCTGTGATTTTGAGGCGCGCCGCCATCAGCCTGTTGCCCGGCGCTACGTAATAAATCTCCCGGCCGTCGGGATTCCACACCGGGAAATTGCCTCCCGCCGTTGAAATGCGGACCTTTCGCCCGGGGTTCGGGAAGGCATCGACGTAAACTTCATCCTCTCCCGATTCGTTGGACAAAAATGCCGCCCATCGTCCGTCGGGAGAAAATCGCGCCGCCGTCCCCTCGGCAAACACGCGAGGCCCGCCGTCGAGCTTGCCCTCCGGAGTTACAGCTTGCGCCAGAATCTCATTTCTCACGCCTTCAATGAGCCTTCGGCATAGCACTTGCCGTCCATCGGGAGACCAATCCCACGGATTTCCCGGTAACTGAATGGAGGAATTGTTAGGCAGATCGAGAATTTCTCGCCCGTACGCCAGTCTCAGGGACTTCGGTCCCCAGGCCGGGAACGCGTTATTGCCCGATGGTGGCAGTCCGTTGAAAATACCGCGTTCGATTTCGAGTAGGCCCATCTGGGCCCAGCCAGGTTCATCGCGTGACGCCGCGATCGTTCGTCCGTCCGGGGAAATCTGGAATGAGCCAAAGTGGTAAGCGCCTGGAGCGCCCACAGTCCCGAGAACGCGGCCGGTGCGGTCGAACCAGGTGAACTGCGTCAGGCGCGGAATTCCGCTGTAGACCAAGGGACCGTGCTTCGATGCGGTCGCGTAGATCTGTCCTTCGATACCGCCGGAGTCCACAGGATCGGCCAAAATCGCGGCCGGGCCTGTCAGTTTGAGCGTTTCACGATCAAGTGCTTGCGCGACCAGTGCCGTTCCGCGCTGCCATAACAGGTAATCCGTTTTTCCGCTGCCCGGCACGTAGATCGGCGACTCGGGGACGTTCATCAGCCGGGAGCGCGCCTCGGACTTGTTTAACGAAACAATGTAAGCGGCGTTTTTCTCAGGTCTGTTGCGCTCCCGCACAAAATACATGAGCCGCCCACCAGGCAAAGCCTGCGGCCAGAGCTGCGCTTCCTGCGGCTCCGTAAATGGAGCGGCCTTGCCGCCGGTTGCGGGCACAACGCTCAGGCAGTTGAAGTAGCTTCCGAAGATAATCCGTCCATCCGGAAGCCAGGCGCCGCCTCTTCCGGACGTCGTATCCGTGACCGTCTGGAGTCCGGAGCCATTCCGATCGATGCGCATCAGCTTGCCGTTGTTGAAAAAGGCTACCGTGTTCGCATCCGGCGACCAGAACGGGTATCTGGCATCTTCCGTTCCCGGCAATGGCCGGACGGAAGGCTCACTGAGTCCGCGGATCCATAGTCGATTAATTCCATCCCGTCCCGATGCGACGTATGCGAGTGTGGCGCCGTCCGGAGAAATGGCCATCCCGCTCGCCCCTGCCTCCAATGCAAACTTTCCTCCCTCGGGTGGTTCGATCGCGAGCCGCAGAATTTGCGGATTGGAAGCCGGCGGCTTGTGCAGCAACCAGCCTCCTGCTGCAGCCGCCACAACCGCCAGCGCTGCTGTTGCCATCCAGGCAAGTGTGCGGCGTGATGAGTGGACAGGAATCTCTTGCGTCACGGAAAGCAGCCGCCACGCATCGCCGATATCGCGCAAGCGCTTCTTCGGATCTTTTTCCAGACAGTTTCGCAGCAATTCGCGGACGCGTGCCGGCACGCGGCTCAGGTCCGGCTCCTGCTTAATAACCGCTGCGAGAGTGTCGCCGATGTCCTCGCCTTTGAACGGGCGCTCGCCGGTGAGCAACTCATACAGCATTACGCCGAAAGCCCAGATATCGGCGCGCTTGTCCACACTCTTGCCGCGCGCCTGCTCGGGGCTCATGTAAGCGGCCGTGCCCAGAATGATCCCGGCTTGGGTCACGTTAGTCGTTACGGTCGGCGAACTCTCCGGGCTGGCCTCCACCCGTCCTTCGCGTTCCGGAGTGAAAGCCTTGGCAAGACCGAAATCGAGCAGCTTCACCAAACCATCCGGCGTGACTTTTACATTCGCCGGTTTGAGATCGCGATGAATGACGCCATGGTTATGCGCGTATTCCAAAGCCGCCGCAATCTGCGAGGCAACGTTCCAGGCGTCCTCAAACGGCATCGGTCCTTTCGGGGATTCGCCTTCGGCCAATTCCATCGCCAGCGCGCGAACCTCGCCAGATTCCGCGATTCCATAAATATGAGCGATGTTCGGGTGATTGAGCGAAGCCAGAACCTCAGCTTCGCGCTTGAATCGCGCCATGCGGCTCGGGTCGCTCGCGAACGATGGCGGCAGGAGTTTCAGCGCCACGTCGCGTTTCAACACCAGGTCGCGAGCGCGATACACCTCTCCCATTCCGCCGGCCCCAATGGGCGTGAGTATCTCGTAAGGGCCGAGGCGTGTTGCCGGAGCCACGGGCATAGAGTGAGATCAATTCTATACCCAAGCGGAAGAGTGCCGTTGCTGCTGGTTGCGTAACGGAGAGCGTCGCTGAGAGCCGCGTTCTCGGTTCGTCAATCGTAGACGGAAACTGAATTCAACGTGACGGGGGCGCCGTAGTGAGCGGAGTTGCCGATCGTGCCAGAGACCGTATACAACGCGTCATTTACCTGGATGCGTTTGTCTTACGAGATGGCCAGAGCCTTCGAGATGTGTGCCCGCCGGGAATGGCCGAATTTTTAACCGATCTGGCCCGGCAATCGGGAGACGGCTGGAGAACGCCGTCACCCTTCACGATGGAACAGTTCGGTGTTAGCACGCCGGAGGACATTGCCTGGAATGAGCGCGGCCTGGTGACGCATCCCTTGAAGACTTTTGTTGAGTCCGTGAGCCTCCATCCTGAACCCTTGCCGTTCCCTGTGAGTTACGTTCGGTTTACAAAAGGGTCGATGGGTTTGTTCGAGCCGTTTGCCGCTCTCGCACAGGCGAATGGCTGGGACTATCGCGAAGTACCCTGGAGACACGCAGCGCCCGCCGTCCTACCTGATGAATGCGCAGAGCTGCTGATTGAAATCGCGGCTTGCGATGCCTCAAGTGCCGCTATTTGACGCGTTCACAACAAATGAAAAAAATTCTGCCTGCTCTTTTTGCTTGAATCCAAATTACTTATATCCGGACTAGGGGCGCAGAGATCTCCATCTGGTTTCCTCCACATGCTACGGTCAGCCAGGCTCGCGACGGGAAAAAAATGGGGACTGACCGAAGCGCCGTTTAGGAATTGCTAGACAGGTTAATTCCTCAAATCAGGCGCGGCTGTCTGTCCCCATTTTTTCGCGCGAGCCATTCCTATTTATTTCAGGAGCTTTCTCATGACCGCCCGATCCATTCGCCGCGCTCTGGAGCGCAAGCAGAAGAAACTGGCCCGCAAAGCCGAGCGCCAAAACGAATTTCTGGAATCCGCAACCGCCGCCGCTCCGGCGACGTCTGTCCTTCCCTCGCCTATGGGAATTTGTTTCGCCTCCGGCGACGAGGAGGAGACTGAAATCGAGACCGCCGTGTCTCCCGCGCGCCTTGCCGCCAATCAGAGAAACGCGCTTCTATCCTCCGGCCCAAAAACTACCGCGGGGAAAGCTAAGTCGTCACTGAATGCCGTCAAGACCGGGCTCACCGGCCGTACCGTTCTTCTCCCCACCGACGATGCCGCCGCCTACGAGCGTCACATCGCCGCTTTTGAGCGCGAATTGCGCCCTGTCGGCCCGCAGGAGTCGGCTCTGGTCCATTCGCTCGCCGCCATTGCTTGGCGTCTCGATCGTATTCCCGCGCTCGAGATGTCCATCTACGCGCAAGGCCGCGCCGAGTTCGCCGACCTTTTCGAAGAGCACGAACCCGCCCTCCGTCCCGGTTTGATCGATCTGCACACCCACATGGCCTACGAAAAACAGCTTCGTAATCTGCAAATGCAGGAAGCGCGCCTCGTTCGCCGCCGCGAAAAAGAAACCGCCGAGCTCCGCCGTCTCCAGGAAGAACGAAAGCAAAACGAGCGCCGCGAGTTGGACACGGCCTCCAAGCTCTACCTCGCCGCCAAAGTCGCTGGCAAGCCCTTCGATCCCACCGAGCATGGGTTCGAATTTTCAATTCCGCAAATTGAGCGCTTTCTCGCGCAGCAGCCGCCCCGCCCGGTAGCAATTTCCGCCGGCAATTAGCAAAAGAACCGCGCGCGTGAGCAAGCGGGTTGGAGTCATTGACAGCAAAGGCCGCGGGGATGTATGCTCTGAGACGCAGTCCCAAAAGTAGTTTGGGATAGTGGGACGAGTATGTTCTTCACAAATTACATGACGAAGGCCGCCCTGATGTTTGGCGCCGCCGCCTTTCTGGCGCAGGCGCAGGATTCGCTGCCGGAAGGGCGGGGCAAAGCGGAATTCACGCGCATCTGTTCGCAGTGCCATTCGACCACGATTGTGACAAAGCTCCGGAACAGCGAGGACGGTTGGGCCGGCATCGTGGATGATATGGTTTCGCGCGGCGCGCAGGGCACTGACGATGAGTTCAATCGGGTCGTGAAATATCTGGCAGCTAATTTCGGGCCCAACAGCCCGGGCGGCAATTCGAAGGCCGCCTCTACGGCAGCCAAAGTAAACGTGAACCAGGCGAGCGAGAAGGATCTTTCGACCATTCTCGGGCTGACGGCGGCGGACGCCGGAGCGATCGTTCACTACCGCGAAACGGCGGGCAAGTTTAAAAATTGGCAAGACCTCGAGAAGGTCCCTAACATCGATACAGCGAAGTTGGCTGGACAAAAGGACCGCATCGAGTTTTAAAAGGAAAAGGCAGGTAAACGAGAGAATGGTCGAGAGTCTTCTGGGAAAGCGCATGGCGTGTGTTCTGGCGCTGGCAGCGGCGCCGCTTTTCGCTCAAAGCGGGGACGCGGCGAAGGGAAAGGCGGTGGTCGAGTCGAGCGGATGCCTGCGTTGCCATCGTATCGGCGAGAACGGTTCCCGGACGGGCCCGAATCTTTCCGAGATCGGCGATAAGCGCAGCGCCGAGCAACTGAAGACCTCAATTACGGATCCGGACGCGGAAGTTCTTGCCGAAAACCGCTTTGTGGCGGTGACGCTAAAGGACGGAAGCGTGGTGAGGGGACGGATTCTCAATCATGACGCGATGAGCGTGCAGCTCATTGATGGCAAGCAGAATCTGCGGTCGTTTCTGACGGCCAATATTCGCGGATACACGATCCTTACCAAGGGATTAATGCCGAAGCCGAATTTGACGGACGAACAGGTTGCCGATGTGGTGGCGTATCTGAGCACGCTGAAGGGAACGGAAGCGCCGTGATAGCGGGCGTTTTGCGCCCACTCCTCGTGCTTGCCTGTGCAGCGGCGATGGTATCTGCGCAGGTTACCTCCGAACGCATTCTCCACGCCAACAAGGAGCCGCAGAACTGGCTTACCTACGGCGGTGGCTATGCGAGCCAGCGCTATAGCCTGCTCACCCAGCTCAATCCGACGAATGCGAAGGACCTCAAGCTCAAATGGGTGTACCGGCCGAAATATATGGAAAAAATGGAGGCCACGCCGCTCGTTGTGGATGGGGTTCTCTATACGGTGCAAAACAGCGAAGTAGCGGCGCTTGATGCGGCGACGGGACGAATCTTCTGGACCTTTCATTACGCCGTACCGCCGGAATCGAATCAGTACGTGATGGTCGTGAAGGGTTTGGCCATCGCCGGCGATACGCTGTTTTGGGCGACTTACGACGGGCACTTGATCGCGATTGACGCCAAGGCGGGGACTGCGATCTGGAACAAGAAGCTGGTCGATTGGCACCAGGGTTATCAGCTCAATGTGGCTCCGCTCGTCGTCAAAGACAAATTGATCCTGGGGCCGGCAACCAACGAAGAAGGCGCGAACTGTTGGGTTGCGGCTTACGACATCAAAACCGGAAACGAATTGTGGCGTTTTTATACGGCTCCGATTTCGGACGACGATCCGGTGGCGAAGACATGGTTTGGCGATTCCTGGAAGCATGGCGGCAGCCCGATCTGGGTGACGGGTTCTTACGATCCGGAGACGAATCTGACGTTCTGGGGAACGGGTAATCCGAACCCGGGCTGGAATGGCGACAAGCGACCGGGCGACGATTTGTATTCGGATTGCGTCGTAGCGCTCGATGCCGATACCGGCAAATTGAAGTGGCATTACCAGTTCACGCCGCACGATGAGTACGATTGGGACTCGGTTCAAGTACCGGTGTTGGCAACGATCCCTTGGGAAGGCAAGCCGCGCAAAGTAGTGCTGTGGGCCAATCGGAACGGGTTCTTTTATGTGCTGGACCGGATAAGCGGCAAATTTCTACTTGGTAAGGCGTTCGTGAAGCAGACGTGGAATGTCGGATTTGATGAAGTAGGCCGGCCGATGAAGGCTCCCGGTATCGATCCTAAGCCTACGAACGGCATGCACGTCCTTCCTGGGACGCAGGGTGGAACGAATTGGTACTCGCCCTCGTTTAGCCCGAATACGGGCCTGTTCTACGTTTCCAGTTGGGAAAACTATGACGCTCCGACCAGCAAAGGACTGATTGAAGTATGGAGACCAGGCGGCAAATATAGCGGCAATTCCCGTCCGCCCGGCGCGCCTCGCCGACCACGCGGCGCCGGCCGCGGTCCGAGTCCGGCGTTTAGAACGGAAGCCGAAGGCTATGGAGCGGTGAAGGCGCTCGATCCATCTACGGGCCAGCAGAAGTGGGAGTTCAAGATGGTGGATTACACCGAAAGCGGGGTGCTCACCACGGCTTCGGACCTGCTGTTTTCAGGCGGCAAGGAAGGGAATTTCTTTGCGTTGAATGCGCGCGACGGCGCGTTGTTGTGGCACACGAATCTGGGCGGGACGGTGGCGAGCGGGCCAGTGACTTATCTGGCGAATGGCCGGCAGTATGTGGTCGTATGCGCGGACAATGCCATGTACGCATTCGGGCTGCCGGATGGCGCTGACTGAAACGTAGGACAGAGTACCGTAAACGGTAATATCCGTTCGAAAAGCGTTAGCGTTAGCGAAATGTTTGACATCGTCTGCTAGGCAGTGTATGCTCCTTTGAGACGGAGTCTCAAACACTCGTCTCGCGAAGTTTGGTCAAGTTAGCAAAGTCAGAAAAGGGGCATTCCATGCGCGAACGTCTTTCCTCGCCACCAGCGGCCAGCGCGGCAGTTGGCAAGTTGCGGTTTTCCTGTTGGGTAGCCGTTGTATCCACCTTGTTGTTGATCCTGTTTCAGGCGCCGGCAATAGCTCAGGTGCTGTTCGGCTCGATGGTCGGTAACGTGACGGACGCGAGCGGTGCTGCTATTCCGGGAGCGGAAGTGAAGATTACGGAAACTTCCACCAACAACGTTTTCAGCGCGACCACCAGCGAAGCCGGCAATTACACAGTGGCGAACCTTCCCGGTGGTACGTATAAGGTGGAGGTCACCAAGGATGGCTTCCGGACGTTCGCAGCATCGAATATCCTGGTGAATCAAAATAACGTCGTTCGCGTGGATGCGGCGCTGCAAGTCGGCTCGCAGGTAGAGAGAGTGGAAGTTTCGGCGCAGGCAGCGGCATTGCAGACCGACCGAGCCGATATTCATTCGGAAGTCGCGACGCGGCAGTTAGAGAATTTGCCCCAACCAAACCGCACCTACCAAGGACTCCTGCAGTTGATTCCAGGCGTAACACCGCCGAACGGTCAACTTCAAGGCGGAACGAACAACCCGTCGAAATCGATGCAGTTTTCCTTCAATGGACAGGGCAACAGCGCTGCGAACGTCCGAATCGAGGGCGTGAGTGCACGTAACCCATGGGTGACCCAGTACACCACTTTCGTGCCTTCGATTGAGACCATCGAAAACGTGAACGTTACGACCAACGCGGCGGATGCCGAGCAAGGGCTGGCGTCAGGAGCGTCTGTAAACGTTCGCTTGAAGAGCGGCACGAACGAGACGCATGGTGCGGCGTATGAATATAACATTGGTTCCTATTTCGAGGCGCAGAATTATTTCGCGAATGCGTCGGGAACAAAAAACCCGGTACCTCATCTTGTGGAAAACAATGCTGGCGGATTTCTTGGCGGCCACATCATTAAGGACAAATTATTTTACTTCGGCAGCTATGAGGGCGTTTACACACGTTCCGCGATTTCAGGATTTCTGTCGATGCCGAATGCGACGCTGTTGTCGGGCAATTTTACAGGCTCGCCGAATCCGATTTACGATCCGAACACAGGTAATCTAGCGACGGGAGAGAACCGGGAGCCGTTCGCCGGCAAAGTAATACCTACGAGCCGGGTTGATCCGGTAGTTGCGAAATTGTTACCGCACTTCCCAGCTGTAACAAATCCCAATGCGACTCAAAATAATAACTTCGTCAACCAAGGGCAAGTTTATAACCTGCACAAGGTTGATACGAAGGTGGATTATACAGTCACTCCGAAACTGCGGGTTTCCGGCCGGTATGGTATCCAACCCTATTACAATCTGCAGCAGCCGATCTATGGAGATTTTCTCGGCGGTTCGGGCGGCTTCCCGACGGCTGGCGCTGGTAACTATCTACAGCACGGAGCGACGTACGCGATATCAGGCTCCGGAACGTATATTGTCAGCCCCACTTTTGTGGTAGACGCTACGTTTGGCGTTACGCGCGGCTTTCAACTGCTCTTCCCCACTCATACGGACGAACGTCAAGGAGCGGATCTAGGTATTCCCGGAGCGAACACGGGACCGCTGCCTTGGGCGGGCGGTTTGCCGAATTTTGCTATTGCGAACTATACGACATTCGGCTACTCGTATCCGGCATTGCAATATAACGATCCGATGTTCGAATACACAGGGAATGCAACTAAGACGCTGGGTTCCCACACGATCCGCTTCGGCTTCGATATCCTGCGTGAGCACCAGAACCATATTGAGACCCGGAATACGATCTTTACGTTTTCTGGAAATGCTACGTCTCTCAACGCACCCGGAGCTCCGGGGCCGACCCCATACAACTCGGTGGCCGACTTCCTGCTCGGTACGGCAACTACACTGGGTAACTATGTTCAATATGTTTACCCTCTAACCCTACGTACCTCAGAATTTGCTTTCTATGTGCGCGACCAATACCAAGTCAACCGGAAGCTCACCGTCAATTACGGCGTTCGATGGGAAAAATATCCGGTTCCGCGGCAGGAAAATCGCGGCATCAATTACTACGACATCAACACGAATATGCTTATGTTGTGCGGCGTGGCGAACAATCCGCCGGATTGCGGTATTCATGTCTCCAACAAGTTGTTTGCACCTAGCATAGGCGTCGCCTACCGGCCGTTCGAAAATTTTGTTGTCAGAGCGGGTTATGCCCTTTCGCCTCAAACCGACGCGTCCATGGGACGGCAAGGTATGCAGGCGTACCCGGATGAAGCTCAATCGACTTTGAATGGTCCCAACTCATTTGTACCCGCCGGTACGGTGTCGGTGACGGGTGCGCCGGTTATCCCGCAGCCGGTGATCGTGAATGGCATGACACCTGTTCCGCGCAATACAGGAAACCTGTTTACCAATCCGCTCAACTATGTGCGGGGTTATTTCCAGTCCTATAACTTCACGATTGAGAAACAGTTTGGCGGCGATTTCCTCGCGCAGGTGGGTTATGTTGGCTCCCATGCGGTTCACGTGAATGCAAACTACAATTTCAACTACGGACAATTGAATGGCGGCTCTGCCAGTCAACAACTGGCTAAATACGGCATCAGCGGCACCGCGAACATCAGTCTCCCGGTGTTGAGCGACAAGTACAATTCGCTGCAGGCGATGTTGCGAAAACGCTTTGCCGGCGGCCTAACGTTCAATCTTGCTTTTACGTATCAGCATGACACCGGGATCCAGACGCAAAACGTTTCGATCCCGCAATACTTCGGCTTAAACGACACAACGACGGCCATTGACCGGACCTTCAATCTGACGATCGGCAGTGTGTACGAATTGCCCTTTGGACCTGGGAAGCGATTCGCGAAGAGCGGTCCGGTTTCGTGGATTGTGGGCGGCTGGACTGTGAATGGCCTCTTTACGCGATTCTCCGGTTTACCGTTTAATGTTACTTCCGCAAGCGGTCCGTGCAATTGCCCGGGTGTATCCACTGTGAGCGCAGACCAAGTACTCGCTGACGTCGACTTGCCGAGAGGTGTTGGGACGGGGACTTCGTACTTCGATCCGTTGGCGTTCCGGCCTGCGGCGCCGGGAAGGCTGGGGACTTCGGGATACTACAGACTTCGTGGACCCGGCGCGACGAACCTGGATCTGTCCATCTTCCGGAACTTTCCGATCACCGAACGGATTAAGCTGCAGCTCCGCGCGGAGTCTTTGAACCTGACCAACACACCGCACTTCGCCAACCCGAACGCAAACGTGTCGAACGCCACGTTCCGGAATGACGGAACGGTTATTTTGAACGATTTTTCGTCAATCAAGAATACGGCACTAACCAGCCGTTTGATCGATCCGCGCTACTTCCGGTTCGGTGTCCGGATCATATTTTAGGATGTAGTTTCGTTGCAACCAATGGCCCGGCTCGAAAAGAGCCGGGCTTTTTTTATGCGCGATACCTTATGGGCGTGGCGCGGTAGAGCCGGCGCGTTTCTTGGCGCGTTGCAGACCGATCATGTCCAGGAATTGTTTAGCGGCTTCTGCTACTTCCGTTGCGTGCTCTCGAGGTACCACGATGACTCCGTCGCCATCGGCCATCACGACGTCGCCGGGGCGAACCATGACGCCGCCCAGATTTACTGGTCTATTGACGGACTCCAGCTCATTGCGTCCTGGCCGGAACCCGCGCGCGATTCGCCTGTAGTACGCAGGAACTTTTTCCGCGATGATTTCATCGCTATCGGCCAAGCCTCCGCTGGTGACCACGCCTACCATGCCTTTTTTATGCCAACCCATAATATTGTTCGATCCGATTGTCCGGGTGTCGCCATCCTCGTTGCCGTCGATTACCAGCACGCAGCCGGGAAAGAGCTGGTCCTGGAAAGTTTCCGGCGTGAGATTTTTGTACCACCGGTTGACTGTTTCTTTCGGCATCTTGGCTTCCCGCTTGTTTGTCGGCAGATACCGCGCGGTTACCGCGATGCCCACAATGCGATGCGTAAAGTTCTCCGTATCGCGCCAGAGAGGCTTAATGTCGGCGCTTACGATGCCGACGTTCGCAAGGCCGATCACATCCATGCCGTCCGAAACGTCGGATACCCGCAGGTCCTGGTACAGCGTGAGAATCCGCTGGTTGTCCTGTTGGGAATATCGTTCATAGGGAATATACAGCTTAACGTGTGAATCTAGCTGCTGTTGCGCCGGCATTTTAACGGCGAGGAGCAGAACTGCGAGAAGAGAAATTCGATATCGATACATAATGGCCATATCGTATGACAAATGAAGCGGAGATGCCGGAACGACGCGTTCAGATTCCGCCGTCCGGAGTTGCCGGCGATCTCACGATTCCGGTCAGCGCGCGCGGCGTTATCGTCTTTGCACACGGAAGTGGAAGCAGCCGCCTCAGCTCGCGAAACCGGTTTGTTGCCGGTGTTCTCCAGCGCGCCGGACTGGCAACATTACTGCTGGATCTGCTCACGGCGGAAGAGGAACAGATCGATTTACGAACCGGGCATTTGCGGTTCGATATCGATCTGCTGCATAGACGCCTGGTGGAGGCGACGCGGTGGTTAGCGGACGATTTGCAAGCCGGCGCTTTGCCGGTGGGCTACTTTGGCGCGAGTACCGGAGCGGCTGCCGCGTTAACAGCAGCCGCGGCATTGCCCGCATCCACACGCGCCGTTGTATCCCGCGGTGGAAGGCCAGACCTTGCGGACGAGGCGCTTGCGAAGGTGGAAGCGCCAACGCTATTAATTGTCGGTGGTAACGACGAAGTAGTTATCAAGTTAAATCAGCAGGCACTGAAGGCGCTTCACTGCGATAAGAAGCTGGAGATCGTTGCCGGAGCGACGCACTTATTTGAAGAACCAGGAACCCTGGAAGAGGTAGCCGCGTTGGCGCGGAGTTGGTTCCAGAAGTATCTTTCATGAAAGTGAAAAAGAAGACGCCGCCGGCAGCAACGCAAAGACCGCCGCGCTATTGGCTCGCTTGCCTGGCGCTGGTGGCGCTGGCCGCGCTCGCGTTTTCTAATTCGTTTACCGCGGGCCTGGCGCTCGATAACCAGGTGCTCGTTACCGGCGATCCGCGCATCCGCGAGGTGACGAGCCAGAACATTGCACAAATCGTTCATCATACGTTTTGGTGGCCCAACGGCGAGGCGGGTATCTATCGGCCGCTTACGACTCTTACTTACTTATTCAACTACGCGGTTCTCGGAAACGGTAGCCGGCCCGCGGGTTACCACTGCGTTAACTTTGCGCTGCATGCAGGAAATGTATTGCTGGTTTTTGCGCTCATGCTGCGGCTGTTGGGCGGCTTCCGGACGCCGCTACTGATCGCAGCGCTATGGGCAGTACATCCGGTATTGACCGAATCGGTGACCAATATCGTGGGGCGGGCGGATTTGCTGGCCGGGATGGCGGTGCTGGGCGGCTTTCTGTTGTATCTGAAGAGCGCCGAAGCAACCGGACGGCGCCGCGCCGGATGGCTGGCGGGATTGGCTTGCGCTACAGCCGTGGGGGCGTTCTCAAAAGAGAGCGCAGTGGTGTTGCCTGGGGTGATTTTGCTATACGAACTGACGTCCCGCTTTGGTGAGCTGCGCCAGCGATTGCGGGGTCTGGTCTGGGGATGCGTGGCGACGATTGTTCCGATTGGACTGATGCTATGGCAGCGTTCGGTAGTGCTCGCGTCGTCGCCTGCCGCCGAGTTTCCGTTCGTCGATAATCCGATCGCCGGAGCGGATTTCTGGACAGGAAGATTGACAGCGATTCAGGTACTCGCACGTTATTTATGGCTCACGATCTGGCCGTGGAAGCTTTCCGCCGACTATTCGTATGCTCAGATCCCGCTGGCTCATGGCAGCTTCTGGGATTGGATCGCCTGGATTGCAATGGCGGCGGTTGTCTGCCTGCTTGGAGTTGCATTCCGGCGCCAGCGAAAGATTTTTTTCTTTGCCTGTTTCGGATTTCTCAATTTACTGCCCGCGTCGAATCTGCTGTTTCCCATTGGCACGATCATGGCGGAGCGCTTGCTGTACCTGCCACTCATGGGATGGCTGGCTTGTCTCGTATTTCTGCTACAGCGGTTCCGGCGCGCGGAGGTGGTTATGGCAGTGATTGCGGTGGCATTTGCGATTCGGACCTGGTTGCGCAATCTGGATTGGAAGGATGATGTCACGATGGCGCGGGCGAGCGTTGCAGCGAGCCCGAACAGTTTCAAAACGCATCGACTGCTGGCGGTAGCACTCTTTCAATCGCAACCGGATTATTCCAACATCGACCAAGTACTCGAGGAATCGAATAAGAGCCTGGCAATCTTGAAGACATTGCCGAATGAACGCAATATCCCGAGTCCCTGGAATGAAGCCGCCGCTTATCACCTCGCGAAGGGCGATTCACTGCACGGAGCGTCTACGCAACCATATGACGAGGCGGTGCAATTGGCGCAGCGGGCGATCGCGATCGAAGGTGCTTCGCGAGCGCCCGTGCTGGCCGAGAGTTATCGGCTGCTGGCCACGGCTTATCTTCGTTTGCACAAGGCGGATCAGGCGCTGCCGGCGGCTTTGCAGGCGCAGGCGCTCGATCCATCGAGTGTTGATGTTTACGGGCTGATTTCCGATGCCTATATTGCGCAATCGCGCGGGGAAGATGCGGCAATTGCGCTCGCCGAAGGCATGTTTGCGACTGGGGATGGAAATTTGCG
>JAICIH010000139.1 GCA_025924475.1 Bryobacteraceae bacterium
GCGACACCAGCAGTCGAAGGGGATCTCGATATCTTGCCGCTCACTGCACACAAACGTCCACGATAGCGACTGTTGGTGGATGACCGGGCAAATAGGAAATTGAGTAGAAACTCCAGTGGGTCGTCGCTGAAACCGGGTTGCGGATGTATACTCACTCCTCGATAGTGGCGTTATCTGACAAGTAAATCAGTGACTTCACCTCTCCCACCGTCCCGCCCTTTAAGTTAGCGCTTTATAGGCTGGCAGCCTGCTGCGGCTTGTCACCCCCCCCCAGTATCACTCACACCGCAAGCATTGATTCGGATCGGCCTTCCCCGCGCGGCGCGCCGGCACATAACTCGCCAGCAAGCCCACCACTGCCAGGAAGGCCGATACAAATCCAAATGTCACTACATCGAACGGTTTCACTCCATACAGCAAGCTCGCAATCAAACGGGTTAAAAAAAGGGCCGCCAGTAAGCCGATGCCCGTCCCAATGCCCACGAGTTTTGCCGCATTCCCAAGCACCATACGAAGTATGTCTCCTGAGCTGGCGCCCACGGCCATGCGCAGACCGAACTCACGCATGCGTTGGCTCACCAAAGAGCTCATTACTCCATACAGACCGACTGCGGCCACCAAAAGCGCCAACAGGGCAAACACAAAAAGGACCACCGTTCGAAAACGCGATTGGCTTACCGAAGTAGAAATTATCTGCGGCATCGTTTCGATCTGATCGACCGGCACATTGGAATCGATTTCGGAGATTGCCTTTCGCAGTGCCGGAATGACTGCCGCCGGCTCGGCTGCAGTACGTACCACAATGGTGGGCCTCGCCTCCACGTTCGGAACCTGCGAGTACGGAATGTACATCTCCGGTTCGGGTTTGGCGGTCAACGCTTCATGGTGAACATCTGCTACAACTCCGATAATCGTCCTCCACTTTTCTTCGCTGAAGCGTACTCGCTGTCCGATCGGATCCTGGTGCGGCCAAAACGCTCGCGCCAAGGACCTGTTGACCATCACAACCAGCTCGCCATCCTCGTTATTGGATGCCTCAAAGGAGCGCCCACGCTGCACCGGGATACCCATGGTTCTGAAGTAATCGGCGGTTACCGGCCGGTAATTCATTACATCGTGAACCCCCGGCGGATTCGGCGGGCGGCCTTCAATATCGAAATCCCAGGAATTATCGGCGCCGCTCAATGGCAGATAAGCGGTGAAAGCCGCCGACTCGACGCCCGGAATATTCCGTACACGTTCCAGGATCTCGCGCTGAAAAGCGGAAATGCGTCGATGCTGGCCGGTTCCAAATCTGTAGCCATTCAGATACTGCGGTGGGAGCGAGAGTCGCGCCGTGAGAATATGTTCGGTCGCAAACCCCGGCGAAATCTGCAATAACGTCCAAAAGCTCTTTATCATCAGGCCGGCGCCTACCAGAAGAATCAGCGCAATGGCAACTTGCCCGACGATGAGCGAGCTGCGGAGATACGATCGCCCGGTAACCACGCCACGCCCGCTCTTTTGGAGCGAAGCACTCGTCTCGGCTCGTCGTGTTTGGAGCAGCGGAACGAACCCGAAGGCAATTCCGCTGAGTAGTGACAGCGCACTGGTGAAGGCAAGCACACGCCCATCCACGGCAATTTCCGCGGCGCGCGGCAGGTCCGGCGGAAGGTGCCGCACGATAGTGGGAACCGCCGTTATGGCGAACAGGAATCCCATCAATCCGCCCAGCGCAACAAGCAGCATGCTTTCGGTAAACAACTGCCGGGCCAGCCGGCCGCTGCTTGCTCCGAGCGCGCTTCGCACCGACATCTCGTGCTGGCGCGCTGCGGACCGCGTCAGCAGCAGATTGCCAACATTCGCGCAAGCAATCAGGAGCACCAGCCCAACCGCCATCAACAGAGCAACTAACGCAGGCCGAACGTTGGCGACCACATGCTGCTTCCAGGGGACGGCTGTGATGCCCCGGCCCTTATCCGCGCCCGGATATAGACGTTCCAGATTGCGGGCGACGCGGTCCAGATCGGCTTGCCCCTGCCCTATGCCGATGCCTGGCCGAAGGCGCGCGAACACGAGAAGCGGATGCGTGCCGCGCTGCCACGGTTCAGGAGGTGAAGGTAGCGCCAGTGGCGTCCACAAATCGAACCGATTGCGCCCATGATAATCGCCAGCTTTATTAACGAAGAAAAAGTTCGGTGGAAGTACGCCGGCCACGACATAGCCGGCGTTGTTCAAACGGATCTGCTTCCCGACGATATCCGCGCGGCCGCCAAAATATCGCTGCCAGGCCGGATAACTAAGAATGACAACATGGCTTTGCCCGGGTCGATCCTCTTTAGGTAAGAAGTCCCGGCCCAGAGCCATCTGGATTCCAAGCAGGGAAAAGAAATCCGCCGATACCGCCGCGCCCGTCAGCCGTTGCGGTGCGCCATCGCCATTCAGAATGAAATCCGGATAAGTATCGAGAGCCGCCATCTTGGCGAACGAATGTGTTTGTTCGCGCCAATCGTAAAAATTGCCGGGCGACACTGTTCCCAAGGATTTATCGGATAACTGCTTTTCCCAGAGCAGGACCAGCCGGTCGGGCTCGGCATAGGGCAGGGGCTTGAGCAACACGCCGTTCACCACCGTAAACATGGTCGTGTTGGCGCCAATCGCCAGTGCCAGAGTAAACACGGCTAGGATCGCGAAGCCCGGATTCCTCACGAATGTTCGAATGCCATAGCGAACGTCTTGCAGAAAAATATCCAGCGAAGCTCCGGTTCGGGAATCGCGAACGCTTTCTTTGATCCGTTCGGGATGCGCAAGTTCCCGCCGGGCGTCGCCGTCAGCTTCCTCCTTGGCCGTCAGTTCGATATAGCTGCGAAGTTCTTCTTCCAGCTCTTGATTGACCCGCTCCTTGCGAAACAGATTGCGGCACAGCGCAAACAAGCGGCGCGTCATATAGAATCCCTATAGCAGAATACGCTCCGCTCTTATAGAATGTCAATAAGAGAATTACGGTCGTGCGCGTTCCCACGCTTCCAGGAAGTCCTTGCCGTGAAACCGGACCGTGCGCGCGTCCATGACCTCCGCGCCTGGCTTCAGAGCGGCATCCGGCGTAAGCGCGTGCCGGCTCGTGTACTCCATTTCGATCGTTACCGGACCGCTCACACGATAGGGTCGAATCTTGCCGATCTTTGCCATCGCCGCCGCGGCGCGTTCACGAATCAAGCGCCGTGCTCCCTCCGCCGAAAGCGATATACAGGTGTAGTTATCGATTCCTTCCTTTACTACTGCCGTCTCCACATCGGGATCGATCTTCTTCAATTGATCGGCGGCCGCCTGATCCCCGCTTAGAAAAATGACCGGCGTGTTAAACCACCCGGCCAGAGCGGTCCGGGTCTCGATCTCGCCAACGGGCGCGCCATTCAGAAGAAGATTTTGAATGCCTAGTGAACTGTAGCTATGCGCCATCACACCCCCCACAGTATTGGCTCGCGCGTGCTGGCCGACAAAGGCTACCGCGGAATAATGCCTGTCGAGAAGCATCGTCGCGGGCAGCACTCCCATGATCAGATGTGCCCTCGAATCGATCGTTAACGCGGACAGCGTCTGGCTGCCGTCATGACCGTCCCATACGAATACATCGGTAGCCCCGCCGTCGAAAAATCCTGCCACTGCGCTGTTAATCTCGCCCGTGAGCAACTGCCGCATCTCGGCATTTTTCGGATCGGTCTGCTCCTGCCTGCAGACGCCCGCCACACCCTCTGCATCGGTGATCATAAACACAGTCTTCGGTTGCGCCAGCACGGACAAAGCGAAGGCGAAAGCTAGCAATGCAATCTTCATCAGTGTGCCAGTCTATCAGTCAGGCGTACACTGAAGCGGACGAACCGTGCTTAGGCCTTCGAGGAAATATACGTCGCTGTGCCGCGTCGCCTCATCCTGGCAAATACGAGTATGTTAAAAAAGTGCATTCCACCCAGAATGAGCAGCACAACTCCGAGCTTCTGGCTCTCGAGCTCAATCACCTGCCGCATATTCTCCAATGCAGCTTTCGTCGTAAGCGCAAGAGCGATGTAGCCAATGTTTATCAGATAAAACCCCACCACTAGCAACTGATTTACCGAATCGGCCAGGTCCACATTGCCGTGGAAAGCATCGATCAGAAATACTCGGCCGTTTCGATGCAGCGTCTTCGCCACCCAAACCGTCAGTCCAATGCTAATGGCCAGATAACTGAGATAGCAAAACAGGATATACATAAGGCTCCAAAAGATTAGCTATTTGAACATGTTCAATTTAAGCTTAAAGGCGACTTGAGTTCGGTGTCAAGGTGTATTTTGAACGCGTTCAAGTACTAGGTTTCTTGCCCTTCACAGCCGTCCCAACAATCTGTGGGCTCACCACAGGCACGGGCGCGGTAATCCTTACGTATTCCACTTGCGCGAACCCCGCGCACTCCAATGCCACGCCAGTTTCACGATTCGGATGGCACCCATCGCCCAACCGTTTCCAAACCGGCGTAATGAAATTCTGCATCCGCCGAAGCCGCGTTCCCGGCGCCGCCGCTACATGCTCGAGAAACACCAGCCGCCCGCCCGGCTTCAAAACCCGTATCACTTCTCGCAACGATTGCCCCTGATCTTTCACGCAACACAACACCAGAGTACTGATCACCGCATCGACACTTTCGTTATCGACAGGCAATGCATCGGCCGTCCCGATCCGAAGATCCACCGTCATCCCTAGTCGCGCCGCCTCATCGCGCAGATATCGCTCCATGAACAAATTCGGCTCCACCCCGATCCACCGCACGCCAGGGTCCCCGAAGTAGCGAAGATTGATGCCCGTACCCGGTCCGATCTCGAGCACCGTTCCCGATAGTCCCGCGAACAGCCGTTCCTTATACTTCCCCGCGAACCGCTCGTAACGTCCGCTGAATCGCGAGATCGCCCACGCGAAAATTCGCTGGTTGAGACCCGCGCCCGGTTTATCCATTCGCGAGTTCCGCCGTTCGGTCAAACAGCACCGAAGCAATGAGCGCTCCGAATCCGATCAAATCCAGCACTGCGGAGATCGCATGCCCGAACTCCCAATATCGGCACGTATCCATCCAGCTATCTGGCAGCGGTACCGTGGTCCACTGCGCCATCTGTGTATTGGCCGGCGCTACCACCGCAAACCACACCGCCAGCCCCGCCGCCACGCAGATCGTCGCCGCCAGCGTCAGCGCAAAACTCGGCTTACGCCCGCGCACCAGAAAGCAAAGCACAATCAGCAGCGCCACTGCTCCCAATTCCGCTGGCGCGCCCACCCAGGCGTAATACGGATACAGCGTATGCTGCACCGCCATATACAAGTTCTGGTCATACTTGAACTTTATGCGGCATCTCAAGCAGGTGGCTGAAAGTGAGCGAAAGCGTAATCGTCGTCAGATAAATACAGACAAACCGCCAGATTTTCAGACGCATCTCTTCTCATGTGTACCGCGTGTAAGTAGGTGTGAAAAAATTGGGGACTGACTGAAGCGCACAGGGCGTTTGGTGCCCGTTGTGCGCGCTCGCAGATGAGCCGTTCGCCAAGTGCTGAAAAGACAATACTGCAATGCAGGCGCGGCTGTCTCTCCCAATTTTTTCACACTTACCGGCTATTCGTTTTCGCCGGAGCGCCTTCCGAGAAGTGCGGCGGCCGCTTTTCCGAACGTCTTCGCCTTCGGGTTATCCAGAAACGTCCACGCCGCGGCCCGCAGCAGAAATGGCGGCTGGAACGAAGGATCGGTCTGCCGCCGGCGCGCGACGAGATCCGCCAGCATCTCGCGCGGAGCTTCCCGCACTTCATCGAGCATCGCCACCTGATGTACACAGGAAATACTGCAGTAGGGAGCGCACGCCTTCTCCGTATGAAACTCCCGCTCCAGGTCTTCCTTCGTATAGGAGGCGAGTGGCTTCGCCGGATAGCCGCGCTGCTGCGAACAGTAATGCACCAGCCCGTCCTCGCAGATGTAAAGAAATCTGCTGCCTGCGCGGCAGTGCCACTCGGTAGCCTGGCCCTGCACCAGTTTCTCCTGAAAATGGTCGAAATGCGAAAACGAGAAGACGGCCGTCTCCAGCTTGCGGATCTCCTCGTAGATCCGGATCTGTGCCGCGGGTAGAGGACGCGTCTGGCCCGTTCCGTCGTGCAGTATGCCCACTGTGCTGTTGAAGCCGAGCGAACGCGCGCGCCGCGCGATGGTAAGCGCATCTTCCGGATTCCGCACATCTGCGCCCAACACAGTATTCACCGTCACCGCGAAATCGGCGTGCTCGGCCAGCCACTCGAGCTTCCGGTCCAGCACCTTCAGGCTCTTCTTCGACGTGTCGTCTGGCTGCACATTATCGATGCTGATTTGCAGGTAATCGAGGCCCGCCGCGTTTAGCTTATGAATGCGATCCGGCGTAAGTAAGTAGCCATTAGTGATCAGCGTCGCCATCGCGCCGGTCGCGCGAATACGGCGCAGAATATCGTCGCATTGCGGGTGCAGCAGCGGTTCGCCGCCGCTCAACGTAATGATCGTGGTGCCGAGTTCCCCCAGCCGGTCGATGCGCCGCAGCATTTCCTCGATCGGCACCGGCTTCGAAAACGAGTCGTACTCGTTACAGTACGAGCACGCCAGATTACACCGGCGAATCGGAATAATCTGCGCCAGAATCGGATGGTGCTTCGATTCCATGGCGCGGGCAAAAACCCGCACCTCCCGCAGCTTTCGAGAAACCTGGTTCCGAATGCGCATCTATCTATAACTCTATGACGCAGGACTGTTGTCCTGGGACAACAGGAAATCTTTGCCGCGTAACGGTGTCTACTATTTTTCATGACGACTTATAAGTACGCTACGGTACGCGGTCGAAAGATTTTTTATCGTGAGGCGGGCGACAAAAACGCTCGCACCATCGTGCTGCTGCACGGCTTTCCTAGCTCATCGCACATGTTCCGCGATCTGATTCCAAAGCTCTCAGATCGTCTCCATGTGATTGCGCCGGACTACATTGGTTTCGGCTATAGCGATGCGCCGAATACCAATGAGTTCAAGTACACCTTCGACAATCTGGCGGAGCACGTGGAAGAATTGATCTTCAGTGTTCTCGGCCTGAAGAAGTTCAGTATCTATGTGCAAGACTACGGCGCTCCAGTAGGCTATCGAATCGCTTCAAAGCATCAGGACGCTATTGAAGGCATTGTGGTTCAAAACGGCAATGCGTATGTGGAAGGGATTGGCGAAGCTTTTAACCCCATGAAACCGTTTTGGGCGGATCGCAATGCCGAAACGGAGAAGCCGGTGCGGGGACTACTCACGAAGGAGACCACTGTCTTTCAATACACGCACGGCGTCAAAGACCCGCAGCGGATCAGTCCCGATGCCTATACGTTCGACCAGTTCCTTCTCGACCGCGCGGGCAACGACGCCATTCAGCTCGATCTTCTTCATAACTATCAATCGAACGTCGCACTTTACGATGGCTGGCACGAGTACTTCCGCGCCAAACAACCGCGCATGCTCATCGTCTGGGGTACCAACGATCCGTTTTTCACCGTAGAAGGGGCGAAAGCCTATCGGCGGGACATCCCGCACGCGGAGCTACACCTGATCGATACCGGCCACTTTGCCCTTGAGGATTCAAGTGAGTTTATTGCGGAGCGTATTCGAGCGTTTCTCGCGTAATTCCGACCAGCATCAAATTTAGCTACCTTAGGAGGTCGCTATGTCGACTGATCCCCAGGCGGCGCCACACCGTCTTCCCGAACGTCCCAATCTCGAGGAGATCAGCCAGCTCAAGCAGGCGATTGACTCCAACGACATCGCGCGCGTCAAGACCCTCATGACGCGCAACCCTGCGCTGCATCGCGCTCCGCTCGGTTATGGCGAAGATGGACCGCTGACATGGGTTGCCGAATGCCGTGTCCCGTGGGAACCGCCGGGTGCTGCCAGACTGGCCATGGCGGAATGGATAATCGCGCACGGATCGAATGTGGCATCAAGGGGGCGACGGACCCCTCATGCGCGCCGCGCTCAATGGATATCGGCATTCCGATGATGGAATTGCTCGTGGCGCACGGCGCAGATGTGAACGCCATGTGGCATGGACATTTCCCCATCATCTTTGCCCCGTGCGAATCGATGGATGCTGCCGCACTGAAATGGCTTCTCGATCGCGGCGCAAATCCGAATCTTCGGGATCCACAGCAGAGCGCGGCCGGTAGGCCCTATCCAGGCACGGCTCTCGACTACCTCATCGGGTCATACGCGCGTTCTTTGGAGCGGCTGGGCGCCTGCGTCGACGTCCTCCTGGCGGCCGGTGGCGAGACCAGGTACAACGCGCCGGCTGTGCTGGCATTGCTCCGCGGGCGGCTCGATGAATTGACAGAGCTGATCGACGCCGATCCTGGACTCGTGAACAAACGTTTCCCGGAACTCGATTGCGGCCATACCGGCGGACGCCTCCTCTCCCTTCAAGGAGGAACGCTTTTGCATGTGGCTGCCGAATACGGCAACCTTCCAGCGGCGACTCTGCTTCTCGACAGTGGGGCCGACGTAAATGCCCACGCGACAATCGATAAGGCCGGCATCGGCGGGCAAACCGCAATCTTCCACGCGGTGACCCAGTTCGATGACGACGGTTTGGCGGTAACACAGTTGCTGATTGAGCGCGGAGCGGACCTTACGATTCGTGTCAAGCTTCCGGGCGACTACGAGCGGCCCGGTGAGGTCGTCGAGTGTACGCCCTTGGGGTATGCGCTGCTGTTCGGCGGCGCAAGCGAGAGGAGAACCGTGACCCTGCTCCGCGAGCACGGAGCCGCTTAAACCTCAACCCGTATCGGCTACGTCACTGCTCGGCCCTGTCGCAACGAAAACATGACTAGGCGCGCCGTCTCGAACCGAGCCGCGCACGCAGTTCCGTAACGTGGCTCAAATGATCCATCACTATGGATATAATGAGCCTTGGGGGAAGACCTCTATGATCCGGCCGGAAAGCATCGCGGACGTGATGGGTGGAGCGACGATTCTGGGTCGCCGCATCCGGTCGATCGATGATCTGGAAAAAACCGTTTCTTACGGCTTGCCGAAGCGTGCCCTACGCCTTACGGTCGAGCGAGTGTATCCGGCGGCAGGCGACGCCCGCCGCATAATGTTCCGCATCGTCCCGGAAGCAACGTTTAAACGGCGAACGCGCCTCTCGGCGCCGGAAAGCGAACGCACGGAGCGCTTGGCGCGTGTGATCGCCGCGGCGGAACACGCGTGGAATGATCGCGAAGACGCCCGCGAATGGCTGACCAAACCGCATCCCGAACTTGGGAAGCGGACTCCTCTCGAATCGGCGATGACCGAATTAGGAGCGCGCCGGGTCGAAGATTTACTCGATCGGCTTTTCTATGGCATACCCGCTTGATGCGTGCATTTCGCATCGCCGACCGGCGCTTTCCTATCTTCGATGGCACAGGCGCGCGGCTCGTTGGCGGGCGATGGAACTCCCCAGGCAGGCCCGTTATCTACGCGGCGGAGACTTTCGCCGGTGCCGTACTCGAAGTGCTGGTCCACGCTAACCTGGGCCGTGTGCCTCGAACACATGCTGTGGTGGAGATCGCGATCCCAGATGCGATTATCATCGACATCGTAGCGCCTAAAGATCTGCCGGGATGGGACGCCGAACACCAGACTCCTAGTCGCGCCTATGGCGATCGCTGGCTGGATGAACGGAGGACCGCCGTTCTTCTCGTACCGAGCGTGGTCACCCGCGGCCGCGAACACAATGTTTTGCTGAATCCCGAGCATCCTTCATTCAAAGCCATAACCGCCTCGAAACCGCAGGAAGTGGTCTGGGACGAGCGGCTGTTTCGACGCAGAAAGTGAGCGAAAGCGCACGGTTGAATTCAACTTCCAATCTGGCCACTTCCCACGATAGATTGTCTGGGTTCAAACGGCTGGCCCACACTAGCCGAGCTGATCTTCGAAAGGAACATCGCCGGCGTTACACCAAGCAAAAGGCCCATGGTGATGCTTGCACCTAACGCGAAACACCACCCGGCTGCATCGAGGTGAGTCATTTGTAAGCGTGTTAGGCCCACAGACTCGGGAATCAGTTGCCTGATTGCCCTCACTCCGGCGTAGCCGAAAATGACACCGAGCAGTCCTCCGGAGCTATTGAGCACAAGGCTCTCAATCATGACCTGAGTAAAGATGCGGGAGCGGACGGCGCCGAACGCGCTTCTTACGGCAAACTCAAATTGCCGGGCGTTCGCACGCCCCATCAAGGAACTCGCCACATTCAGCAACGCGAGAACCAGAATACCCACGGCGGCCAATACGAGCAATACGAAGAGAGAAATGTAGAACCGTCGATCGCGCCCGGCGAGTGGCCGAATTTCGAATGGAGGGGTTAGTCGTCGGACATCTCCTGCGGCGTCCTCCGTCGTGGTGCCCGGCTTCAATCTTCCAATCAAACCCGTAATAGGCGGAAATGGATCCAGAGAAGAAACGCGGTTTGCTATCCAGACATCGACGCCCGCATTTGGCACGTCGAAGCCGTGCGGTAATACCCCGATAATCTCGTAGCTCTCCCGGTGAAGAAAGATTTTGCGCCCGATAACAGGCCCGCCTGAGAAGAGCCTCTGCCACGCCCGCCGGGAGAGGAGCACCGATCCTGGAGTATCGGGCGAGGGGAGAACACGTCCCAGGAGCGGCTTCACACCGATAACCGAAAATAGATTGGCCGAAACACGCTGGACCCGGACCGAACCCCTTCTACTCTCGGAAAGAGTTTGCATTCCGGGATACCCAAATAGTAAAGCCAATCCTGAAAACGACCGGGAATGTTCCCGAAGAACGTTGAAGTCGCTAAGCCGGAGAGAAAGGGGCCGGTGGTTGGCATCGAATTTCTCGATAGAGACCAGACCCTCGGGATTCGAGTAAGAAGGCGGCTGCAGGAACACAGCACGAAATGCACAGAACACGGTTAGCGAGACACCAATCGCGAAAGCTATCGCGAGAACGGACCCCGCATAAATAGCCGGCCTTTTGCGTAACTGCCGGAAACCCGATTTAATGTCAACCAATATTTGGTCTGCGCTCAACATCCGGTTACGTCGTCCCCATCTGTTAATTGTCCCTACCGCGAACCCGCCTTTCCCAATCCCGAACACTCTCCGAATGCCGCTGACCCGGAAAGCTCTTGATCGGATGAGCATTTCCCCTGGCAGACGGCATGCACCAGTCAATGCCCGAGGCATCCTGCATGAGCGACTTCTTCGCATCAGCCCGATACGCGTTTCGTGTCCTCCGAAAGAATCCGGGCTTCACTGTGTCGGCGCTTGCCGTCCTGGCACTGGGCATCGGCGCGAACACCGCCATCTTCAGCGTGGTGAACACGGTGCTCTTACGGCCCCTCCCATTCCACGATTCGCAATCGATCGTCACCGTCTTTCACGTGCCGCCCGCGGCAGCGTTCCCGGGCATTAAGACATTCTCCGTCTCCCCGGCCAACTATCTCGATTGGCGAAAGCAGAACGCCGTATTCGATTCCATGTCCGTCTTTGCCCCACGAGCTTTGCGCATCGGCGGAGGCAGCCGGCCCCAAACGCTGCTCGCCACCATCTCGGATGCGGAGTTTTTCAAGGTCCTCCGTGTCAAACCCGCTGTCGGCCGGGTGTTCACTCAAGAGGAATGCGAGCCCGGCCATGACGCGGTAATCGTTCTCAGCGATGCCTTTGCGCAGAGTCACTTCGGATCGCCCGCCAAGGCCTTAGGAAAGCGGCTCCAACTCAACAACCGCAGCGTTCAAGTGATCGGCGTCATGCCTTCCGATTTCTATGTGAAGTCCTGGTTTCCGGCATCGACCGAAGGCTGGATTCCGACCGCTTGGACAGACATGGACCGCATAACGCGCGGCAATCACAACTGGCTCGTTGTCGCCCGGCTGCGCCAAGGCGTGACTGTCGCCAGGGCCCAATCGGAAATGAACATCATCTCCGACCGCCTCGCTCGCGATTATCCCGAAGAGGACAAGGGCTGGGGCGCCATAGTCACTCCGCTACGAGAGAATTTAGTAGGCAATGTCCGGCCCGCCCTTCTCACATTACTCGGCGCAGTCGGTTTTGTTCTGCTGATCGCCTGCGCCAATACCGGTAACCTGGTGCTCGCGCGCACCATCGCGCGGCGCAAGGAACTAGCAATCCGGGCCGCGCTCGGCGCAAGCTCGCGTGACGTTCTCCGGCCCGTATTGACGGAAACGACCCTGCTCGCGATCGTGGGCGGAGCGCTCGGCCTTCTCGTAGCGCGCGCCGGCCAATCGCTCGTGACGCATGCTCTTGCCAATCAACTGCCGCGCGCGACCGAGGTGCAAATGGATGCGCGAGTTCTCGCGTTTACTCTGGTTATTTCCATCCTCACTGGACTCGCGGCCGGTCTTCTTGCGGGAATCCGCCTCCTCAGCGGCGACCTCAACGATTCTCTGAAACAAGGCGCCGGCAAAACCGATAGCTATTCGGGCGGACGCGGCACACGCAGCGCGCTCGTGGTCTCCGAAGTAGCGCTCTCGCTGATGTTGCTGGTCGGAGCCGGCCTTATGGTGCGCAGTCTCTTTGCCTTGCATAGAACGGACCCCGGCTTCCAGCCGAACAACGTTCTGACCATGACGGTGCCCATTCCGAAATCTTCCGAAGCAGCGCGGCGCAGCCGCCTCTACGATGACTTTCTCCCGCAGGTGGCGGCGCTGCGCGGTGTTGAGTCTGCGGCCGCCATCGACGACCTCCCGATGCAAGGTGGCTCCGAGCAGCCCATCGCTGTGGAAGGCCGTCCGGTTGAGGTCTTCGCGCTGCAGCGCAACGTCTCGGTGCGGCAAGTAACTCCGAACTACTTCCACACCATGGGTATTCCCATTCGCACGGGCCGCGACTTCCAGCTCGTGGACACTTCCGGCAAGCAAGCTGTGGCCGTCATCAGTCAGGCGATGGCGAATCTGTTCTGGCCCCGTGAAAACGCCATCGGCAAACGCTTCCGTATTTCCTTCACGCCGGAAACCGTGCGCACGGTAGTGGGCGTGGTCGGCGATATCAAAGCGCGCGGGCTCACGGCCTTGGAGCCTGTCCCGATGTTGTACATCCCGATTCTTCAGGACAACACGATCGCAGTCTCACTGGTAATCCGCGGCAATGGCGCGGTGACCCGCTTCGCTCCCGCGGTGGCCGGCGTCCTCGCGAAGATTGACCCTTCGCTTCCCATTCGCAACATCAAGACCATGGATGAGATCGTCGAAGCCACACTTTCCCAGCAGCGGTTCAGCATGTGGTTGTTCGCCGCGCTGGCCGGACTCGCGTTTCTGTTGGCCACGGTCGGCATTTACAGCGTGCTGGCCTATAGCGTTCGCAGCCGCGCGCGCGAGATAGGAATCCGCATCGCGCTCGGCGCCAGTTCCGCCGACGTTCTCGGCCTTGTCATCGCCGAAGGTATGCGGCCGACAATCATTGGCGTCCTCATCGGCGCTTGCGGCGCTTTCGCCCTCGGCGGCGTGCTATCGAAACTCATCTATGGCGTCAGCCCGGCCGACCCGCTCACTTTTCTCGCGGTTGCACTGCTGCTTACGGTTGTTGCGGCGGCAGCCTGTGCCATTCCGGGCTATCGCGCCACGCGCGTCCAACCCATCACGGCATTGCGTAACGAATAAGGGCTGGTTTTTACAACAGCAACTGAGATGGAAGCCGCGCACATAGTAAGCTGTCCCAGTCAAAAGAATACCCGCCGAATGCAGCCCTCGTGGCGCACGCACTCGTGCGTGCCGCGTCGAGACTCCGAACTCCTGATCTCGCCGGGTGATTCTGGGCTGTAGAGGAAAATGACGCGACCCATGGGAGCGGTTGCGCGGTTCGCAGTTAGAGGGGAAACTGGGGCATGCCGCAGCTTCAGTTACCGA
>JAICIH010000140.1 GCA_025924475.1 Bryobacteraceae bacterium
CAAATCCGTTGGAACCTGGTGAGCGACGGCTATTTCGAAACGGTTCATACGCGCTTGCTGCGCGGCCGCCTGTTTACAGAAGCAGACATCTCTCGCGCCAGCCCGGTTGCCGTGGTAACGGAAGATCTCGTGTCCCGCTATTTTGCCGGCAAAGATCCGCTTGGGCGTCATATCCAGCTCGAGCTTCTGAAACAACCGCTTCCGCCCACATACTTAAAGGCTCCCCAGTCGAATGCGTCCTTCGAGATCGTGGGGGTTGTGGGCGTGGCACGGAATCAGGGATTAAAAGATCCGCCTGAACCCGCGATGTTCCTTCCCAATTCCGTTGTGTTGGGCCCGGGCGCATTTATTTTTGTGCGCACCAAAGGCGATCCGCTTGCCATGGCGAATCAAGCGCGCGCGGCCATTAAAGCGGTGGACGCCAATCAACCGATTACGCTGGTGCGGACGCTCGAGCAGTGGCTTGCGACTGCAACAGCCTATCCGCGCTTCGCCACTTTTCTGTTCGGCGTATTTGGCGGAATTGGAACGCTGCTGGCCGCGGCGGGAGTTTTCAGCGTAGTTTCCTATGCGGTGGCGCAGAGGACGCGTGAATTCGGAATCCGGATGGCGCTCGGCGCCGAGCCACGCGATGTTTTCCGTCTGGTGCTGGTAACCACGGGCAAAGTCGTTGCGGTTGGGCTTGCCATCGGCATCATACTCAGCATCGTGGCCAGCCGCTCGTTGAGCGGCCGCATGGAAGGCATGGGAACGGCCGATCCGTATCTTTTTGTATCGATTCCCCTCATCCTGATTGTTGCGACTGTGCTGGCTTGTTTTCTGCCTGCCCGTTCGGCCACCTTGGTGGAGCCGATAGACGCTCTGCGTCAGGAATAGTGAGGCGCACGATGCGGTGACCGGTATCGTGATCTATCCATGTTTGAGGCGGCGCGGCGCTCACCAAGGTGGCCGCCAGTAGCAGCAGTATCCTCAAAACATTGGGTATTGTCGTACGTCTAAGGCTCAAGAATGCCCGCCGAAATGCGCCTTTCAATCGCGCCAAGCGCGAAATGTCGGACAATAGGAACGAACGCTCCAGCTTGGAAAATTAGCAAGCAGACGTATGCCTGAACAAAACGGAAACCGCGATACACGGCTTGACCGCATCGAACGCGCTCTTGAATTGATGGTCGACGATCATGAGCGCTTTCGCCACGACCTGCAGCAGTTGCTCACCGCCCAGGTATTGCAGAAAGACGCGCTCAAACAGCAAGCAAAGCTGGCAGAGCATCATACTCAGCAGATCCTCGCGCTGCGCGAAAAGGACGCCGCGCTCGACGCGCGCGTCGATAATCTCGTATCCGCCATCGGCGAACTCATTCGCCGGCTGCCCCCACCACAGCAGTGAGCAACGCGTCGCGCTCAGCATGCAAATTCCTCGCCGGAGGCGTTTATCGCCGCGCATGCTCGGGTATGATACGCATTCAAGGAGAAAGACGATTTGATCATTGCCGATCTGAACGAGATCGCGGGGCGCACCTATCCGGCGCGCCGGAGAACGCAGAATCTGGTGGGCGGCGCGAGCCCGATCCAAGCGAAGAATTTTTCGCTGGGTAATGTAACGCTCGAGCCACGCGGCGGCCAAGTGCCGTGGCATAACCAGGAGCAGGAAGAAATCTATTTCATCGTCGAAGGCACAGGCGAGATGTGCCTGGGAGAAGAAAAGCGCGCCGTAAGAGCGGGCCAGGCCGTCTTTATCCCACCGCGCGTTTTTCATCAACTGACAAACACCGGAGACACGCCCATGCGAATGATTTATTGCTACGGTCCGGCAGGCGACGTGGCGCATTGGCGGCAGGAATTGGAAGGAACGCTGCCACGTGCCGGCATCGAAGCTCCCGCGCTGCCGGAAGGCGCTCGCCCACAATGCACGGAGAAGCCGCGCCAATGAGTGTTCAAACGGTCGGCATCATCATGAACGGCGTCACTGGGCGCATGGGCTTGAATCAACACCTGCGCCGCTCCATCCACGCCATCATGGAGCAGGGAGGCGTGCGAATCGGCGATGACGAAACCATCATGCCGCGCCCGCTGCTGGTGGGCCGTAACACGTCCAAGCTCGAAGCGATTTCGACG
Source organism: Bryobacteraceae bacterium (assembly GCA_025924475.1). Taxonomy (GTDB): domain Bacteria; phylum Acidobacteriota; class Terriglobia; order Bryobacterales; family Bryobacteraceae; genus Bog-105. The sequence goes on from JAICIH010000140.1 coordinate 2,116, forward strand.
GAGTTCGGCGGTTTACCGTATACAACAGATTTCGATCGCGCCCTGGCGGACAAACAGTATTCCATCTACTTCGACGCGCAAACCACGGACCGGCGCGCCGAGGCGGTCCGCAAAGCGATCGCCGCCGGCAAACACATCTATTGCGAGAAGCCGATTGCGGTAAGCACCGCTACCGCGCTCGAGCTCTACAAACTCGCGCAGGCGGCCGGCGTCAAGCATGGCGTCGTACAAGATAAGCTCTGGCTGCCCGGGATTGAGAAGCTGAAAACGCTCCGCGATCTGGGATTTTTCGGCCGCATCTTTTCCGTCCGCGGCGAATTTGGTTACTGGGTCTTCGAGGGGGATGTCGTGCCCTCGCAGCGGCCTTCCTGGAATTACCGCAAGGAGGATGAGGGCGGCATCATCATCGACATGCTGTGCCATTGGCGCTATGTCCTCGACAATGTGTTCGGGCCGGTGAAGGCGGTCTCCTGTCTCGGTGCCACACACATTCCGGAGCGCCGTGACGAGCAAGGCAAACCATACACCTGCACTGCCGACGACGCAGCCTACGCGACATTCGAAATCGACGGCGGAATCGTCGCGCATTTCAATTCCTCCTGGTGTGTACGCGTCCGGCGCGACGATCTGCTGACTATCCAGGTGGATGGAACCAAAGGAAGCGCCGTCGCGGGCCTGCGGGATTGCTGGATTCAACCGTACGGCGCGACGCCAAGGCCTATCTGGAATCCCGATATTCCCAATCCTCTGAATTTTTTCGAGGGCTGGCAGAAAGTACCTGAGCAGACTACTTACGACAATGCCTTCAAACGCCAATGGGAGCTGTTTCTGCGGCACGTTGTTCATGATGAGCCGTTCCGCTGGAATCTGCTTGAAGGCGCCAAAGGCGTGCAATTGGCGGAAGCCGGTCTCGAATCCTGGCAGAAACGCTGCTGGGTAAATGTGGGAAATCTCAAAACCGTGTGATCGAATCGCAGCGGCCCGAGTCTAACGCTCGGGAGGTAGTTCATGGCTAGCGATAAGAAATGCGCGCATCCGTCGTGCCGCTGTACAGCGAAGGAAGGCAGCGATTACTGTAGCGCTTTTTGTGAAGGCGCTGGTAAAAGTCCGGATATCCAATGCGGTTGCGGCCATCCGGCCTGTGCCGCGCAAGCCAAGCTTTAATTAGCCTGGCAGCCAAGCGGTGCTTGGTTAACACAATCTAGAAATCGCCAAGCCTACGCGTGGGCGTTGCCGGCGATGAGTAAAGAGCTTATTTGCCTTTGAGGCTAGCGAGGTATCCCGCCCAGCCCGCCTTCGCGGCTGCGGCGAAGTTTTCAAGCTGCGAATAGTCGTCGGCATAGGTCGTATACATCATGCCGACGATACCCGGGATACCCGCTGCTTCCTTCAATTCTCTAGTAGCCTCGGTGCCACCATTGCCTTTGTCGTAAAACCCGGCGATCATCTGCGGATGCGCCACCGGTTGTTTGGGATCGAGTCCTGAAAACCATGTCAGTGACGGCCTTAACTGATCTACGTTCCAGTTCATGATCCTGATATCGGCCGGTAAGCCTTTCCAGGAATCTGCCAGACTGCCTTCCACATAGAAGTAATTGTCCTTCGCATTGTGATGCGGGTCGAACATATCGTTCCAGATAAAGAGTGGCGTGCCCGGCATCACGGAACGATAGATCTGAATTGTCTGTCCAACGCTCCAGGCAAGCAATTCTCCGGCGCTTATGTGTTTCGACCGGCAGGAGAAGCAGGAATTGGCTTGGCGCAGCTCATCGTAGCCGAGAAGCACGGCCGATTCGGGTGGCATCGCTTTCTTCACCGACCGCGCATTTTTTTCGATCCATTTGTAAACTGCCGGCTCGGTGAGGCACATGGCCATTTCATTCGCGATAAATAACGGGAACGCCGAGTAGGAATCCACTGCCACCGTTTGGCCGGGTTTAAGCTGCGTGCCCGCGGGCAGCCGGAAATCGGGAGGCAGATGGTAGACGTTATGGAACGCCGGTAATTGCGGCCGCATATCCGAATCGATCGGCAGCGTGTAATCCGAGCCTTCGCGGTATATTTTTTGCGGATCGGCGGGATCATACACCTTAAACGGCGTGCCCGCACGATGAGCGACGTAGACGAGTGCGGTTTCTTCCAGGAATATACTGTCGAACCAGAGCATTCCCTTGCAGCCGCCCCACACGCCGAAATACAGATAAGCGCTGGTGGTGTCCTGGCTGTTAAACATGACGCTCATTTCGGTCCAATCATGGTTCCCGTTCGCGTGCGGGTACCCGATGAAACGGACCTTATCGAAATTTCCGGCGTCGAGAACCTCCACCATCGGCCCCCCGCTGAAGTTCGATGATTTATAAAACAGCCGCAGGTGATACTGGCGCCATGGCTTTAGCGTGATCTTCTGGCGGAAGCGGCCGTTGCCGGGCGCGTCCACAATCACTCCGGCCGCCTTGCCTGCGTGCGCCGCTTCGCTAATACCGATACCCTGATCGCCGGTATCGAACCAACCGGTTTTCCCTTCTTCAAAGCCGTGATTCGCAAGACCGGGAAAGCTGTCTTTAAAAATCAGCTTCTTGCCGGAACTGTCAACCTGAAACTGTGATGCCACCACGCGCTGCGCCTCGGCCCAGTTTGGATCTACCGAGAGCACGTCGTTTGAATATCCAAAGGGCGCCGTAGTGACGATGGATTTGAGGTGCTTTTTGTGGGCGTACTTCATCACCTCTTTCATACGCTCTTCGTTCTCGAAGGGCCAATCGGAATTCCCCATGAAGTTGAAGCTCGAATCCCAGAACACCGCACCCGTATAGCCGGCGGCGGCGGCCTTGTCGATCAGAATTTTGCTCTTGGCAACCTGGTCCTCGCTCGTGAGATAGCAATGATGGTAATACCAGAGCTCGGGAGCGGGCGGGGCAGGGGGCGGCTGCGCCGGAAGCAGGGTTGCCGCCAGCCAAGCAATCAGAATTTTGGAATCAATTCGGAAGCGCGGCAAATCAGGCGCCCCAGGGCTTGGCTTCGAGAATCCCTTTATAGCCGTTCTTCATGCGCTCTTCGATGATGGTCCATACTTTCGGATCGCAACCCTTCCACTCCATTACCGCGACGTTGCCAAGGTACGGCAGGTCGGCTACGCCCACTTTGCTCGAGAAGAATCCACCGACTACAAGAATGCGCAACTCACTGAAGAACGATGCGCCCGGTTGGTCCTCTTTGGCGGCCCGCTTCGGATAGGCAATGCGGTCGAGGATTTGTTTTTGCTGCGCCTCGGAGGCGTCGGCGAAGTCCTTCTGGGACAGCTTCTGGCTTTCGTGATCGAGCCACATAAGGCCGCCCAGGATCTCGGCGCGCAGGTTCTGATTGCCCTCCTGCTCGGTTCGAAATGCAATCCAATCGTCCAGGAACTCGGGCACACCCGCTTCCGTTGCGCCGGGGCTGCGCTCGTCGGCGGGAATAATCAGATCGCAGAGAACACGCACAGTGCGCCATTGGTGGTCGTCGAAGGTCTGGCGCTTATAGGGCCCGGCTTTGGGCGTGGCCGCAGCGGCCTCGCTGCCTGTAACAGCGGCAATGGCCGGAACCGAGCCGATGATTTGAAAAAGATCGCGGCGGCTGACACCTGATTTATCTGGCATATTGGAGTCCCTCACACTTTCAGGTTGAGTTTCTTGACTTGGTCGGCAATGTAATCGGAAGTGCGCCAGCCAAGCGCCGAAATGGTCAACGTCGGATTCTTATCGGCATTGCTGACAAACGGCGCCGCATCCGTGATGAACAGGTTCTTGACGTCCCAGGCCTGGCTGTATTGGTTCAGAACCGAGGTCTTGGGATTGTCGCCCATCTTTGTGGCGCCGACTTCATGAATAATCTGGCCGCCGCGCGCAATGCCCCAGTCCTTGTCTTGGCCGGAGCTGTGGGTCACGATTCCGCCCATCGTCTCGATAATTTCTTTGAACGTCTCCTGCATGTGCTTTGCCTGCAGGATTTCATCCTGGCTCCATTTGAAGTGGAACCGCAGAACCGGGATGCCCCATTGATCGACCACATGTGGATCGATTTCGCAATAGCTGTCTTCGTTCGGAATCATTTCGCCGCGGCCGGAGAAATGCACGTCGCAGCCATACAACTTGCGCAGATTTTGCTTCAGTTCGACGCCGTAGCCTCCGCCCAGCCAGCGGTCCGCATAGCCGCCGAGCGTGCCGGCATTCGGCACGCTGCGCCCGCCGCCGATCTCGATGTGATAGCCGCGCGCAAACGGCATTTTATTCGCCATCTGCTCCTTGTAGAGCCACCAGGGCATGTACAGATGCATGCCGCCGACGCCGTCTTCATTCTGCGGAGGCAGGTCTTGCAGGATCGGCAGGAAGCCGCTGACCGCAGAACCGACCGTATCCATCACATAGCGTCCCACCAAGCCACTCGAATTCGCCAGGCCATTCGGAAATTGACTCGATTTCGAATTAAGCAGCAGCCGGGCGCTTTCGCAGCAGCTCGCGGCGAGCACCACAATTTTGCCGCGTACCTCTACTTCGCGGCGCGTTTTTTTATCGACGTAGGAAACGCCGGTCGCCAGGCCGTCGTTACCGACGAGTACTTCACGCACCATGGCATTCGTGCGGAGTTCGAGGTTGCCGGTCTTCATCGCCGGGAAGATGTGTACGCCGGGCGAATTGAAATTGGCATTGACGCCGCACGAGCGGCCACATTGCGCGCAATAGTGGCACGCCGGACGCCCGTTCAGTGGGCGCGTAAGAATGGCGAGCCGCGAAGGGATACAGGGGATTTTCAGCTTGTCGCTGGCGGCTTTGATCAGCCGTTCGTATCCGCGCGGCGCCGGTGCTGGTTGAAACTTTCCGTCGGGCGTGTTCTCGAGGCCTTCCTGCGAACCGAAGACGCCGATCAGTTCTTCAGCCTTATCGTAGTAGGGCGCCAGATCGTCGTAGGTGATGGGCCAATCGAAACCCTTGCCATCGCGGCTGTACGGCTTGAAATCGTAAGGCCCCATGCGCAGCGAAATGCGGCCATAGTGATTGGTGCGCCCGCCCAGCATGCGTGCGCGCCACCACATCCATTCCGAACCGGGAGCGAGCGTATAGGGCTCGCCGGGCACCTGCCATCCGCCGAGGGTGGTGGCATCGAATGCGCCCCACGGTTTCTCTTTGGTTCCTGCGCCGCGATGCGGCACCTGATAGGGCCACTCGAACATCTTGGACTGCTTGGTGCAATCGAACATGTCGCCGGCTTCGAGCATGCAGATCTTCGCGCCGGCAAGCGCCAGCACATGCGCGGCGACGCCGCCACCGGCGCCAGAGCCGACAATTACCACGTCATATGTCTTGGGAGTGGCCTTCACTTGTGCCATGTCTTATCTACCTTTATCATCAACCCTTGGGCTTTATCATCCCGCTTGCGAGAAATAAAAAACTCCCGCGCAGAGGATTTTCTGCGCGGGAGTGAAGTTGGAGAACAATCGATTTAGAAGTAGAAGCGAAGTGAAAGCTGCATATTGCGCTCGCCGCCCTTCGAGGTGACCTTACCAAAATTGGCATTGGTCGGATTGAACTGCACCCCACCGCCGCTCGATCCGCCCCAATTGGGGTGATTGACGAAGTTGAACGCTTCAGCGCGGAATTGGAACCCGCTGCGCTCGTTGATCGTGAACGCTTTGAACAGGCCAAGGTTCCAGTTTTGGAAACCGGGCTGGTAGATCAAATCGCGGACACGCTGCGTATTGAAAGTGCCGGCTTTAGGCGCAACGAAAATAGGCGTCCCGTTCGGATTCGTAGTAGCGAACCATTGAGCGGGATCTTTGGAGCCACCCGCGGCGAATTGGCCGACAATAACTGGATTTCCGTCAACGACCATATATTGGCCGTTGTTACCGCACCCAAAGTTGCTATCCAATCCCGCGCCGGCGAAATCGGTGCTAGCCGCGACACCGCACGGCGTGCCGGTCTGGAATTGAGCGATTCCGCTGATCTGCCAGCCGCCCAGTACCTTTCCTTTGAAGCCGGTGCTGTGCCGGAAGATCGGCAGATCGTATAGCCAGTTGATAACAAGCGTATGGCGATTGTCGAATTCAGAAGGACCCCAGAATGAATGTGCATCGTAGGTGTTCGGGATCACATCGCGCTGATTGGAGCCACTGTCCAGGCTCTTTGAGAGCGTATAAGCAAGTCCAAATTGCAAGCCGTTTGTAAAGCGCCGATTCCAGGAAACTTGCAGCGAGTTGTATATTGAACTTGCAACATTGTCCGTTTCGCGAATAGAGCCGTATCCAAGGTATGGCCGTAATGCGTTAATGTTGACGCCAGGATTCGCCTGGAGCGTGCCGGCAGTGGGCTGGTTTATATTCGACTCGCGCTGTAGATGCAAGCCGCGGCGGCCAACATAGGCAACTGATAATACCGAGTTCCAGAAGGTTTCCCGTTCGACCGTGAAATTCCAGTTCCAGGCTTCGGGATTTTTGAATGCCTTGCTTTGAGTGGTCACGGTAAGGGGATAGTTGTTGATGGTAGCTCCGCCGGGATTGTCGACACTCCCGTTAGAAACGGCCACGGAGGGCTGGAATGGCGGGTTGCCGCCGAGGAAAACCGAGTCGCTGACGCCCAGCCGCGTAAAGTAACGACCAGCTCCCGTCCGAATTACCGTTTTGTCATTCAATTGGTAAGCGATGCCTAGCCGCGGCTGAACCTGGCCCCACTGAATATCGGAATAGCGAGCGTCCACACCGCGGAAAAGGTAGTTGAATTGACCGGAATCCGCAACTGCTACGCGGCCTTTGGCGGAATCCGGGAACCCGCTTCCCGGAAATACCATTCCGTTGTAGAGATCTCCTCCATTCTGATTGACAAATCCTGTTTTGGGGTCCACAGAAACTGCTTTTGCGGGATCGTAAAAAGTAGGATCGAAAACCGCCATATTGCGCCATGTTGCGCTGTACGGGACTATGACGGTGTAACGGACGCCGTAATCAATGTGTAGCTTTTCTGTCGCCTTCCAGGAGTCCTGAGCGAATGCCTCCGTCATGCTTCCGCGGAAAAGCGTGTAAGCTCGCGGGCCAAGTTCGCCATATGTGTCAAATCGTCCCATCGCGGCATTCGCGACCGCTACACCGGTCCCATTGGTGGCACCGTCCGTGAATTGAAATTGGCCATTCTGATTGTTGGTGCTGCCGGCAATTGCCTGCACATTGATTTCATCGTTGTCATTCTCGCCCGAGCGCTCGTAATAGGCTCCAAATTTGAGCGTATGATTGCCTTTTATCCAGGTGATCGTGTCGGAAACCGTATAGATCGGGCCGGTAGAGTGCGATGGATAAGGGCCGCCACTCAAATCGGAAAGATTGGCGATCTTAACCGTCGGAATGCGGGTGGGAACCTGCTTTCCATTTGGAAAAATGTACGGATAGTTGATGCCAGCGTCAGCTCGATTGTAGAAATTCGCCAAGTCGACAGGAATATAAACATTGTCCAGACTCACCGTGGCCAACGCCTCGTTTACGACTGTTGGAGAAACCGTCCAGATGTAGCCGAGTGAGTTCGTTTGGTTCGGGCGATCGAAAAATTTCGGGGTGCGATCGCTGTTGCCATCGAGCGGCTGGTATTCGAGATAAGAAAAATTGTTTCGGCGAAATGTGAGGCGGTGTTTGTCGGTCAGGTTCATGTCAGCATTGAGCTGGTCCTTGCGCTGTTCCTGGGTGTGAAGTCTGGTAACCACCCAATTACCGCCCCCGACCGGAGTGGACACGTTGGGAACCGGGTATGCGTTCAAAAGCCCAAGTCCATTCGGGCTGAGTTTGCTCGGGGAAATGATATTGCCAGGGATCGGCTGGCCGGTATCGGGATCCTTCAACTGTCTTGGTGAGCTGTAATAAATATTTGAGCCGAGCAATTCACTGAAATCGCCGGTACGCATTTTCAGGCTCGGTACAAGCATATTGCCGTTGTTTCCGGACGTGGCGCTCGTTTCACTAAAGTGGTTTTTCACCCATTCCTGGCCCCAATACCAGAAGAAGCGACTCTTGTCTTTATTGAACTTCCCGGGAATGTAGAACGGTCCGCCGACGTTGTAGCCGTATTGGTTGTAGTGAATCGGCGCCGTGAATCCGGTAGTGGGAACGTTGTTGCGCGCCCAAGTATTGGCATTGAGGTTTGTGTTGCGGAGATATTCGTAGGCGGAGCCATGGAAATCGGTCCCTCCGGCCTTCGTGACGATGCGGATCTGGCCGCCCGAGGAGCGCCCGTATTCCGCGCCATAATTGGCAGTCATGACTTGGATTTCCTGCGTGGAGTCTACGTCGGCTGCGCCGAGACTGGTTCCATTCGATCGGGTACGGACGGCGGGTGCGCCATCGTAAGTAATAAGTGTGTCCTGGCCGCGGGCGCCATTGATTTGACTCGGCCCGAGCGAGAAATTGAAGTTCAAGTTCGCCAGGTTGCTGCCGCGCGCTCCTGGGACGAGCTGCGCCATCAAAATCGGATTGCGTCCATTCAGTTCGAGCGCGTCGATCTGTTGGCGCGTAACTAATTTTTGCACCGCAGCCGATTCCGATTGCAGTGCCGGAGCGGTGGAGGTTACTTCCACGGTTTCTGTGGCGTTTCCTACCGCAAGCACGATGTCCACGGACAAATTGGAGTTGGAGTCCAATTTGTTGTTGGTGGTCTCATACCGCTTGAACCCGGCTGTTTCTGCAGTGACCTTGTAAAGCCCTGGCCGGAGGTTGGTAACCGTGTAGTAGCCGGATCCGTTCGTAGCCGTCTTGCGTTCATTCCCGGTCGCCTGATCCTGAACCGTTACATTTGCATTTGGGACGACGGCGCCCGACGGGTCGTGAACGAAGCCGCTAATGGACCCGTTATCCGACTGCGCAAACGCAATCCCCGAAAACATTGCCAGAACGGCGCTGGCTAAACATACGTACAGAATTTTAGACAGAAATTTGATCCTCATAGACCTTTCTCCACGCGGAGCCGCGCACGAGACTGAAAAGACTCCCTCACAAGAGTATATTGCTCTCCACCTTTTAGTGCAACCCCATTATTTGCTATGCACACGTGTGCTTACGGCACATATTGCGACAAATAGCGTTTCGCCATGATGAATCCGGTCTTGAAATCTTCACTAAAATCAGGACCGGGATTGTTGTCAGCTCCATATAGCGGGTCTTCCTGCTCCACGCTCATGGCGCCTGTATAACCAACGTCCTGCAGCACGCTGAAAAACTCGCGCCAGTTTATCGAACCCATGCCGGGGATCCGGTAGCGCCACCAACGGGCCCGGTTTACCGGATTGATTCCGCCGGCTCGCACCACTGGCCAGAGAATTTCCGTGTCCTTCAGGTGAACGTCGTAGATCTTATCGACAAAGTCACGGGCTGTCTGTATGGGATCCATGAACTGCCGTACTAAGTGCGACGGATCGTACTGCAGGCCTACGTAGGGCGAATCTCCGAAAGCTTTGAAAAGAGCCGCGAAACCCACCGGGCTCGTCGCCAGGTTGGGCGCTTCCGGATACGGCTCCCACAAGATCCGTACCTTATGTTGTTCGCAAGCCGGGAAGAACTTCTCATGATACACCCGCACGATTTCATCAATCTGCTGCTCGAACGGCTTAGCCGGATCTCTGCCGGACTGGGTACCGATATAAGGTGCGCCTAGTTTACCCGCCAACTCAATGGCCTTCACGAAGTACTGATTCGATCGGTCCCTCCGGGCCAGATCCGGATTGATCGAATCGGCTCCCACCTGCAGCGCCGACACATGCATCTGATGCTTTGCGAGTGTCGCTTTCACATCCGCAATCTCGTTATCGCTGATCGATAACGCGTTCAGCGTGGAGCGCGGCGATGATCCCAGGATCATGTTATTGAAGCCCTGGGCCTTCGCCCACTCCACATTTCCGGGAGTATAAGGGCCAAGCACTCCGAGCAGCGGCTTCCATTCTTTGTGAACTTGTCTGTGGGGACGCGGAGGTTGCGCGGCCAGCGACGCAGCCGCGCCAATCGAGCCAATCAGGGTCCGGCGGGTCATCCTGATCAGTGTATATCGGGATACTGTCTTAGCTGAGCAAGGTAGCACAAATTTGTGCTATCCATTCGGGCTCATCAACTGCCGCTCTCCAAACAATCGAGCCGCCTTGAAGCTCCAACATCCTCCGCCACTTGTCTTCCGAATTGTCATAGATGATCGTTTGATCCGCAATCTGAATTGCCTCAGGCAGATTCGCTAGACTTCGGTGGTAGCGGCGACGAATATCTTGATCGCCTACATCGTGACGCCCTTGCAGCGCCCTTTCCTTAACGCGAAGCAGGTTATGTTCAGGAGCGTCAAGGCAGATGTAGACCAAATTCACAATAAAATCGTGTGATTTGGCGTCGCGCATGGTCTGCAGAGTCTTCCTGCTAGCGAGCGTAGTTTCAATCGCGAAGCTAAGTCGGCAGTCCAAATATTCTCGAACGCGCTGCAACACCTCGCGACCCGCCGCTATACCCATCGACGATGGATTCGCCGGATCTAGCCTGCGGGCTATTGCATCGGGATCGAGCAGACGTTCTCGGCCTTCAAAATCCAGAGCACTCGTCAGAGTACTTTTGCCGGATCCATTTGGCCCTGCAATAACGGTCAGGACCGGCAATTTTAGGCGGCACTCGCTGACAATTCGCGAATGATTTCGTAGCAGGAATCACGTGGCGCCCCTGGAATAAACCGGATTTCAAAACGACGTCCATCCGGCTGTTCCATAATCTGAACGCCCCTCTGCCGATAAAAAACCGGAATCCCGTTCGCCAGCGCTTCATCGCGCGCTCGGTCCCACGCTTGCTCGGCCTGCCGGGTAAATTCTTCGTCGAAGATGTCGAGCTTTGCCACGCTTCCCTTTCTCTATGGTAGCGAAAGTCAGCATAGCTCCACGCCGCGCGTTTCGGGAATCCACAAAGCCGCAATCGCCGCCGCGGCGAATGCGGCGCCGCACGCTGCAAATCCCCAACCCAATCCATGCGACTGCCCGATCGCGCCAATTACAAACGGAGCAAACGCGCTGATGCCGCGCGCCGTGTTATACGAAAGTCCCAACGCAGTCGCGCGAATCGGAGTCGGGAACAGCTCGCTGCCGGCTACTGCCGCGCCGGTAAAAAAGCCCGTTCCGAAGAAGGCGGCAATGGACGCAGTCAGCAGGATCCATCCCGGCGAGCGCGCCGCTGCAAATGCCGCTACGGAAACGGCGGCGCATGCCAGATACAAAACAATCGCCCGCTTTCGCCCCAACGTATCGGCAAGCCAGCCAAACAAAAGATAGCCCGGCCACATGCCGCAGAGATTCAGCACGACCAAAAAGCTGGTGAAGCCAAACAGCGTGAATCCGCGGCCGCCTTCGGCTATCGGCAGCGCCAGATAGGCCGGAATCCAGGTGAAGAGTCCCCACCAGGCGAACATTCCGAATGTATTCATCGCTAATAGAACCAGCAGCCGAGGTAGAGCTTCGCCCCACAAGGCACGTTTTCCGGCGATGCTGGGCGGCGATGTACGCGCCTGCTGCCAGATGTCCGGCTCCGGCACGCTGCGCTGAATCCAAAACGTGACGAGCGCCGGCAGCACTCCGACAAAAAAGACCCAGCGCCAACCGGCGCGCGCAAGCACGATCTGCGCCACCATCGCCGCCAGCGCATAGCCGATCGCCCAACTGCTCTGCACGATGCCGAGTGCACGTCCGCGCCACGCGCTCGGCCAGGTTTCGGCAACC
>JAICIH010000141.1 GCA_025924475.1 Bryobacteraceae bacterium
CGCGCTCGGGCGCGGGTTGCAACCCTATGACAGGCCGACGGTGAATGGCATCATTCATAAACTGCAGCCGCAGCAATATCCATTTCAATCGGTGATTTACGAGATCGTTCACAGTTTGCCCTTTCAAGCGAGGCGGGGCGAATTGGTGACCAAGCGGGAAGATCCCAAACTGAAGGAGACGGCAAAACGATGATTACGCGGAAAGCGCTGGATCGACGTACATTTCTGCGGGGTGCGGGAGCGGCGGTTGCGCTACCGTTCCTGGATTCGATGGTTCCGGCGATGGCGACGGCGGCGACCAAGGTGGAGAAGCCGGTGCGCATGGCATTCGTTTACGTGCCGAACGGCATCGACATGCGGAACTGGAATCCCGATTACGAAGGGAAGCTGGAGACGCTGCCGCGCATCTTGAAGCCGCTCGAGAAGTTCAAGGATGATTTCAATCTGTTGGGGAATCTGACTCACAATGCCGGGCGCGCGCTGCTGGATGGCGCGGGGGATCATGGGCGCTGCTGTGCTTCGTATTTGAGCGGGGTACAGCCGCGCAAGACGATGGTGGATATTAAAGCCTCGCAATCGTTCGATCAGATTGTGGCGAACAAGGTCGGCGAAAAGACGCGCTTCAAGTCGCTCGAAGTCGGGATGGAAGATTCGCGGCAGGCAGGCGATTGCGATTCGGGTTACTCCTGCGCGTACACGAATAACCTGGCATGGCGCAGCGAGACGCAGCCGTTGCCGCCGATTCTGAATCCGCGGGCGCTGTTCGACCGGCTATTCGGAGCAGACGCGGCGCTGAGTCCGGAGGCGCGCAAGCGGCGGGCGTTGTACCGGCGAAGCATTCTGGATCTGGTTTCTTCGGATGCCAAACGGCTGGCGCTGGATTTAGGGCCGACGGATCAACGCAAGCTCGATGAATACCTTTCTTCGGTGCGCGAGATTGAACTGCAGATCGAACGCGCGGAGAAAGACAATTCGCGGATCGATCCGGGCATGGAAAAGCCGTACGGTATTCCGGCCGATTTTGCGGAGCATTTCCGGCTGATGACCAGCATGATGACGGTGGCGTTCCAAGCCGACTTGACGCGCGTTACTACGTTCCTGGTAACGCATGAGGGCACGTCGCGCGCCTATCGCGAGATCGGCATTCCGGACGGGCATCATCCGCTGACGCATCATCGCAACCAACTGCCGCTGATGGAAAAGGTCGCGCAGATCAATACCTATCATGTCCAGCAGTTTGCCGGATGGCTGGAGAAACTGAAGTCAATTCAGGAAGGCGATTCGAACCTGCTCGATAACTCGATGATCGTGTATGGCGCCGGATTGTCAGATGGAAACCGGCATTTGCACGAGGATTTGCCCACGCTCATCGCGGGACGCGCGGGAGGCAAATTCCAGACGGGGCGGCGGATTGTGTACCGGCGCGAAACGCCGATGTGCAATCTGTTCGTGACGATGATGGATCGCATGGGCGTTCCGGTAGAGCATTTCGGCGATTCGAACGGGGCGCTCGAAGGGCTGGATCTGACCTGATCGATGCAATTTGCGAGCACGGCCAAGCCGGCCATAGCGATTCTGTACGACTCGGATTTTGGCCGCGATATCGATAGCGTTCTGGCGCTGGCGCTGGTGCACGGGTTTGCGAGCAAGCGGCAGGCGCGCGTTTCGGCGCTGACGATTAATTACCCGTGTCTCGAAGCAGCGGAGCTTTGCGATATTGTCGAAGGCTTTTATCGAAAGACGGTGACTGGGCCGGGAGCGATGTATATGTCGGCGCCTGCGATCGGTGTTGCCGACGCGCACGGGAAAGCGGCAGCGGTGCCTCCGCTGGTCAAGAGCCTATTGGCGAAGCAGGGGCAAGACGGAAAACCGCAGTGGCAATCGAATGTGAGGCACTGGAACGATACAGCCGTGCCGGCTAATTTAATTCGCAATGATCTTGCCGGGCAGAATGATGAGAATGCTGTGCTGGTGACAACTGGGGCGGCGACAAATTTGTCGCAACTGTTGGCGTTGCACGATACGGCGCCGTTGATTGCGGCGAAGGTCAAGATGCTGGTCATCGCCGATAACGGATTTGGGGCCGATGCGGCGGCCGCGAAACGCGTGCTGGCGGAGTGGCCCACACCGATCGTTCTTTGCGATCGCAAAAGCGCGGAGGGATTATCGTTTCCCGGGCAATGCATCGATAAGGATTTTTCGTATGTGCCGGTGCATCCGATTGCGGAAGCGTATCGCGCCTACAAGACGATGCCCTATGATGCGCCTGCTCTGGCGCTGGCAGCAATGCTGTATGCAGTACGGCCGGGCGACGGCTATTTTGCCACGAAATCCGGTACAGTTTCGCTGGGAAGCGATGGGCACGCGTCATTCAGCGAATCGGCCGGTGGCAAACATACGTATCTGGCAGCGGTTCCGGCGAAACATGACGAGATCGTCGAGAAGTTTGTCGCGATGGTAAGCGCCGAACCGGTTGTGATCCGGCGATTTCGCAGGCAGCAACAGAAAGAAGAGCCATCGAAAGAAGCGCCACCGGCGAAGTCCTCTTAGGCGCCGGTCTCGAGAACTACGCGAAAGCGCGCTTTGCCGCTCATCATGCGTTCGTAGGCGTCGGCCGCGCGATCGAGCGGATATTTTTCGATCAAGGGAAGGACGCCGGTAATTTCGCTGAATTTGAGCGTGTCTTCGGAATCGATAGATGTGCCGCTAGGCCAACCCTGGATGGAGCGGCGCTGCATAATTAGGCCGCCCACGTCCGCCTGAATCGGCTTGCCGGGAACACCAACGATGAGAAACTCGCCGGCGTAGCCCAGGCCGCCGAGGGCGGCGGACATGGCATCGGCGTCAGTCACAGTTGCGAGGATCACTTTAGCGCCGCCCAGTTTTTGCAACGCCGCAGCCACATCGCCGGCAGTGCTGTCGATGTAGTGGCGCGCGCCCAATTCGTGCGCGAACTTCTCTTTGTCCGCTCCGCGCGCGATGGCGACGGTATTGAAGCCCATCTTCGCGGCAAACTGCACTCCCAGATGACCGAGGCCACCCATTCCGAGAATCGCAACGGTGTCGGGCGGCTTGGCAGGGCTATTGCGTAGAGCGTTGAAGGTGGTAATGCCAGCGCAGAGGAGCGGGGCCGCTTCGACACTCTTCAGGGAATCGGGAACTGCGACAAGCGCTTCGAAAGGTGCAATGACGTAGTCGGCATAACCGCCGTCATAAATGATGCCGGGAATCAACGGATTCTGGCAGGCAACCAGGTCGCCGCGGCGGCATGGCTCACAGCGGCGGCAATGGCCGCCATACCAGCCGACGCCGGCACGCTGGCCGGGCTTCCACTGCGCCACACCTCCGCCTACCGCGTCGACTTTACCGATGATTTCGTGTCCGGGAACGCGCGGATAGGTGACGAAAGGAAGCAGGCCGGCGACGGTGATGGAATCGCTGTGGCACACACCACACGCTTCCACGCGAATACGCACCTGGCCCGCCGCGGGTTCGGGAACATCGCGCGTCACGAGCTTTAAGGGTGCGCCGGCCTTCTCTACTTGTACGTATCTGGCTTGCATAATGTCTTCCTTCCTGATGATGCCAACGGACGCGCACGGGCTGCAAGATTTGACGGGCCCGCTCATCAGTTATGGCCGGAGAGGCCGTCGAGCAGCGCTTTATGAAAACGCTCCGGCGCCTGGATCTGCGGGGAATGCCCGAGATCGGAAAATTCCACGAGCTTTGCGTGGGGAATTCGCGCGGCGGCCGCTTTACCGAGCGCGGGATAGTTGCCGAGAGTGGCGCGCACGGACGGCGGCGCGAGATCTTTGCCAATGGCGGTTGTATCTTTGTCGCCGATGATGAGCAGCACGGGCATACGCAGGGAACCGAATTCATAAATCACCGGCTGGGTATAGATCATGTCATAGAGCAGCGCCGAATCCCAGGCGACGCGCGCGCGGCCGGGTCCGCGATACATGCCTGCCAACATTTGCACCCAGCGCTCGTAAGCAGGGTCCCATGTGCCGGCATAGTAGGTGGCGCGCTCATAGGAACGGATGCGTTCGGCGCTGGTTTTTAACTCGCGCTGATACAGGACATCCACGCTCTGCCAAGGCACGCCACGCGCGCGCCAATCTTCAAGACCGATAGGATCTACCAGGACCAGGTGTTCTACCTCGGATGGATACATCAGCGCATAGCGGATGGCGAGCATTCCGCCGGTCGAGTGGCCCATGATGATGGCGCGGTGTATTCCCAGTGACGTGAGCAAGGCGTGGGTGTTGCCAGCGAGTTGTTCAAAGGTGAACTGATAGCGCTCGGGCTTGCTGGATTTGCAGAAGCCAATCTGGTCGGGCGCGATGACGCGATAGCCGGCATCGGTGAGGGCGGAGATAGTCGCTTGCCAGGTGGCGGCGCAGAAATTCTTCCCGTGGAGCAAGACAGCGGTTCGCCCGTTGGGGCGTGCGGGCTTGACGTCCATGTAGGCCATTTCGAGCGACTGGTTTTGCGATTCGAACCGATAGAGCGTAACGGGCCATGGATACGTGAAGCCTTCCAAGCGCGGGCCGTAGGATTGTGCGATCACCAGCGGCGCCGCCAGCAGCACCAGGGCGAGAAGCTTTCTTGCCATACCTCTAGCGTATGAGGCGGGCCGAACCGGTGAGATGCTTTATGGATAGAACCAATGAACCGGCGTAAATTTCTGCACTTGATGATGGCAGGGGGCGCGGCGGCCGCGGCGCGCCAGGCAGACGGCCCGCGAATGAACATTGTGTTCATGCTGATGGACGATCTGGGCTGGCACGATGTCGGACCGAATGGCAACCGGATTATCGATACACCGCATCTCGATCGTTTTGCGACGCAGAGCGCGCGATTCACCAATGCGTATGCCGCGTGCCCGGTCTGCTCACCGACACGCGCGAGCATCCTGACCGGGAAATATCCGGCGCGGCTGCACTTGACGGATTGGATTCCAGGCAGAAAACAGTGGCCGTATGCGCGACTGCTGACGCCGGCATTCGAGCAACAGCTTCCATCCGGCGAACAGACGCTCGCGGAACTTGTTCATCCGCGCGGTTACCGAAGCGCGGCGATTGGGAAATGGCATCTGGGCGGCGCGGGGCACGCGCCGACGGATCGAGGATTCGATGTGAACGTCGGCGGCGGAGCGGCGGGGAGTCCGAAGACATATTTCGGGCCGGAGACAATGCCGAACCTGACGCTCGAGCCGAACGAATCGCTGACCGACCGGCTGGCATTCGAGGGCGTGCGCTTCCTTCGCGAATCGAAGGGCAAATCGTTCTTTCTCTATGAGTCGCAATATACAGTTCACATACCGCTGCAGGCGCGGGCTGAGAAAGTCGCAAAATATCGGGCGAAGAATACAGGCGATGTCGATCCTACCTACTGCGCAATGGTAGAGAGCGCAGACGACTCGGTAGGCCATCTGCTCCAAGCGCTCGATGAGACGGGACAGGCCGGGAACACGATCGTCGTGTTCTTTTCCGATAACGGCGGAGTACGGTATCAAGGAAAGCGCACCACGACGGTTACTAACAATACGCCGTTTCGCGCGGGCAAAGGCCATTTGTTTGAAGGCGGCATTCGGGAACCGCTGTTGATTCGCTGGCCCGGAGTAACGAAAGGAGGCAGCGTTATCGATACGCCGGTGACTAGCGTGGATTTCGTTCCGACATTCTGCGAGGCCCTCGGCATTCCGAAGCCGGCGAATGTAGATGGGGTTTCCATCCGGCCGCTGCTCGAAGGGAAACAGATAGCCGAGCGGCCGCTGTTCTGGCACTATCCGCACTATAGCGATCAAGGCGGGAAGCCTGGAGGCGCGGTGCGGATGGGACGATGGAAACTGATCGAGTTTTACGAAGACAATCATCTCGAGTTGTTCGATTTAGAAAGCGATCCGGGTGAGCGGCGGAATCTCGTGCTGAAGCAACCCGCGAAAGCGGTGATGCTGCACGAACGGCTGAAGACGTGGCGCGTTTCGGTGAATGCATCGATGCCGAAGCCGAATCCTGGTCACGATCCGGCGAGAGCGAGCGAGGGGCTGACTGGGTATGAGCCAGCCACTCCGCCCGAGCCGGCGTGACGCGCTGCGGGAAATTTAATGGGCTCGCTTGAAATATTGGACGGCGCGCTCGTGCTTTTCGGCGTCCGCGCGGGTTTTGAAAGTGCCGAGATTTCTTCGCTTGCCGGTTTTCGGGTCCTTTTTCCGGGAATAGAGCCGGTATTCGCCGCTGGATAGTTTACGAATCATATAGTTATAGATGCTTCAGGCCGCCGCTTGCTAACGCGCGCGGTTCCCTTTAGAGAATGCTAGACTAAAGTGTTCGAGTCTTCGAAGCAGAGAGAAGAAGTTTGTCCATGCGTACCGAGTTTCCGTCCCAGCACGAAATTACGCGTGCTTGGCACGTGATTGACGCCAGTGATGCGGTCCTTGGAAGGATCGCCAGCCGCGCTGCTATGCTCTTGATGGGCAAGCACAAACCGATTTATGTCCCGTCCCTGGATACGGGCGATCACGTTATCATAATTAATGCCGCCAAGGTCAAATTGACGGGCGGTAAAGAGGGTCAAAAGATCTACCGGCGCCACACGGGGTATCCGGGCGGTCTGATCGAGACGGGCGCACGCCGGATGAAGGAAACGCGCCCGCAGCGGATGCTGGAGCTGGCGGTGGCGGGCATGCTGCCCAAGACCAAGCTCGGCAAGCAGATGTACCGGAAGTTAAAAGTCTATGCCGGGGAACATCATCCGCACCAGGCCCAGAAGCCCGCGCCGCTTACCATTTGAGCGCGCCGAACGAGAAAGGATTGTAGTGGCAGCTAAGTTAGTTCAGCAGGTAGCGACGGGACGCCGGAAGACGGCGACGACGCGGGTATTTTTGCGGCCGGGTAAAGGGCAGATTACGGTAAATCACCGGCCGTTTGAGAACTATTTTGTGAGTGAATCGGCGCGCGCTTATGTGCGCCAACCGCTGCTTGCCACCGAGACCGCGGACCGCTTCGATATCATGATTCTGGCTTCGGGCGGCGGGGTAAGCGGGCAAGCCGGGGCGGCGCGCTTAGGCATTGCGCGCGCGCTAATCGAATTCGATGCCGAGCTGCGGGGCAAATTGAAGCAGCTTGGTTTCCTCACGCGCGATGCGCGGGAGCATGAGCGAAAGAAGTACGGCCAGAAGGGAGCGCGCAAACGCTTCCAGTTCTCGAAACGCTAGTACATCTTCTCGTTTTCCCATCAACCGCGATCTGGCTGGCTTATTGGTAAGCCGCCGGGCCGCCTAACCCAAGTCAGGCCCGGCCCACGCAAATCTCGCTTTGGCCCGCGTGGGCAGCCGCGATTTGGCTTGAGTAGTTTAAGCAGGAGACAGATTGCCGTCGATTTCAATGAAAGAATTGCTCGAAGCCGGCGTTCACTTCGGGCACCAGACCAAGCGCTGGAATCCAAAGATGAAAGAGTATATCTTTGGCGAACGAAACGGAATTTACATCATCGATCTGCAGAAGACGTTGAAGCTCTTCAAAGATGCGATGCGGTATGTGGGCGAGATGGCCGCGCAGGGCAAGACGGTGCTATTCGTTGGCACCAAGCGCCAGGCGCAGGAGGCGATTGCCGAAGAGGCGACGCGCTGCAGCCAGTTCTACGTGAACCAGCGCTGGCTGGGCGGTTTGCTGACAAATATCTCGACCGTGCAGCGCTCGATCAAGCGCCTGAAGGAACTCGATGCCATGGCGCAGGAAAACGCCTACGAAGGCCGCGCCAAAAAGGAAGTCGGGCGGCTGGAGCGTGAGCGCAAGCATCTGCAGCAGAATTTGGCCGGCATCAAGGACATGAACGGCCTGCCGGATTTGTTGTTCGTCATCGACTCGAACAAAGAAGCGATTGCAGTGAAGGAAGCGCGGAAGCTTGGTATTCCGGTGGTGGCGGTGGTGGATACCAACTGCGACCCGGACCAGGTGGACCATGTAATCCCGGGCAACGACGACGCGCTACGCGCGATTCGCTTGTTCACGACAAAGATTGCCGACGCAGTGGTGGAAGCACGCTCGCTTGCGACTACCGCCGATTTCGGCGCGGACAAGGTCGAGAGCGAAGAGGAGACGGTGGACCATACGGACGAGGAGTACACGCAATATCTCGATCCGAAGTATGCCGAACAATTGATGTCGGAGAGCCTGGCGACGAGCAACGAGCCGGAAGCGCCGCCGCGCAAGGGTCCGGGCAGCGAAGCGCCGGAAGAAGTCGCGAGCACGACCGTAATCGAGCACTAACGCGTAACGGCGGCAGTTCCGGCCACTTGCTTACGCGCGTGGTTCTTTACGGCACTACAAACGTTGGCATAACGCAAAAGAACCGCGACCGTAAGGGAGCGGAATGCAGGGTAGGTGTGTAAAGAGGAATGCAACAAATGGCTGAGATCAGCGCACAATTAGTCAAGCAGCTACGCGACCGCACCGGCGCCGGGATGATGGAGTGCAAGAAAGCGCTTCAGGAAGCCGATGGCGATATTGAGAAAGCGGTGGACATATTGCGTAAGCGCGGCATTGCAGGCGCAAGCAAGAAAGAATCGCGCTCGACAAAGCAGGGCATCATCAGCGCGTTTATCGATCCGCGAGGCAAGTCCGGGGTCCTGGTAGAAGTGAACTGCGAGTCGGACTTCGTGGCGCGCACGGAGGATTTTCAGAGCCTGGCGGCGGATGTCGCACACCATATAGCGGAAATGAAGCCGAAAGCGGTGCGTGCGGAAGACGTGACCAAAGCTGAGCATGCACTGTACGAACAAAAATTCGCCAAGGACAAGAACACCACAGTCGGCGAGCTGGTAAAGACGAAGATCGCCAAGCTGGGCGAGAACATTAATGTTTCACGCTTCGCTATGTTCGAAGCGGCCGGGAACGGCGTGGTGGGACATTACATCCACACCGGCGCACAGATCGGCGTGCTGCTCGAAGTCAGTTCGGGCGCGGCGGGGACTTCGGCGAAAGACGAATTCAAGACGCTGCTGCGCGATGTGGCGATGCAGATTGCGGCGGCGCATCCGCAGTTCGTGAGCCGAGACCAGGTGCCGGCGGCGCTACTCGCCAAAGAGCGCGAAATCCAGCGGGAACGTGCGCTGGGCGAGGGGAAGCCCGAAAAAATGGTGGATAAGATCGCCGAAGGGCGACTCGGCAAATTCTATGAAGAGGTCTGCCTGCTCGATCAGCCCTTCATTCGCGAAAACACGATTTCGGTAGCCGAGCTGATTAAAACGGTTGGGGCGAAGATCGGCGATACCATCAACGTGGTTCGTTTCGTTCGCTACAAAGTCGGCGACTCAGGCGATGCGCCGGGCGTTGCGGAAAGCCCGCTGCCCGTAACGGCCTGAGGCAAGCGGCTGCGCCATGCCAGGGTATCGACGCATTCTGCTCAAGATCAGCGGCGAGGCATTAGCCGGGCCGCTGTCTTTCGGCTTAGACCCGGGCCATATCCGGACCATGGCGGCGCAGGTTGCGGAAGTGGTGCGGGCCGGCGTCCAGGTCGGACTGGTTTTAGGCGGCGGAAATATTTTTCGTGGCGTGGCCGCCGCGGCGCACGAAATGGATCGTGTGACCGCCGATCACATGGGAATGCTGGCGACGGTGATCAATGCGCTGGCCTTTCAGGATGCACTCGAAGGCTTGGAAATTCCTACGCGCGTGATGACGGCCATCGAGATGCATCAGGTGGCTGAGCCGTACATCCGGCGGCGGGCGATCCGCCATCTCGAAAAAGGGCGGGCGGTGATTTTCGCGGCCGGCACATCGAATCCATACTTTTCAACGGATACGGCGGCGACCCTGCGCGGCCTCGAGATTCACGCCCAGATTATCGCCAAGGGTACCAGTGTCGATGGCGTCTACGACAAAGATCCCAAGAAGCACGCGGATGCAGTGAAATACACCGAAGTAAGCTACACGGAAGTCCTCTCGAAGGCGCTGGGCGTGATGGACGCATCGGCGGTGGCCATGTGCCGGGACAACTGCATGCCGATCATGGTGTTCGATCTGAACGGCACGGGAAATATAATGCGAATGGCGATGGGCGAATCGATCGGCACGATCATTCGCTGATCCTGACGGAGCGAAATCGTTATGAAACAAGAACCGCATAGTGCGACGGCGGCGCCAGCGAGCGCATTCAAGAGCGTAAAGGAAGTGGAGGCTACGGCGCGCACCCGCATGGACAAGGTGCTGGCCGATTTGCAGAACGAGATGGCGCATTTTCGGACGGGGCGCGCCTCGATAGGTCTGCTCGATAGCGTCCGCGTCGATTATTACGGCTCGCCTGTTCCGCTGAACCAGGTGGCGCAGCTACATGTGCCAGAGCCTTCGCTGATCACCGTGCAGCCGTGGGACACATCCACGATCGGCGCGATTGAGAAAGCCATTCGCAGCGCGGATCTCGGTTTGAATCCCTCGAACGATGGCAAACTCGTGCGCGTGCCGGTTCCGCCCCTGACGGAAGAGCGGCGGCGGGAACTCGCGAAAAAACTGAGCCATGTGGCGGAAGAGCGGCGAGTGAGTTTGCGCAATGTACGCCGCGATTCGAACGATCACTTGAAGAAGATGCTCAAGGACAAGCTCATCAGCGAAGACGAAGAGCGGCAGGCGCTGGACAGCGTCCAGAAGTTGACCGACGGGCAAATCGGTAAACTCGATCAGATCGCAAAAGCCAAAGAAAAAGAAATTCTCGAGTTCAAGTAGACGCCGCCTTGCAGCCGCCGCTTTGGACGCTGGATGATTTCGAGCAGCTCGCGCGCGAGCGCATGAGTCATGCGGCCTACGAGTACGTAGCGGGAGCGGCCGGCGCGGGGCTGACGGACGCAGAAAATCGTGCTGCGTTCCAGCGGATTCGACTGCGCCAGCGGGTGTTAGTGGATGCGAGCCGCATAGACACGAAACTTCGGCTCTTCGATCGCGATTACGAGTTTCCGATTCTGCTTGGGCCGACCGGCTATCACAAGCTGGTCCACGCCGAGGGCGAGATCGAAACGGTAAAGGGCGCCAATTTGAGCGACGCCACTCTGGTGGCGGCGCTCTTCTCCACGGTGGCGTTCGAAGCGATGAGCCGGGAGGCGGCGCGGCCGCTCTGGTTTCAGCTCTACATTCAGACCGATCGCGGATTTACGAAAGAGCTCGTGGAAAGCGTTCTGGCGGCGGGCTGCGAAGCGATCTGCGTGACGGTGGATGTGCCGGTGAACGGGCCGCGCGATCGCGAATATCGCGCAGGATTTACATTGCCGCCTGGCGTCCAAAGAGCCAACCTGGCAAGTCGCGGAACGGCTTTTTCGGCAGCCGCGCACCGGCCGGCGGGGCGCAATATTTATTCACCCACTCATGGAGCCGACGCCACGTGGAAAGACATCGAATGGCTGCGCTCGATTGTTCCCGCAAAGCTGCTACTGAAGGGAATTCTCGATCCGGAGGATGCCGAGCGGGCGGTTGAACTAGGCTGCGATGGGCTGATCGTTTCGAATCACGGCGGCCGCAGCCTGGATACGTTGCAGGCATCGATCGATGCGCTGCCCGCGGTAGTAGAGCAAGTGAGGGGGCGCGTACCGCTGCTGATGGATGGAGGAATTCGCCGGGGGACAGATGTATTTAAAGCGCTGGCGCGCGGCGCGGCGGCGGTGCTGATCGGCCGGCCTTACCTGTATGGATTGTCCGTCGGCGGCGCAGCGGGAGTAGCGCGAGTGATCGAGATTTTGCGCACCGAACTCGAGATGACCATGGGGCTGATCGGCTGTCCCGAGCTTTCGCAGATTTCGGACAAATTCCTGTTGCAATAGACTGTGGAAATGCCTTCTACTTACGATGCCATCGTAATTGGCTCCGGCCAAGGCGGTAATCCACTGGCCGTAGCCATCGCCGGCCAAGGCGCCAAAGTGGCGCTGATCGAATCCGATTTGTTAGGCGGGACGTGCGTGAATACGGGCTGCACACCTACGAAAACAATGGTGGCGAGCGCGCAGGTGGCGCACTATGCTCGCAACGCAGCGCGGTGGGGCGTGCGGGCGAGCGAAGTGAGCGTCGATCTTCCGGCGATTTTGAAGCGCAAGGACGAGGTGGTCGAGAAATCGCGTTCGGGATGGCCGAAAAAGTTCGACAAGAAAGTGGATGTCTATCACGAGCGGGCGCGGTTCATCGGCATGCGAAAGATCCAAGCCGGCGAGCACGCGCTTGAAGGCGAGCGAATCTTTATCGATACGGGCGCCGCACCTACGATTCCACGGATTGAGGGCCTCGAATCGGTCCCCTACCTAACCAATGTCAGCCTGCTGGAGCTGAAGGATCTGCCGGAGCATTTGATTGTGCTGGGCGGCGGCTATATCGGGCTGGAATTCGGGCAGATGTTCCGGCGCTTCGGCAGCGCGGTGACCGTCATACAGAGCGGCGCGCACATTCTGCCGCGCGAAGATGAAGATGTAACGAGCGAATTGCAGAAGTGTCTGGAAGCGGAGGGCGTGCGATTTGAATTGAATGCCCGCGCGACTAAAGTGGAACAGGCCGGCAAACAGATTCGCCTTACGGTGAGTGGGCGAGTTATCTCCGGCTCGCACTTACTGGTTGCCACGGGACGCTCGCCGCGGACGAAAGATCTCGATTTGGGGAAGAGCGGCGTTGAGGTAAACGAGCGCGGCTATATCGTAGTGAACGACAGGCTCGAGACCAGCGCTGCGGGGATCTGGGCGCTGGGAGACGTGAACGGCGGGCCGGCTTTCACGCATATTTCGTATAACGACTACCAGATCGTCTACGGAAATTTGTATGAAGGCAAGAACTTGAGCACTCGCACACGGCTGGTTCCGTATGCCGTGTTTACGGATCCGGCACTCGGCCGCGTGGGGGTTAGCGAGAAAGAAGCGCGCACTGAGGGACGAAAGCTCAAGATCGGAAAAGTGCCGATGACCTGGGTGGCGCGCGCCATTGAACGCGCGGAGACGGCCGGCTTTATGAAACTCATTGTGGACGCCGCCAACGACCGCATTTTGGGAGCGGCGATCCTGGCGAGCGAGGGTGGCGAACTGGTGCAGATTCTGAGTACGCTGATGCTCGCGGAGCGGCCTTATACATTGCTGAAAGGCGCGATTTATATTCATCCGACACTGGCGGAAGGATTTTTTGCGCTGATGGATAGTGTGAAGCCGGTTGATTAATTGTGGGGCGGCCGGAATGGCTGGCCGTTCACTTCCACGGCGACGGAACAGGCTTCCGGAAAGACCACGCAGTGAGTGGATCGATCATTACACACTGCATCCGGCTCAGCGCGCAGCTCCGCTGCAAGGCTTTCTAATTCGGCGCTTTCATTGGCGCCGAGCACGACGGAACCGCGCCCGGCGGCATTGCGTTTGAAGACGATCGCAAAATAAAAGCGATGGTAGCGATAGTGCCGTATGAACGCTGGCATGAGGCGATCGACAGGCGGCTGGTCATGCGGGCGGTCCTTCATAGGACGAGTGGAAAGCAGGCGCAAATGTCCGTTCGGTTGGACCTGATAGTAGGCGATCTCGGTGCCCAGATAGCCATCGAGGCCCCGTTTTGGCGCACCTTCGCGATAGTAAGCATTTTCGACACGAAGCTGCATGCGAGGGCGCAGGTCTACCCAGCCTTGACCGGGCGTAGTGACCCGATTCTGCCAGTGCGGCTTGACACATGACACAGAAACAAGCAAGACAGCAAGCGGCAGTGCTTTCATGGTTTGATCAGCCAATGCGTAGCGCCGTCATAGGATCGATGCGGGCGGCGCGGCGGGCCGGAATGTAGCTCGCGGCTAAAGC
>JAICIH010000142.1 GCA_025924475.1 Bryobacteraceae bacterium
GAGGCAAGCCGTTTGGTTGAGGAGAACTTTGCAGGATTGTAAACAGGGTTACTGGAAAGTAGCCTTTGTGGATTTGTGGCGCCGCAATCGTTTCCAAAGACATCTTAAGTTGCTCGGGCGACGAGCCCCAGTGCATCGGGCCGACTCCCAATGCAGGATAATCCAACTCGCGCTAAAGGTACTTTCTGACTACCGAACTGTTTCCACCGGCAGCGGCGTGTTGCGATAGAAGCCGATCAAGTCCAGATTGGCAGGCTTTACGCCAAGCTGTCGCAGCATGTTCGTGATCTGGCCGCGATGATGGCTTCCATGATTCACTACATGCAGAACCATTTGCCATAGCGGCGTTCGATACGGGACGCCGGCGAGCGTCGTGTACGACAGTTCGTGGAGCCAATCGTTTTCCGGCAATCGCTCAGCCCAAGCCACGATTTCAGCCAGCATGTCCATCCAGGCCTTTTGCAGGTCGTAGGTGCAGCCGGGCGCTTCGTAGTCGGCCAACTGGCCTGTAGGCCGGCCGTTCAAGCGATCATGCCAGATGCGATCTGCCTGGTACATATGTACCAGGGTTCCGTAGATACTTCCGAACGATCCGCCGAGCGGCTTGACTAGCTGTTCCGAAGGCAGCGGCACGGTCTCGTCCAGGACGCGGCCGGTTGCCCATTGGTGGTAACGAAGATGAGTGATAAGTACGCTTGCGAGCATCAGAATTTACAAATTTTGGAGGCGTGTCTGCGCGTCGCCGAACTGATCGAGCTTGACTCCCATGCGGTCCATGATTGAAAGATACAAGCTGCACAACTTGCGATTGTCGTCGCCGGCTTGCAAGTAGTCGAGCGTGCGGCCCGTCTCCAGCGTTCCGCCAAGGCCGCCGGCGAGCACCAGCGGCAGCCTAGTATTGTCATGTTTGCGGCCGATCCACATGTTCGAGAGGAACATTAAACACGAATTGTCGAGCACCGTGCCGTTGCCCTCAGGCATGCCGTCCAGCTTTGTGGCGAGATACGCCAGTTGGCTCAGATGGAAACGTGAAATTCGCTCGTAGCCTTCGGACAGATTGTCATGCGAAGCGGAGTGATGGCCGTCTTTGACTCCGAGGAAGGGATAGTACATCGCCGACAAATCGCGCGCCAGCAGCAGGCTCGCGACACGGGTCTTATCGGTCTGGAAGCCGATGGCGATGATGTCGCACATCAAACGGGCGTGATCGCGCAGGTCTTCGGGAAGGCCGTTGGCGGGACGATCCATGGAAAACACCGGACGATTTTGCTGCTTAGCCAGTTCCTGTGCACGCTCCTGACTCTTCCGCATGCCATCGACGCGTTTTTCGACTTCGCGCACGCTGCTGAGGTATTCGTCCAGTTTGACTTTGTCGTCGGAGCTGATTTCGGTGCTCAGCGCCGCTGCTTCTCCGCGGACCCGGTCCAGAATGCTCACATTGCGCAGGCTGCCGCGATTTTCGAACAGGCTATCCCAGGCGAGCGCCGGATAGACTTCGTTCGGAACAGGCGAATCCGGACTCTGCCAGGAAACATGCGAGCTGTAGGCCAGTGAGTAGTTGGTTTCGTGATAGCCGGTCATGGGCTGCTCGCAGGCAAGCACGATACTTGCTTGCGGAGTATCCTCACCGACGCGATTGGCGATCATCTGATCGACCGTAACGCCCGCATGGATGATGGCTCCTTTATGGATCACTGCGCCGGAAAGCAGTCCGCCCGTCTGCGCCGGATGAATGCCCAACCCTACGGAGCGTTTCTGAAAGAGACCGTGAATGACGTTGATCTTGTGTTTAATCGGCTCGAGCGGCGCGAGCGTCTTGCTCAGCTTCATGTCCGCTCCACAGCCTTGCGCATCCCAGTGCGCCTCATTGATGCCGTTACCCATAAACAGAACGGCAAAGCGCTTCGGGAATGTCACCGACGGCGTATCGGCGAAACAAGGCAGCGATTGAAGCAGCGGAAGAGCCATGGTGACTCCGGCTCCGCGAAGAACGGTGCGGCGAGTCATGGCGCTTTGGAACTTGCTAGTTCGTTTGGGCATGCAATTCAGCTTTCTGTATCCGGGTTTCCGGGATTCTTCTATTCAAGAACTGCGGGCTACTCACGATTGTCTCAATTAAGGAACTGAAGCGATAACCATTAGCAACGAGCGAGGTACGCATGCGGTCGATCAGAGGCTCGTCGGATAGCATGAGCGATCTTCCGAGCGCATAGGCAAGCAGCTTGCGGCTGAAGTTATCGATGAATTCCGTTTCGCGATGATCGCGAATAAAATTCTCCACGCCTTCTACGCCAGACGCGTGCACGCCGCCGGGAAAATCCGCCTCGGCGTCCACGGGACGTCCGGCAAGATCGGTAGCGCGTTTTTCGCCCACAGGACCATAGCCTTCGAAGGCCAAACCAAAAGAATCAAACCGCGCGTGGCATGCGGCGCAGAATGGAACCGAACGGTGCTTCTCCAGCATCTGGCGAACCGGCAACTCCGATTTCGATTCGTCATCCGGCAATTGCGGCACATTGGGCGGTGGAGGTGGAATTTCTTCGCCGATCACACGCTGCACAAGCCAATGGCCGCGCTTGACCGGGCTGGTCCGCAATCCTGGCGCGTTTAAGGTAAGGAAAACCGCCATCGGCAGAATGCCGCCTCGGCCGTAGCGATCGGCGTCGTCCACGCGGACCCAAGTTTCGTTATCGCCGGAAACCGCCGGCATGCCGTAATGCTTGGCCAACACCGGATTCACAAAAGTGTATTTGCCGTAGATCAAATCGAGAATCGGCCGGTCATTCCGAATGACATTTTCGAGGAAATGAATCGGCTCGTCATACATCGCTTCCCGCAGATCGTTGGTGAACTGCGGGAACCGGTCGCGGTCAACGGCATTATGCTGCTCGAACTGCCGGAAACCGAGCCAGTTGCCGCCGAACTCGACGGCCAGATCGCGGGCGCGTTCGTCCTTCAACATACGGGATGCCTGAGCGGAAATCACTTTCGCGTTCTCCAGGTCTCCCTTGGCAGCGTGCGCCAGTAATTCTTCATCCGGAATGCTGGACCAGAGAAAGTAACTCAACCGGCTAGAGAGATCGTAATTGGATAACGGCTCGACAGGCACCGACATAGATACCGGCCGGAGCGCCGTGGCTCGATGCGACGTATCGCTGATGAGATCGAGCCGGTAGCTGAACTTTGGCGACATCAGAATACTGACAAGCGAATCGCGTATCGCCTCTTCATGCGTCAATCCACTTTTGTCACGCAGAGAGTGATAGTAGGCGATCATATCCTGGCTCTCTGCAGCGGACAATGGCCGACGGTAAGCCCGCGCGGCGAACTTCAGCAGAGCATCGAGATGCCGCGGCTCGGCTTCGCTGCGCATGCGCTCCACCGAACGAATCGTTTCATTCTCGCGCTGGAAATGATCGCGAATGGCCTGAATCGCTATCGGACTGCTGTTGGCCGCCTCAGCTTTCGCGAGATACGCATCCCGCAGACCGAAGATGACCTCGCTCGAGGATACTTGCTCGTCCGGCGGCCGGGCGCTGCCCGATTCGCGGCCGTGTCCGGCTACCTCGCCGCTCTGATTGAAAAAATACTGGACCCAAGTGCGCGTTGTGAAATCGCCCATGAATTCGAATTCCGTCCAGAGGCGATCGAGCTCTTGCTTACCCTTCTCGTCCAAAATGAGCTGGATCAGCGGAGTGTCATCACGGAAATAGCCCATCACGTTGTGATAGCCGGCGCTGAGCAGGCGGCCCTTGTCTTCGGAATCGTCGGGATAGAACCGGCCGCGCTCGCTGATATAGAAGGCGTCCGGAAAAACATTCGCGAATTGGGCGAAGGCCGTTTCATACAACGCCCTCTGCCCGCGCGGAACAATTAAGTCCGTATCGCCGGCGCGGCCTTTCAGCATGAGCGCGGCTGCTCGAATAGCGGCTTCCTGCCCGAGTTTGGCATAACGCGGGATCGGCGGCACAACCAGTGGAGGGTCGTCCTCCATACGCAAGGCCTTGCGGTCGAAATCGCGCCGATGGGCGGCAAACTGGCGCAGCTTCCAATTCATCAGCGGCTGCGAAGTCGGATACAATCCCTGAACCACGGGCGCGGCAAACTCCATAGCCGTGTGCTTACGGATTTTGACCACGAAATCGCGCATCGCAGCGCATCGCGCTTTCAGCTCCTCCTCGCTCCCACCGGGCGCCGGCAGAGCGCGCCACATGGCGCGGAGTTTGGCAATCGGACCGACATCTTTAATAGTTCGGTCCTGCGTTTCGCCTAATATCCGCCAGACCATCGGCAGATATTTGGGGCTGATTCCGGCGTCGGTAGCGGCGCTCCGCAGGGTAGCGCCGCGCAGATGCAGAGCCGCCCGTTGCTTGAAGCGCCAGGCGGCTTCGAAGTAAGCGGCGTAGTCCGTCGGCTGGTTCTTATAGAAGTTAACGATTCGCTGGATGGCAAAGGTCTCGCGATCCGTCTCGACAAGCATCGGATGCGGAGCGAAGGTAATGCCGTCGGGCGTCAAGGCCATATTGTCGGCAACCTGGCGCGCCGCCTGCAGATACTTATTCAATAGCGCCGGCGACATCGTCAGCGACTCACCCGAGTTGTCGAACCCGGCGGTATTGGCAGGATCCACCGGAAACTCGCGCGTGGGGCGAAGATCTACCCCGGTCAGGTCCCGTATGGAGTAGTCGTATTCGGCATTGCTTAAACGGCGGGCCAGCACGACACCGGGATCGCCGGCACGTTTCAGCGCTTCCGCCTGACGAACGGACCGGATCCAGGCGATCACCTGCTGGCGAAGCTCGGCCGGCGGTTGCTTCATCATCTTCGGCGGCATCTGTCCGGCGCTCAGCCGGCCTGCCACGGCATTCCAGCGGGTGAGGTCGCGGACGACGTCGGAGAGCGTGGAGTACGATTTCAGATCCAGATTCGCCGGGGCCGAGGCGCCGCTATGGCATCCAGTGCAATAGGTAGCAACGAAAGGCCGTACGGTTTGCGCAAAACCGTTTTCGAGATCGGAATGGGCGGCCTGAGCCGCGCGCAGAGAGAGGGGGGCTACGGCTCCCCAAAGGATGAGCGTCAGGACGACGCGATGACCAGGACGCATGCCGCTCTATAAAACATATCAGGAATTACGAAACGTTTCCGTTCGCCGGGAAAGTAGAAGGTTTTTCCGCATACACTGATAACTGGAACGTTTGCACGCCAGTGAACGTATTGGACTAGATAAGGGGAGAGCACGTGGCTCGACGAAACCTTCGCCCAAGCGCATCCTTCTGGGAAGCGGCCCGGATCGCGGTCGATTCCTTGCGCAAGAGCAAATTGCGCAGTTTTCTGACTCTGCTCGGGATTATTTTGGCCACGAGCACGCTCATTGCCGTGACGTCCTTTGTCAATGGGATGAACGTTTACATCTCGACGAAGCTTTCCAACATGGGATCGGACGGTTTTCGCGTCGTGCGGATTGCCTTCATCGGCAACTGGGACCCTAAAAAGTTTCTGGAGATGCAGCGCCGCAATCCGCAGATCAAGCCGGACGAGTACGAGTTCATCAAGGAGCATGCCACGCTCCTGCGCGATATCGGGATGCAGACCTGGAAAAACTCAACCGTCTCCTACAACGGCGAAAACATGACCTCGGTCGGTCTCGAAGGGGTTACCGCCAATATTCCCGAACTCAGCAATATCGAAGTAGGCGCCGGGCGCGCCATCACGGAGCAGGAAGTCCGGCGCCATGCCCGGATTGCCTTTATCGGCAGCGATGTTGCCGACCGATTCTTCACCGGAGTAGACCCGGTGGGCAAAACAATTAAGGTGAATGGCTCTCCATATGAGGTGGTTGGCGTTGCCAAAGCCCAGGGCAGCGTCTTCGGACAGTCGCAGGATTCTTTTGTCATGGTCCCGGTTTACACATATTTCAAAACCTGGGGTCTGCACAATGAATTGCAATTTTTGGCCAAAGCCCGCAATCCGAACCAGTTAAACGAAGCACAGGATGAAGTACGCATGCTGCTGCGAGCTTACCGGCACATCCGCCCCGGGCAGGATGACACGTTTACGATGTTCGGTTCCGATACATTCGCTACCGCCTGGCACAATCTCACGGGAGCGATCGCAGCTATGGCTTTTGGGGTGGTATCCGTGTTCCTGGTGGTCGGCGGAATCGTCATTATGAACATCATGCTTGCCGTCGTAACCGAGCGCACCCACGAGATAGGAATTCGGAAATCGCTCGGCGCACGGCGCGGCGATATCCTGAATCAATTTTTGGTTGAATCGTCAGTCCTGGCGGCCACCGGTGGTGTACTCGGTGTCATCATTGCCTATCTGCTTGCCGTTGTGGTGCGCAATACCACGCCGCTACCGATGGTAATGCCCATTTTTTCCGTAGCATTGGGAGTCGGCCTTTCCGTCGCCGTAGGCCTGTTCTTTGGAATCTACCCGGCGCGGCAGGCCTCGAAGCTGGATCCGATCGTCGCTCTGCACCAGGAATAAACCTATGAACGTATTCTCTTCCTTCCGCAACAACACGATGCTCGCGCTCGATACGATTCGCGCGCACAAGCTGCGAAGCCTGCTGACTATGCTGGGCGTGATCATCGGTACCGGAACGATCATCGGCGTCGGCTCGATCCTTACGGGTTTTGACGGCGCCGTCACGAATGTGCTGAAGAGCTTCGGGCCGAATACCATCATCGTTTCCCGCACACCCGCCTTTCGAACCGGGGATCTTACCCCCGAACAGCGAGCCCGCAAACAGTTCACCTATGAGAATGCCGAACGGCTTCGGGAGAATTGCAGCGCTTGCGCATTAGTATCGGCGATGATGTTTAACAACCGTGGACCGATCGTCACCAAATACAAAGGAAACGCAGTGTACCAAACACGGCTGCAAGGTGTCGAAGAGTCCTACGCACGCACCGGCCAGATCGATATGGACCAGGGCCGTTTCTTCTCCGACTTTGAAGACCGGCATCACGCGCCGGTAACCGTGATTGGCGCCGATATCGTGAAAGCGTTATTCGGCGAAGAAAACCCGATCGGCAAAAAGATTAACTCGGACGGTCTTGAGTTAACAGTCGTCGGTACGATGCATCGGCCGAGCGCATCGTTCTTCGATCAATCCGATAACCGCGTATTTCTGCCTTTTTCCGCGATGGTAAAGAAATATCCGAACGCGCGCGATGTAGCAATCATTGTCACCGCCAACGATGGCATGCTGCCGCAGGCTATGGATGAGGTACGGACGATTCTGCGTATTCAGCGCCACGTTCGGCCCAACAAGCCGGACGATTTCTCGATGTCCACAGCCGAACAAATGGTGGAACAGTTTCGCCAGATCACCGCTATGACGTTTCTGGTAATGATCGTTCTTAGCTCAATAGGCCTTTTGGTCGGCGGCATTGGCGTGATGAATATCATGCTGGTCTCGGTCACGGAACGCACACGTGAAATCGGAGTCCGAAAGGCGATCGGGGCCAAACGGAT
Organism: Bryobacteraceae bacterium; assembly: GCA_025924475.1. Classification (GTDB taxonomy): domain Bacteria; phylum Acidobacteriota; class Terriglobia; order Bryobacterales; family Bryobacteraceae; genus Bog-105. Next base: position 7,486 of record JAICIH010000142.1, read on the forward strand.
CGATATCATTTTTCAGTTTTTGCTCGAGGCCTCCGTGTTGACCGGCTTGGGCGGTCTAGCCGGGCTTGTTCTTGGCTGGGCCATTGCTATGGGAAGCAAACTGATATTTACGTCACTCCCCACGACCGTACCGGTGTGGGCGGCGATTCTGGGCGTGACCGTCTCCGTTGGAGTCGGACTATTTTTCGGTATATGGCCAGCGAACAAGGCGGCCAAGCTGGACCCGGTTACTGCCTTGCGTTACGAATAGCGGCTACGTCGCCACCGGCTGCAACTCCGATTCCTGGTTTTTCTCTGCTCCTTTTTCCCGCTGCGCTTTTGGCGCCTCACGCTGCTGTACTTGACGGAACACGGCCGTTGAATGCTCGACCAGATCATAGGGCTCACTGCTTTTCAGCGGCTCTGATTCCATTCCCGTACTTTCAGAGCGCGTGTCGAACAGGAGTTCCCAGGCCCATCCCTCCGCACACGGAGGCATATAGAACTGAATATGCTCATGATGCGGATTCAAGCAAATCAAGTACGTATCGTCACGGAGCCGCTCGCCCATCCGGTCTACATCATCGAGAGTTTTTCCGCTTAAGCAAAGGCCCAGGCAGCGCACCCACCCGGCATTCCACTCATCCTCGGTCATCTCCTCTCCGTCCGGCCGGAACCATGCAACATCGTGGATCTCGAGTCCATCGACCTGCTGCTTGGCTGCGGTGGACGGGCTGATCTTGCGATCCTGAAAGAACTTGCGCCGGCGCAGATTCGGATGAGCTTTGCGTAAGGCGATCAGTTTCGTTGTGAAATCGAGCAGCGCCCGCTTGCGCTCGTCTATATTCCAATCGAGCCAGCTAATGGGGTCATCCTGGCAATAGGCGTTATTGTTGCCCTGCTGGGTGCGGCTGATTTCGTCTCCCGCCTGAATCATCGGCACGCCTTGAGAAAGCAGCAGCGTGGTCAGAAGATTGCGCTTATCGCGTTCGCGCAATTCGATGATACGGGGATCGTCCGTCGGACCTTCCGCGCCATGGTTCCAGGAATGATTGTCGTTTGATCCATCCTCATTTCCCTCGCCGTTCGCTTCATTGTGCTTTTCGTTGTAGCTCACAAGATCGTTTAGCGTGAAGCCATCGTGGGCTGTAATGAAATTAATGCTTGCGGAGGGACGGCGGCCATCGCGCTGATATAAATCGCTGCTGCCGGTCAAGCGATACCCGAGCTCGGCCAATTGACCTTCGTCGCCCTTCCAATAGCGCCGGACTGCATCACGATATTTTCCATTCCATTCCGCCCATAATGCCGGGAAACGGCCCACCTGATAACCGCCTTCGCCAACATCCCAGGGTTCGGCTATGAGTTTCACGCGGGAGAGTACCGGATCCTGATTGATGACGTCGAAAAAGGCAGACAGCCGATCGACGTCGTGCAGTTCACGTGCGAGTGCGGAGGCCAGATCGAACCGGAATCCATCCACATGACAGTCGAGCACCCAGTGCCGCAAACTATCCATGACCAGCTTCAATACTTGCGGGTGGCGCACGTTCAAAGTGTTTCCGGTGCCTGTGTAGTCCATGTAGTAGCGCGGATTATCAGGCACTAAGCGGTAGTAGGTCGAATTGTCGATGCCCCGAAAACTCAGACTCGGGCCAAGGTGGTTGCCTTCCGACGTATGGTTATACACGACATCGAGAATCACCTCGATGTTGGCGCGGTGGAGTTCGCGAACCATGGTTTTGAACTCACCAATTTGCTGGCCCCGGTCGCCCGAGCTCGAGTAGCGCGCCGTGGGCGAAAAGAAATTTGTCGTGTTGTAGCCCCAATAGTTGCGAAGCCCGCGATCTAGTAGAATCTTGTCGTCCAGAAAATCGTGGACCGGCATCAATTCCACGGCCGTAACGCCGAGTTTCTTCAAATAATCAATCACAGGCGGCGTCACCAGGCCTAAATACGTTCCCCGCAGCTTTTCGGGAACTTCCGGATGCTGAGCTGTAAACCCCTTTACATGCAATTCGTAAATTACCGATTCATGCAGCGGCGTCTCAGGCAGGCGGTCGTTCTGCCAATCGAAATGTGTGCTCGTGACAACGGATTTGGGGATTCCCGCTGCATCGTCTTGTTCACATTTGCTCAAATCCGCATTCGGATCGCCTAGTTTATAGCTGAAAACGGGATATTTCCAATTCACCTCGCCGGCAATGGCGCGGGCATACGGGTCGATAAGAAGCTTGGAAGAATTGAACCGCAAGCCCTTTTCCGGCTCATAGGGTCCATGAATCCGATACCCATAAAGCTGACCAATGGTCAGCCCCGGTACATAACAATGCCAAACATAGCCCGTAGATTCTCGGAGTGGAATGATTTCCGGTTTGGTCGAGTCTACTTCGTCGAAAAGACAAAGATCGACGCCAGTGGCGTTCTCGGTATAAATAGCAAAATTGACGCCGGTCCCATCCCATGTCGAGCCCTGGGAGTACGGCGATCCTGGCAGGATGTGCGTCGGCATTCTATCCGGCTTAGCCGGTCTTCTCCTGTTCCATATTGCGAGTGGACTACTTAAGGCAAGATGCCCAAAGATGCCGGTTTGTTTCTGAGCCTCGTTAATTTACTGATTACAAAGATCTGGAGATTCTTGTTAAATTCGCTTAACTTTGTTGTAGTGATTTTCGTTCCAGTGCAGTCCAACGGAGCGGTAGCGATTTGGTGAGCATAAACATTCGCGACAACGGCGGAGAATTCCGCATTGAAATTGCCGGTAATCTGGCCGGCAGCGTGGTGGAGGATGTTCTGTTTGCGTGGTCGGAAGCGCTTCGTGAAAACGCATCCCGGCGCATTGTAGTGGACATCACTCACCTCCTCGATTACGATTTTGAAGGACGCAGCCTGCTGCAGGACATGCACCGCCATGGTACACAGATCGCGGCGGCCAGCACGCAGTCGCTGGTCTTTCTCAACGAGATCTCAGGGCCGGCCAGATTGGGACTTGCGCTCGTTCGCAAGTCGCCGCAAAAAGAATCACCGGGTGAGAAACCGAGAGAAGCGGCTGTCACGCCGATTCGACTCGCTCGGGCATCGGGACTCGACTAAGAAACCCGGAACCGGGTTTCCACTATCTACATCCAAGGCACGGGAAGCCTACGTGTCCTCACAGCGCGGTGCATCGTAGCCTGGAGAGGTGTCAGGCGGCCGAGCCCATCTTGCCTCGCTAATCGACGATTTCGAACGGCGCGGGACAGACATTGCCATCGTTGCGCGCCGCGGCTTACGCGAGCGGCGCGCCAGCTATGCTCAACTTGCCGGGCTGGCCCGGCGCTTTGCCTCCACACTCGAAGAGCGCAGCATCGCCAAGGGCGACCGGGTTCTCTTGTGGGGTGAAAACGGCGCTGAATGGGTGGGTGCTTTTTTCGGCTGCGTCCTTCGCGGAGTTTTGCCGGTACCCATCGATGTCGCGAGTGATCCTTCTTTCGCCCAGCGCGTCCAGCGGGAGGTGTCCGCCAAGCTTGCCATCGGAGATTCGGTGAAGCTCGCAACGCTAAACGCCGGCGTCCCACACCTTACTTTCGAACGCTTGGAGAGCGAGCTCTCTCCACGAAGCGCCGGCGCGATCGATAGTCTGCATCCGGACGACTTTCTGCAAATTGTCTTCACCTCCGGGACGACGGGTGAGCCGAAAGGCGTCGTGCATACGCACCGAAACGTCCTCGCCAGCCTCGAGCCAATTGAGCGCGAGATGGGTAAATACCTCAAATACGAACGCTGGGTTCATCCCATCCGGATTTTGCACACTCTCCCGCTTAGTCACGTTTTCGGGCAGTTCATGGGTCTCTGGGTTCCGCCGCTGCTTGGGGCGGAGTTGCACTACGAATCGCGGCTCGTCGCTGGTGAGCTTGCGGCGCGCATTCGCCGCGAGCGAATTTCCGTTCTTGCCGCCGTCCCGCGCGTACTGGATTTGCTCGAAGACTATGCGCTCGAACATTTTCCCGACTTACAAGAGCGGATCGAAGAGGCTGCCGCGCGCAAGATTTGGGTGCGGTGGTGGAAGTTCCGCGATATCCATCGCATGCTTGGACTGAAATTCTGGGCATTTGTTTGTGGCGGCGCCTCGCTGTCGGCGGCCGGTGAGGAATTTTGGAGCCGACTGGGTTTCGTCGTCGTGCAAGGCTACGGCATGACGGAGACCACGGCACTCGTCAGCTTGAACCATCCTTTCCGGCCGGTGCGCGGCACGATTGGGCAGGTTCTCCCCGGGCGTGAAGTACGGCTTGCCGAAGACGGTGAAGTGCTGGTGCGTGGGGCGACGATTTCCAACACCACCTGGCAGGGTGGGCAACTGCAGCAACAGGATTCGGAATGGCTCGGCACAGGCGATCTGGCCGAGTTCGACAAGCGCGGCAATCTCCGGTTTCGCGGCCGCAAGAAAGATGTCATCGTCACCTCGGCCGGTCTAAATATTTATCCGGAGGATCTTGAGGCCGCGTTGTCCCGGCAGCCAGGAGTAAAGGCCAGCGCCGTGATCGAAGTGACAGGTGAACACGGGCCGGAGCCGCTCGCTGCGCTCGTGCTGGCACTCGGCACGGCACCTCAAGCAATACTTGAAGGCGCAAATCGGGAGCTGGCCGACTTCCAAAAGATAAGCCGCTGGATGGTCTGGCCGGATCCGGATTTTCCTCGCACCTCCACAGGGAAGATCCTGAAGCGCGAAGTAGCGCAACGGGCGGCTGCACAGCCATCGGCAGCATCGGAGGAAGAAACGCCGCCACTCGATAGCCTGGGCCGCGTTCAGCTCCAAGCACAACTTGAGCAACAATACGGCATCGCATTGGATGATAAGCAGATACAAGAAGTTAAATCCGCTTCCGATATCCGGCGTCTTGTCGCTCAGCCGCATGCCTTCGAAACCGCCCCAGCCGAACATGTCTATCCCAAGTGGCCGTGGAATCCGGTGGTTCAGGTCATCCGTGCGCTGTTTCTCGAAGGCATCGCGCTTCCGCTGGCCCGTTTTCTGGCCAAACCCAAATTGAATGTTCAAGTAAAGGATTGGCCCATTGGTCCGATGCTGATTGTGGCCAACCACATTACCTCATACGATGCGCCTCTGATTCTGTTGGCGCTCCCCGGCCCGATTCGCCGGAAGGTCGCTATTGCGATGTCTGCGGAGATGCTGCTGGATTTCCGGCGTGGCCGCAACCAAGGCAACTGGTTCCTGAATCTGCTCGCGCCTGCGGCTTACTTCTTAATGACAGCGCTGTTCAATGTCTTCCCTCTGCCCCGGCTGACGGGTTTCCGGCGCAGTTTCGAGCACGCGGGCAAAGCGGTCGACCGCGGTTACAGCGTTCTGGTCTTTCCGGAAGGACACCGCTCCGCTGACGGTACTCCGCAACCGTTCAAAGGCGGCGCCGGTCTTTTGTGGAAGGACCTGGCTATCCCTGCCCTGCCCGTCCGGCTCGGGGGCTTGGGCGAGATCAAAGCGCGGCGGAGCAGATGGTTTCGGACAGGGAAGATTTCGGTTTCCGTTGGCCAAATTCTTCCTGTGGATCCATCACAGACGCCAAGCGCCTCAACAGAACGTTTGCGGAGCGGCGTTTTTGGCTAGCTTCAGCCGATCAGATATTGGGCTTCTCATCTCGGCCATTCGCCAGCAAAAGCAGATCAGATACGCTTGCAGTCGAGAACCGCGGCGTGATTTCAAGAGATTCGTTGATGCGATCAGCCCGGCAGAGGATAAAGCGACAGCTCCGACATCGGAAAATGTTTGCGGTTGTCGGTCACAAGCGTCAGGCCCAATTTGCACCGGATGTGTTTTCGCCGACGGATCTCGCTCGCCGATATCGACGCAGCGGTTTCCGCAGCCTGCGTCCGACACGAGTCTTGGGAAGCTCGTAACTTGCTTGCTTCAACCGGCAAGTCGGATGTATCTGTGACATGAGAGAGCATCGGCGGACAGCTACGTCGATTTTTCCTGCGCGTCATCGTGGCCTTTTGCTTGGCTCGATGGTGTCGAATCTCGCACGCCTGTCTCGGTGACCGGCAATGGCGCTTCAGAGGGCTCGATTAATCGCATCCTCGCCGAGGTCACGTTAATTCACAATCGAAGTGGGTGATGAAGAACCGCCAGTACCTCTCCGCCTTTATATTAAAGAGACGCCAAAGAATGCAAATAGGGCGACTTGAACGTACGCTCTTGAGACAGCTTTTATGGGCCAGATCGCGATCGAAAGGCCCGTGTTGTTAATTAAATGAGCTTCAA
>JAICIH010000143.1 GCA_025924475.1 Bryobacteraceae bacterium
ACTGCTTGTTCGCCGCGCATTGCGCCCTCCTCGCCGCGTCCCGACAATAGAACCAGCTTTCTGACGCCGCTGCGAACCGCCAATTCGACAAACGCTTCGATCGCGTCGGCCGCTCCCGGAAAGGCGAGGTCCGGATAGTAACTCACATAAACCGACGTAACGCCTTCTACCGCCGGCTGCCACGTCGCCGGGTTCTCCCAATCGAACGGCGGCACACCAGACCGCGAACCAATGCGGACACGCATTTCTCGTCTGGTGAGCCGCTCGGCGACTCGCCGGCCCGTTTTTCCAGTGCCTCCAAGAACCAGCGTCTCTTTGTCGTTGTGCATGTGCTTCATCTCCTCCTCTCCCAGCCTGCGCGATCGCAACCGGCTGATCAATGCTCATTCATCGCTGTCGTTTGCTCGTTCGTCCAGGCGCGCGGCATACTCATAAAAGTGAATATCGTTTTGCCTCCGTTGTCCGATCCAGTTGGCGAAGCGCTCCATTTCTTGCGGATGACCGGCATGTTCTATTGCCGTTCCGAATTCACGGCCCCTTGGTCCCTGGTGCTTCCTCCGATGGACCGATGCCTGATGCTGCACGTCGTCACATCGGGTGCGTGCTGGCTCGAGGTGGAAGGATCTCCGGACCATCTGCTGCAACCGGGCGCTCTGGCTCTCGTGCCTCACGGCGAAGGCCACCGGATGGCGAGCCAACCGGGCCTGGCCGGAACAGAACTTTTTTCAATTGCCCGGCAGCAGGTGAGTGAGCGCTACGAAATACTGCAACTAGGCGGCGGCGGAACTCCGGCAACCGCCGTCTGTGCCGTCTTTCAATTCGATCACCCGGCCGCACATCAGTTGGTCAAGCTTCTGCCTCGCTTGATCGTTGTCGATGCATTCGATTCTCCGCATAGCGATTGGATCGCGAGTACGCTGCGGCTTATGGCCGCCGAAGCCAGCGAACTGCGGCCTGGCGGCGAGACGGTTATCACGCGTCTCGCGGATATTCTCGTCATTCACGCCATACGCTCCTGGATCGCGCAAGATCCGAATGCGCAAACCGGATGGTTGGGAGCGCTGCAGGATAGGCAGATCGGCCGCGCGATTGCGCGCATTCACCGCGAGCCCGCGCGCGAGTGGAGCTTGGAAACGCTGGCTTCCGAGGCGGCCATGTCACGCTCGGCATTTGCTGCGCGCTTTGCGGAGCTGGTGGGCGAGCCGGCCATGCAGTACGTAACCCGCTGGCGTATGCACACAGCGCTGATCTGGCTTCGCGAGGACGCAGCGCCGGTTGGCGATTTATCGCGGCGGCTGGGCTACCAGTCGGAGGCGGCGTTCAGCCGCGCTTTCAAACGCCACATGGGCGTCTCGCCGGGCGCGGCTCGGCGGAATGGCGAAGCATCATTTCGCGCACGAGCATTTGCAGTGGCTGCCGGCTCTTAGCGTAACCCGGCAAGCATTGCTTTCCACGATGGTTCGTCCTGGCCCACGCTGAACCGGTTCGCCGCGCGCACCAGAGGCAGCCGCAGCAGCTTAGGTTCCCGTTCAATCCGTTCCAGCATCTCCGTGTCGGAAAGCTTCAGGTACTTGAGTCCGGCATCGACGTACGCTTTCCCCTCGGTATCAAACAATCCGGCCAGTCCAAAGCGTTCGATAAATCTCCTGATTTCGCCGGGAGCCATCGGCTTCTGCTTTAAATCGACCGAGTGAACCGGCACTCCCCGCTCTTTGAAGAATCGTTCCGCTGCGCGAGTTGCATGGGAATTTTTCAAGCCGAAAATCTGAATATTCAACATTTAAGCCGCTCCTCATTATGGCCCGCTTTTTCGAATGAGATAGTCTGACAGTCGGAAGGTTCTTAACGAGGAAGACCACGATTGAATCTCTTACCCAAAGACGAAAAATTCTTCGAATATTTTCATCAGCAATCCGCAATCCTCTGTGAGGCGGCTAGTCTCCTGCTTTCCGGTCTCCGTGGTGGATACGCCGGCATGACCCAGGTATCCAAACGCATGGAGGAACTCGAGCGTCGCGGCGATGAAGTCGTACACACCCTCTTCGATCGCTTGCGCAAGACGTTCATTACGCCATTCGATCCCGAAGACATTCAGGCGTTATCCAGCACCCTCGACGACGTCCTGGATACGATGGAGGACGCGACGTTTCGCATCGTCGCCTTCCGTATTGATCCTATCCCTGGTCCCGCAGTCGAACTTGGCGAAATCATTGCAAATTCCTGCCGCTCGCTGGACAAAGCGTTGGGCGCTCTCGAAGCCAAAAAATCGGTGATGGAAGATTGTATCGAGGTAAATCGCCTGGAAGGGCAGGCCGATATCGTGGAGCGGACCGAGCTTGGTAACCTATTCAACTCCAATACGGATCCGATTACGCTCGTCAAGCTGAAAGAACTCTATGAGCTTCTCGAGGCCGCCACGGATCGTTGTGAAGACGTTGCGGACGTGCTTCAAAATATCGCGGTGAAGAACCTCTAGGCGATGTCGAATTTCTGGCTGATCGCCTTCATTGTTGCCATTGCGCTCACTTTCGATTTCGTAAACGGCTTTCATGACGCCGCGAACTCGCTCGCAACCGTAGTGGCAACCCGCGTGTTAACCCCGGCGAAAGCCGTGGCGCTTGCTGCGTTTTTTAATTTCGCGGCCGCTTTTTTTTTGGGGACAGGCGTGGCCGCCACCATCGGCCGCGGCTTCGTAAATACACAAATCATCACGCCGCATGTAATCCTGGCAGGCCTTCTCGGTGCTATCGCTTGGAATCTGCTGACCTGGTATTTAAAACTGCCGGTCAGTTCCTCGCATGGCCTCATCGGCGGATATGCCGGCGCCGCCGTCGCCAAAGCAGGCCTCGGCGGCCTGGTCGTGGGGAAATGGCCTAGCACTCTGGCCTTCATCGTAGTGGCGCCGATTATCGGGCTCACCCTCGGTTACGCTCTGATGATCGCCGTCTATTGGTGCTTTCGCGGATTCTCCCCGGCGCGCATGGATCGCTGGTTCCGGCACCTGCAGATCCTGTCGGCCTCGCTGCTCAGTTGCGCGCATGGCACGAACGACGCGCAAAAATCTATGGGTATCATCGCCGCTGTTTTGTTTGCGTCCGGTCTCGAAGAAAGCTTCCACGTTCCTGGCTGGGTGATCTTCTCGTGCGCCGCGGCTATGGGATTGGGCACTCTAAGCGGCGGCTGGCGCGTCGTCCACACTATGGGAACCCGGCTTACACGCCTTAGACCGCGTAGTGGTTTTTGCGCGGAAACCGGCGCCGCGGCCTCGATCCTTTTTGCAACCTGGCTCGGGCTGCCGGTCTCTACCACTCACGTAGTAACTGGTGCGATCGCCGGTGTTGGTTCCATTCAACGAGTCAGGGCAGTGCGTTGGACCGTAGCTACCGATATCCTCGTTGCCTGGATTCTTACCATTCCCGCGGCGGCCGTGGTGGCCGCCATTGCGTTCTTTGTCATTCGGCTGTTTGAGTCGAGAGCCTAAAGAACATCCTCGAGCTTCCGCCAACGGTCTATCGGTCTACACCTCTTGCTCTTCCTCCACCTGTTCGGTGGCTTCTTCGAGCAGCGGCGGGGAGAGCTTTGTGAGCAGTTTGTCGGTTTTTTCCTCTTCGGAAAGAGTCTGCGCGAACAGCTTGGCTACTTTGTTCTCGCCCAGTTGCTCGGCTATTGTGCGCATCGTGCCATAGCCGGAAATCTCGTAATGCTCCACTTTCTGCGCCGCGGCCACCAGTCCAAGATCGGCAGCCGCGTCTTCTTTTTCCTTGCCCTCCGATATCTTTTCTTGGCCTTCCTCCACGAGTCCCTGCATTCCTTTGCATGGCTTCGCCTTGGCTTTTACCCCGAGCAATTCAAAAGCCTGTTGAAGCCGTTCGACGTGACCCCTCGTTTCCTCCGTATGGCGCTCGAAAGCCGATTTCAGATCGGCGGACTTGGCCGCGCGCGCCATTTTCGGCAGCGCCTTGACTAGCTGGTTCTCCGCATGGAGTAAGTCCTGCATCTCTTCAATGAGAACTTCTTTCAGAATTGGCATGGCACGTTCACCTCACCAAATGGATGCCAAATGTTCGCGATTCGGTTTCGCCAGCCGCTCTCCGTGCTTCTACCAGCTAGGCCTATATCCGGCTAAGAGCTTTCAGCATTCAGCATTCAGGCATCAGCTTTTAGTCTTAGAAAAAGGCTGGTGAGTATGCGGGTTTTAATCAGCGCCCCGCATATTGCTTGTAGAGATCCGCCAGATGGGCGCTTTCCGCGTCCCCCGGGTGAATCACCACGCGCCAGCGGAACACCAATTTCTGGCCTTTGGGCAGCTTCCATTGGCTCTCCTCTTTTTGCTCGTCGAAAGCTTTCTGGCCGAACGGATTCAGCGCGAACAGCCCATAATCCCGGGCATGCCAGTATGTCGGGTGGCGCGGATTTTGCGGGCTATCGAAGATCGCCACTCCGAGCTGTTCGCCATCAATTTCACCTGTATAGTCCACCCAATTCGAACGCTTGCCCCAGATATTGGCCATGCCTGTCCGGCCGTCGGCGTCCACCATCTTGCCGCCCTTTTTTGCGGTGAAGTTATCGGCCAGCCGGATGGCGAAAGCGCCTTCTTTGGTATCTCCGAACGTCACGTCCTCGGCCGCCGTGAGTGTAATTTTGAAATCGATCGTGCGCAGCTTCGGGTCCGAATAGAAAATCATGTCGCGGTCTTCCGTCAAAAGCGTTTTGCCGTCCGGATCTTGCCAGTCCATGGTAGCCGTCAATGTTCCGGATCGATCGCCGGGTTTCCAGTTGGCTTTACGAACTACAATGCGGCCGATGCGCCCTTTCGTATACGATGGATCGTTCTCCCAGAATTTGATGCCGTTCACGTCATCGTAGGAAAACCAGAGTCCGCGATGATGCAAATGATCGTGGCTCTCGCCGGCCACAATTTCCTGGGGAAAATGGCGCGTCACAACCTTGCCCGACGCGGATCGCAGCGGAGCCAGAAAGGGCTTGTTCGCCTCGCGGCCGTAGTGAAAGGTAGTGAAAGGCTTACCGTCAATATCCACCGCAATCGCATCCGGCGCGAAGCGCACCTGCGCGGAGAGACCCGCTGCCAGAACAAAACCAAGAATCGGGAACGATCGCCTGCATTTCATTTCAGCAAGTGTATCGGATCAGTGAAAAAATTGGGGACTGACTGAAGCGCCGTTTACAAAGCAAAAGAACCGCGCACGTAAGTAAGCGAGCAACGCAGGCGCGGCTGTCTGTCCCAATTTTTTCACACCATCTATCACTATCGCTCTGTCCCACTCCGTTTCGGAAAAAGAAGGGACAACGCGATAGAACCGCCTATGAGTAAGCCGATGATCCCGAGAGAAACCGCGATTGGAAAATGGCCGCCCCATGCGGCGTTCAGCCATGACATTTTGAGTCCCACGAAGATCAGGACAGCGGCCAGCCCGTAGCGCAAAAGGTGAAAACGGCCGATGGCTCCCGCCAGAAGAAAATACATGGATCGCAGACCGAGGATTGCAAAGATATTCGACGTGTAGACGATGAAGGGCTCGTTGGTAATGGCAAAAATGGCGGGCACGGAATCGATGGCAAAAATAATATCTGCGGTCTCGACAGTAACGAGCGCTAGCAGCAGCGGCGTGGCATGCAGCTTGCCGTCAACACGGGTAAGAAGCCGCGGGCCCGCCAGCTTCGAGGTTACGGGCACGATTCTGCGAAGCAGGCGGACCACCCAGGTTTTTTCTGGATCGATCTGCCGCTCTTTTCCGGTCATCATCTTCACTCCGGTGAAAATGAGAAAAACGCCAAATATGATAACCACCCAGCCGAATTGCAGTAGCGCCGAGCCCAATGCGATGAAGATTCCCCGAAATACCAACGCTCCCAGGATTCCGTAAAACAGGACGCGGTGATGCAATTCTGCCGGAATCCGGAAATAGGCGAACACGAGCACGAACACGAACATGTTATCGAGGGAAAGAGACTCTTCGACGACATATCCGGTGAGAAATTCGAGCGCGGTTTGCTTCGCGCGTAGCATTCCAAAATTCCACTTGGTGTAGTAATAAAAGCCGAGGCAGAATGCTAACGCCAGGCCCACCCATACGCACATCCAGAGTGCGGCTTCCCGAAACGAAGGTGCATGCGGCTTGCGATGAAAAGCGCCGATATCGAGCCCGAGCAAGGCGAGCAACAGCGCGGTGAAAGCGGCATAGAGCCACCAATATTCAGCGGCAGGGAATAGCGTTTCCGTCATTTTTCCTTGCCGGCGCTAGCGGCAACGCCGACTCGAAACTGAGCCGCGCACGAAGTAAGCGGTTTGTATATACGCGCCTCACCGCAATGTGCCGCTAATTCAGCCGGCCGCCGGCCCAGAGAATTGCGTTATGAACCAACTTTTGATAATTCGGATCGAGATGCGCCTGTTCATCGTGCCCCAATTGAATCACTACCACGCGGGATTTCTTATATGGACTGATCCAGGCGACAGGCCCGTCACTCGTGGGATCGTTGGTTCGCAGGAGAATTGTGTTCGTGGGTGCGATAATCAGCCCTCTATACGTCTCATCCGTGATGTGGAAGGGCCCGATGCCCGAGAGAACGGGATGTTTTGCGGTCGGCTCGATCTGAAGGCTCACATCATGTTTGTAGTCCGGCCGCGATCGATCGCGGTTTGGATCCTGTGTTACACCGGAGACTTCTTTCGTGTACCAGTCCCAATCCAGGTAATCGAATATGGCGTGATGCAAAATCACCAGCCCCTTGCCGGATTCCAGAAATTCGCGCAGGTTCTTTTTGCCTTGTTCGCCGATTTCTTTCACCGGCGCCATGTCGTACAGCAGGATCACATCTGCGCGCTTACGCAAATCTCCGTCAAACGCGCCGGGGTGGGGCCGCAAATTGACCTGAAAACCAGGTTCGTCCAGCACTCGATAAAAGCTCATGTGATAGTCGTGCCCGCCTGTCACTACATACAGCTTTAAAGGTTTGGCGACGGGTTTATTGTTTTGTGCGGCGGCGCTGCCGAAAACCGACAGTCCCGCGATCGCTAAAAAGATTACAGATCTCATCTGGGATATCAGCGGCGCGCTGCCAGGATATCCTATTCCGAATCGCGGCTACCTTCCCGGCGGTTCTTCGTCATCGAGATATTCGGCCGGCACGTCGTCTTCGCGGATCTCGCGAGTTTTGACCGGGCCGTCATCCGCGTTGCGGGCGTTTTCGATCCCGTTCAGGACCGAAGCTTCAAAAGACTGGCCTTCGTCCAGAAGGTCCGCCACGCTTTGAGAACTGGATTCGGCTGACTCTGAAAGTCCTTCGGCATCTCCTGTTTCCCGCGTGCTTTCCCTTCCGGGTTGTGTCTTTCTTCTTTTCATACAGATATGGATGCTGCCTGCAGTGTTCGAAACTACTCGTAGTCCTACCGGGAACGACTCGTAACGTTTGGCGCGCGAGTTGCACTAGACAGCCATGAGTACCACTGCCAAGGCTGTTTGGATTTTGCCATTTGTAATCGGGCTGCTGCCGGCCGTAACGGTTCGAGATCATCGCGACCCGAGCCGCGGAGGCGGCGCCTATCGCCTGGATACCAGTGTCGTATTCGAAATGACGCTGGATTTTACCGCCGGTCAGACGCGTACGTGCGAAACACGTAACCTTACCCCGCGCGCCGATCCTGTTTTGCACCTCCTCGCACCAAAAACCGGAAGCGGCGTGGTAAACGAGGTAGCGCGCGACGATGATTCGGCTGGCAACTTGAATGCGCGCTTCACCTTCCGTGCGCCCACCGCTGGCAAATACCGGCTTGTCATGCGTGCCAGTTGGAGCACAGGGCAGGGAACCGCCGATCTGTATTGCGATGGCCGTGTGGTTTGGTTGAAACTCCCGGTGGGAGGCGCCTTCAAACGCCTGGAAAGCTTGCGCGCCGGCGAAACGCTCACAACCGTACCGCTGCCGAATGGGCCCCGGTTGCACATGCTGTATACCCTCGATGAAAACGGCAAAATGCTCGAGCGTTATGAAAGCGGGCCGAATGAAAGCGCCGGCCGGCCTTTGTCAAACGCCGCTGTGCAGATCGTCATGGTGGGCCAAGCTTTTCCCGATCCGGCGACAAGACCTCTGCGGCTCGTGAGAAATGATCGCGCGCTTTCCGGTCACGATCCGGATGGCGATGGATTAGGTACGGAACTCGAAAAGCAGATCGGGACTTGTTCCTCGACACGCGAAGTGGTCGGCAATTGGGATTGCTCCCGCTCTGTCGATGCGCGTGACACTGATGGCGACGGTTTACAGGATGGCGTGGAATTGCTCGGAAGCGTTTTGTCAGTGCCCTATCAACTGCTGCCGCGTTGGGGAGCCAACCCTTCGCACAAAGACATTTTTCTCGAAGTGGATTCCATGTTAAGAGCGCGTAATGAGGCGCCTGCCGTCATGACTCCCGCCGTCGCGCTAATGATGTCCCAGATTTATGGCGATATCGAGACCAATCCGTTATTCCGGCTCGCGCATGCACAAACCCTCAACAATCCCGATCTGCAGCCGGGCGTGAGCTTGCACTTCGATACCGGCCAGAATCCCCCGGCAAACGCGACCGAGAAAGAATTTGCCACATACGGAGACTGGGGCGGCCACAGCGTGGTCGCCGCTATTTGTGACGGCGACAATTGTCACGGAGCCGATGCTCGCGACGTATGGCGACAGAACATGCATCGCAATCGCGTCGGCTTATTTCATTACGTCCTGGGATATCCGGGCGATGGCGGCCAAGCCCCTCTGCACACCGCCGCTGTTAATCTTCCGCTCGGTAATGCGAACACGGCGGCGCATGAGTTCGGCCATTCCCTGGGTCTCGATCACAACGGACCGGATCACCCCGGGGCCGATGCCAATTGTAAGCCCAATTACCCGAGCTTGATGAGTTACGCGTATTTGAATAAAACAACAGCGCAGACCTTTTCCGATGGCTTTGGCCGCGCCGCATTGAACAATGTCAGTTTGAACGAAAAGACAGGAGTAGCTGCTCCCGCCTCCGGCCCTGGCAAAAAATATTTGACGGATTTGCGCGATGTCTTCGCATTCAACGTAGACCTGACCACCGGCGGCGTCGATTGGAATCGCGACGGCGTTTTTGCCGATGGCGTTACCAAGGCGTACGCAAATGACAATCGCAGCGGCTGCGAGTTCACGCGCGCCAACTCTATGAAGACTGGTGGGCTTACCGATGGCGTGCCGGCGCTTAGCCGCCTCGCGAGCACAACCATGATTTTTTATAGCGACGAGCGGGACCGCCGTCTGTGGTTCGACTACACAACCGACGATTTGACCTGCCCCAGCCCCACCGAAGGGCACTGCGGCCCGCCGCTAAAACGAAAAGAAGTGAACGAGTCCTGGAATCACGGCATCCTGTCAGTCGCCGCGCATCGGATTGCCGTAGGTAGTGAGAAGCGAACGCTGATCGTGTATCGCACAGCGGCAGGGTTGTTTGAAACCACCATGACCGTGAATTTCGTATGGAGCGCGCCCGTCGCCATTCCTGTCACCTCACCCGCGGTAGACGAATTTTCTCTTACAGGCAATGAATCGCACACGATTCTCGCATTCAAGAACGCACAAGGAAACGTCATAATGAAGGTCCGTGGCGCTACGCCCACCAGTTGGGACGGTGACGAATTGGTGCGCGACGCTGCTGGCAATGCGATATCCGTTCCAGGCTTCTTAAGCTGCCCGGCCATGCTGGAAGTTACCGAGAGCAGCGGCCGCAAGGTATTGCTCGGACTGTTTCCGGCGGGGCCGCAGGGATTACTGCGCTTGTACTCGCAGGATCCATCGAATGGCCGCTGGATTCCAAGCCCTTGGCAATTGTCGGACGAGGCTACCATCGGACGTCCCGCGATGAGCTGGGAGCCGGTCGGACCAGGCTCGCCGTTGCCCGGCCGCTTGCGTATTCTCTATCTGCACCGGGGTGGTGATGGCACTCGTATCGTGCGTCAAAGAACACTGCAGGCCATCGGCCTCGGCGCCGCCGCGCAACTGAAGTTGGTGGACGAAGATCACGACAACGTTTGGTACTACGGCAATGGAGTCGACGTGCTTTTTGAGCCCCAATTCGATTCCAATACGCGTGTTGCGGTCGCAACGGCGCTGGTCGTAAAAGGAGTGCCGCAGCCGCACGTCCTCGAACTGCGGCCCAAAGCGGACGGTATTCTCGATTTTTCGCAGCGCAATTGGAACGACTGGGAAGGAATCGACGCCGACATTTGCCGCACGTTAAAATCCGCCGGCGCGCAAGTCAATTGCAAAGCCTGGCCCTTTTGATTACCACTGAAAGAGTGGATGCCGAAACGGAACCGGGAAGCGTGAGCGACCTAATACGGGCCGCATGACTTTCGAGCAGATGTCTAAGCATCAAGGTAAAATTAAAATTAGTCTTGAACCCTTTTTGCCACAGCTAATCCTCCTCCGCGGGGCCAAGCAACTGTTGACTTTGCGTGGGCCCAAAGGCATGCGCCGAGGTTCGGCTCTCGAAGACCTCGGACTGATCGAGGACGGTTCAGTCCTGATTCGCGACGGAAGAATCGATTGCATCGGTTCCACTCGTCGAATCGAAAATCTCAAGGACGCCCGCAGCGCCGTCCAAATCCCGGTTCATGGCATGGTCGTCATGCCCGGATTCGTGGATCCCGGTATCCAAGTCAGCCTCTACACCGCGCCCGCCTCTGCGAAAGCGCGGCCCCGGCGCAAAAAGATGGCGGACTTTCAGAATGAGAGTCTGGCGCTGCTGCGCTCCTGTCTTCAGCACGGCACGTTAAATGCCCAGGCCAAGGCATGTTCGAACGGCGGTACTGCCGCCGCCGATGCCTCTATGTTGCGCCAGCTTGCCCGGATCGGTAGCAGTCCGGTAGGTGCCGTACGCGTCTGGCGGGTAGATTCGCCCGTGGATGACGCCGCTTTGGCCAAATTCCAAACCAGGCTCGCCTATATCCAGAAATACAAGCTCGCACAGGCCATCGAGCTGCATTTCGCGCCGCACGCCTCGCCCAGCGATGCTCTAAGCCGCGCTCTATGCGCCGCTGCCGCCCGCTGCGGCCTTCCCGTGAATCTCTGCTGGCCCGGTGGCGACCCGGCTTGGCTCAGCCATCTGCTGGGCGGTGTTCATCCCCGCTCGGTCTTCTGCCCGGCCGGGCTCGGCCCGGAAGAATGTTCTCTGTTTGTAAACTCCTCATCCATGGCTGTGTTCTCGCCATGTAAAGAGCTGTTGGAAGAACGGAACCATTCTTCCGTGCGGCGGCTGGTCGAGGAAGGCGGCGCCATCGCATTGGCGAGCGGCTACGATGCCAGAGATGCGCCCATTTTCAGCATGCAGATGGTAGTAGCCTTAGGCGTGCTGCATTTGCGCTTAACTGTCGAACAGGCCATCTCTGCTACCACTATCAACGCCGCCCATGCCGTCGGCCGCGGTGACGAGATAGGCAGTCTCGAAGTCGGCAAACGCGCCGATCTGCTGGTTCTGAATCTTCCGGACTATCGTGAGATCCCGCGCCGCTTCGGCATCAACCATGTTGCACTTGCCATCCGTGATGGCAATCTGGTTATGAATCGGAGTCGTCCGAAAGCGAGCGCCGTCTGAGCGAGATTCTAATCGAATGTGTACCCAATTTTTCCGAAGGCCGCGACTTGGCCTGCGTTGCCGCCCTGGAATCGGCTATTGCCGCCATCGCTGGTGTGATCGTTCTCGATCGCACCAGCGACACCGATCATAATCGCAGCGTCATCACGTTCGCCGGTC
Source organism: Bryobacteraceae bacterium (assembly GCA_025924475.1). Taxonomy (GTDB): domain Bacteria; phylum Acidobacteriota; class Terriglobia; order Bryobacterales; family Bryobacteraceae; genus Bog-105. The sequence goes on from JAICIH010000143.1 coordinate 11,774, forward strand.
CGCCCGCGCCCGTGTTGGAAGCTGCTGTGCGCGTTACCGCCAAAGCCGCCGGATCGATCGACCTCACGCGGCATGAAGGCGTTCATCCACGTCTCGGCGCTTTGGACGTGCTGCCGTTCGTCCCTCTCCGCGGCGCCTCTTTGGAAGATTGCGCGGAATTAGCACACCGTGCCGGCGATCGCATTTGGAGCGAACTACTCATTCCGGTCTATTTTTATGAAGCAGCCGCCCGCCGTCCGGAGTGCCGCAAACTCGAAGATGTGCGCCGCGGAACCTGCCCGCCGGATCTCGGCGGCCCGGCCCTTCACCCCACGGCGGGCGCTGTCATTGTGGGGGCGCGCAAGGTGCTCATCGCTTTCAACATCAACCTAGCGACAAACGACCTGGAAGTTGCAAAGGATATCGCCCGCGCGATTCGTGCCAGCAGCGGCGGACTGCCTGCCGTCAAAGCGCTCGGTCTTCGGCTCGCCTCGCGCGATCTCGTCCAGGTCTCGATGAATCTCACCGACTTCGAACAGACATCCGTGCATACCGTATTCGATCTGGTGCAACGTTTGGCGGAAGCGCGAAACGTGAGAATCGCTGATAGTGAGCTGATCGGACTTCTGCCTCGCCAGGCCGTGGAAACGGCCTTCGCGCATTTTATGAAGTTGCCTGCATTTGATTCTGATCGGGTAATCGAAAACCGTCTGGACCTGCTCCGTAAAAAAGAACCGCGCACGTAAGTAAGCGCGCAACGCAGGCCCGTATTATGTGAATATGGCAACTATTGCTCCTCCCGAGCCTGTGCTGTCTTCACATCTGGAAGAAATCGCCGGCCTCGAACGCGACTACCTTATACAAAACTACGGCCGCTACCCGCTCGCCCTACAGCGGGGAAAGGGCTGTTATGTATACGACGTCGACGGCAATCGCTATCTCGATTTGATCAGCGGCATCGGCGTGAACTCGCTCGGTCATGCGCATCCGCGCATTATGAAGACGATTCGCCGCCAGGCCGAACTGCTCCTGCACACGTCGAATTTGTACTATCACGAATATCAGGGCCGTCTCGCCAAGCGCCTCGCGCAAGTCTCTGGACTGCAGCGTAGTTTCTTTTGCAATTCCGGCGCGGAGGCTATGGAAACCGCGCTGAAAATGATTCGTGCCCACGGCAATGGCGTCTCCCCGGAAAAAATTGAAGTTGTAGCGCTTGAAAATTCCTTTCATGGCCGCACGCTCGGCGCTCTCTCGATCACGGGCCAGCCGAAATATCGCAAAGATTTCGAACCTCTGCTGCCTGGCGCTCGCTTTGTGCCGCGCAATGACCTTGCCGCTCTCGAAGCGGCTGTGAACGCCAATACCGCCGGTATTGTGCTGGAGCTGATCCAGGGCGAAGGTGGAATTCTTGCAATGTCGGAGGAGTTTGTCCGCAAAGCGCACGAGCTTGCCGCAAGGCATAATGCGCTTTTGCTTTTCGACGAGATTCAATGCGGCGTCGGCCGCCCCGGCGCGCATTTTGCTTACCAGCTTTTCAATCCCGTCATTCTTCCCGACATCGTGATCGCCGCCAAGCCCATGGCGTGTGGCATCCCGTTAGGTGTCGCGATCGCTAATGAAAAGGCGGCGCCCGCACTCCGCGCCGGTATGCATGGATCCACCTACGGCGGTGGTCCCCTCGCCTGTCACGTAGCGCTCGAATTCTTCGATATCTTGGACGAGCTGCTGCCTGCGATCAATCGCGTGGGCGACTACTTCCGCGCCGGCCTGAATGACTTGGCGCGCCGCTTTTCCTTCATCAAAGAAGTGCGCGGCCGTGGCTTGATGATCGGTGTCGACCTGGATATTCCAGGTAAGCAATTCGTTCTTGACGGC
>JAICIH010000144.1 GCA_025924475.1 Bryobacteraceae bacterium
GCGGAGGTGCGGCCGAATGCGATTGTGCATACGGCGGCGCAGCCTTCGCACGATCGCGCGGCGGCCATCCCGTTTGACGACTTCGATACCAACGCAGTAGGGACGCTGAATCTGCTCGAGGCGGTGCGGCGAGCGTGCCCGGAAGCGCCGTTCGTGCATATGTCGACGAACAAGGTTTATGGCGACCTGCCGAACACGATCGCGCTGCGGGAACTCGAGACGCGCTGGGATTACGATGACCCTGCGTTTGCCAACGGCATTCCGGAAACTTTTTCCATCGATCAGTCGAAGCATTCCATTTTTGGCGCATCGAAGGTCGCTTCCGACGTGATGGTGCAGGAGTACGGGCGGTATTTCGGAATGCCGACATGCTGCTTGCGCGGCGGCTGCCTGACCGGGCCCAATCATTCCGGCGTGGAACTGCACGGCTTTCTCAGTTACCTGGTCCGCTGCAACATTGAAGAACGCGAATACAAAGTGTTTGGGTATAAGGGCAAGCAGGTGCGGGACAACATCCATTCGGAAGATGTGGCGAATTTCATCGTCGCCTTCAGCGACGCTCCGCGTTGCGGTGAAGTCTATAACATCGGCGGCGGAAAGGACAACTCCTGCTCGATTCTCGAAGCCTTCCGTATGGTGGAAGAATTCACCGGCAAGCCCCAAAAGTACGTGTACCTGGAACAGAACCGGGCAGGCGACCACATCTGCTACTACAGCGATCTACGCAAGATGAAGACCCACTATCCGGGCTGGACAATTACGCGGCCGTTGCGGGAAGTATTTCGCGAAATTGCGGGCTCCTGGAAGAAGCGGTTAGTGCAAGCCGGCGCCAGCGCTTAGCGCTTTCAGCGCGGCCTGCACCTGGGGATCGCGCTGCGCCAGAACCTCGTCGCCCTTATCCACACCGCGCGCCTGCGTCACGATTTCTTCTTTCAGCCGGGAGGTCACCCAGGGCAAGGTGTTGCTCCATTCGCCGACATTCGGCTGAATCCGATGGGACGACAGATACACCTTAAAGTCGTCGAGAATGGCGGGCGTGATTTCAAACGATTGCGGTAAAGGCGAATGGCCGGATAGATACTGGGTCGCGTAGGCGGTAATGGCGCCGCTACCATCGAGCACACCCTCGAGCCGGGTGAGTGCCTCCGGGCTTACGGCGATATCGGGTTCGATGCCGCCGCCGCCGGTGACCTTACGGCCCTGGTCGGTTTTGTAAGTGTGCGCCGGGGCGGCGGGGTTGCTCGCAAAAGTGCTCGACAGTGCGGAATTGTGCAAAGGCCGCTGGATCGTCCGGCCGCTTGGCGTGTAGTAGAACGCGGTAGTGATAGCGAGCCCTGCGCCATCGGAGAGAGGCATCACGCTCTGGACGAGGCCCTTGCCATATGTCGATTCGCCCACGATGGTAGCGCGGTCGTGATCCTGCAACGCGCCGGCGAAGATTTCTGATGCGCTGGCGGTCTTTTCGTTCACCAGGACGGCGAGGCGGAAGCGATACGGCTTGGCGCCAGGCGGCACGTCAGCGCTATCGACTTCTTTGGAGCGGCCTCTAGCCGTGAGAATCCTCTGGCCGGGACTTAGAAACATGGAAGCCACTTCCAGCGCTGTCTTTACCACGCCGCCGGGATTATTGCGCAAATCGAGCACCAGCGCTTGCAGGTTGTTGCCGCCGAGCTTTTCGATTGCATCGTGCAATTGCTTAGAGGTCTGCATGTCCCAACTGGTGACGCGAATGTAGCCAACACGGGGTTTTAGGAGAAACGTGCGATCCACGCTGGGATTGTCTACCAATTCCGGAGTCAGGGTGAATTGCAGAACGTGGGACGCGCCCTGGCGCCGCACGAAGGCGGTAATCTTGTGCTGCCTGGCTTCGGTGAGCAATTGGATAATCTGCTCCGGCTGGAGCGATTGGATGGCGATGTTGTTGATCGCGACGAGTTCGTCCCCGGCTTGGATGCCGGCTTTGTTCGACGGTGTGCCAGGGAGCGTTTGCAAGAAAATGACTTGGCCGGGAAGCACGGAGACGACGCTACCGAAGCCTTTCTGCTCGGAATCCTGCATTTGTTTCAGTTGCTGGAATTGCCCGGGATCGAAGAATTGCGTGTGCGGATCGAGTTGCCGCAGCATGGACGGAATAGCGCCTTCGTAGACCATTTTGTCGACGGAAGGAGCGCTGGCGGCGTTCGCCTGGACGGTGGAAAGGACGTCGATGAACCGCTTTACCGATGGCTCAAGTCCTGCCGGGTCGGCCGGAGGAGGGCCGTCGGGAGGCGTTTGCGCAGCCAGCGCACACGCCATTACCAAAAGGGACCAAGCCTTCATCGCGAATATTGCGTTTGGCGGCGGCTCTCGGCACGGCGCAGAGCGGATTCGATCAAGATGCCAAGCAGTTTGGCGTACGCGATGCCGGAGTACTCAAACATTTTCGGGTACATGCTGATGGACGTGAAGCCGGGAATCGTGTTTATTTCGTTGATGTAGACCTGCCCGGTAGCCGCCTCCATCAGGAAATCGACGCGCGCCAGGCCTTCACAGCCAAGAGCGTCGAAGCAGGCAACGGCCAGGCGCTGGATTTCGGATGTTTGCCGTTCGTCGAGGCGCGCAGGAAGTTCGATGCGCGCCTTATCGAGAAGATACTTGTCTTCGTACGTGTAGAAGTCCTGTGATGGAATGATTTCGCAAGGAACCGATGCCTTGGTTTCCGACGCAGCCAGCACGCCGCATTCAAATTCACGGCCGTTAATGCCTTTCTCGATCAAAATTTTGCGGTCGTATTGCGCGGCGTGCTCGATCGCTGCGGCGAGTTCCTGGTCGTTCTTCACTTTTCGGATGCCTACGGACGAACCCAAGTTGGCAGGCTTTACAAACATCGGGAAACCAAATGGCAACTGCGGGATGCGAGAGCCCCGAGAGAGGACTGCGTGCGGCGCCACAGGAAGGCCGGCCTGCAAACAGAGCCTTTTGGTGACCGCTTTGTCCATAGCGGCGGCGGAAGAGAGCACATCGGAGCCGACGTATGGCAGGCCGGCGAGTTCCAATAAACCCTGCAACGTGCCATCTTCACCGAACGTGCCATGCAGGATGGGAAAGACGACATCAATGCCCGGGTTGGCGCCGGGCTCGGGGAGGATCGGGCCGGGATGCCATTTCCCCTCTTTGTCAATGAAAAACTCCGCCAGAGTATATCTGGCGGAGTCAAGTGCGCGTTTAATGGATTCGGCGGAACGAAGCGAAATCTCGTGTTCGCCGGACCGCCCGCCGAAGATAAGAGCTACGCGAATTGGTTCTGATGGTCGCAAGCCCTATTGTCGCTCGCGAGCCTTGCGCCACAGGAGGCGCTACTTGCGCGAAGAGAGCCGGTCGAGCGTATGGATGAAAGGCCGCGCGGCAGTGGGCACCGCGATATTCGAATTGAAGATTTCCTTGTTGCTGATTTTTTTGCCGTATAGCTCAGCATTGGCATCTTCGTCCTCGGTCACTGCGGCGCCGCCCAGGTCCAGACCGCCAAAAACACCGCGGGAACGCGAGTATGACAGAATCTGCGCATGCATGGCGGCGTCCGTCATAGCGGAGGAGTCGCGGCCAACCGGTCCTGCCGCTGCCGCCGCTTCGCCACCCAATTGGAACTTGCTGCTTAGCAGATGCTGCATGCCGTCTCTGTTCATCACCAACATGATGACGTCGGTTTCTTTACCGCCGATGAGAAGACCAAAATTGCCGCCGGTGATGCGGAGAGAACCAGGCGCGCTCCAGCCGACACCGCTGGATTTACGGCAGGTGAAGAAACCTTTGCCGTACTTGCCGCCCACGATGAAACCGCCGGCTTTGAGGTTCGGAATGACGACGACGCAGGTTGCTTTATTCAACAAATCCTGCGGAATGCCCTTGTCGGAAGCATTCATCATCTGGTTCAAGTCTTCGGTCGCGGCCTGAAGACGCGCGTCGGCGTCTTTCTGCGCGAACGCTGGAATAGCAAGAAGCGCCGCCAACAGGGCTCCTGCGAATATCCTCATATTTCCTCCTCCACGTCGGTTAAGTACTTCTAATTTCGTCAGTTAGACGCAGCGTGCGGCAACCTGTTTCGAGATCTCTTGCGCGTCGCGGATACAGTCGGGTATGCCCACGCCATAGCAGGCGTTGCCGCCAAGAAACAGCCCGGGATACCCGTCGAGAAGGCATTTGATTCTCGCGCAGCGCGCGGAATGCCCCACAACGTACTGTGGCATAGAATTCGGCCAGCGGTGAATGGTCGAGAAAAGCGGCTGGGCGTCAGCGCCCATCCACCGGGAGAAATCCTGGCGAACCAGTTCGATGATATCGGCATCGGAGGCCGTGAGCAGCTGGGTGGCCTCGTCGCCGACGATGAAGCCGCGCAGGGCTGCCAAATGCGGCGGAATCCGGATCGGAAATTTGACGTTGATCCACGTAGCGGCAGCCAAAACATTGCGCTCGCTTGCTGGGACCAGGAAACCGAAACCGTTGAGTGGATGGCCGAGCGCCGCGCGGTCATATACGAGCGTCACAAGAATGGATGATGAATACGGAATGGCGGACAATGCTTCGGCAAGGGGAACGGCCGAGTTTTCGAGCAGTCGCGAGCACACGTGGGCTGGACAAGCCAGGACGAGATTGGGCGAGGAAAGTGTCTGTTCACCGGCCCGGATTTGCCAGACCGATCCATATGGCTTGACTTCGTCGACTTCAGCATGAACGACGCTGAGATGGCCTGCAGCGGCACGGGCGAGCGAGTCGGGGAGGACCTGCATGCCATCGCGGAAGGATTGAAATAGCGCTTCCTGCTTCTTTTTTTGGCGCAATTCGCGGCGCGCGCCGCGGATCAGGCTGCCATATTTTTCTTCATAGGCAAGGAAGCGCGGAAGGACGCTGGCCGCGCTGAGAGCGGTGGTCTGGCCGCCATACACGCCGCTGAGTAGCGGCGCGGCGATGAGTTCCAGCACCTCAGAACCGAAATGGTCTTCGACCAGCTCGCCAACCGAAATATCCTCCGTGCGTTTGCGCGGCTTGCGGAAAACTTCCCGGATGAGACGCGCCTTTGTACGCGCGCTCAAGAGATCCGAACGCAGGATCGGCGGCCATTTGCCCGGCGTCATCATGACCATGCCGGCCGGAAGCGGCAGAAGGCGGCCATCACGTGCGACGAACACGCGGCGCGCTGCGTCGTTCGAGCTAATGATTTGCGATTCGAGTGCGGGAAGATCGCGCGCCAGTTCTTTGATCGCCGGTTTCGCGGCCAGATAGCTGTCGGGGCCCGCCTCGAGCCGGCAGCCCTGGATGACATCCGTTTGAATCAGCCCGCCAAGACGGGTTGTTTTTTCAAAGAGGATCGAGGAGATACCGGCTTGGGAAAGATAATAAGCCGTGGACAGGCCGGAGATGCCGCCGCCAACTATGAGAACGGGATCCATTTTTAGCGCTGGAATTCGCGCACGATCTGGACAACTGCCTTTACGTTTTCTACCGGCGTTTCAGGCAGAATGCCGTGTCCCAGGTTGACAATGTGGCCGGGTCGCGAGCCCGTGCGGCGCAATAGATCGGTGACTCTGGCGCGAAGCTCTGGAAGCGAAGCGAACAGCGCGACGGGATCGAGATTTCCCTGAATGGCGGCGCGATATCCGATATCCATCCAGACTTGATCGATATTGACGCGCCAATCCACACCGAGGACGTCGCCCCCGGCGGCATGCAGCTCACGAAAGAATCCCGCCGCACCGGTACCGAAGTGGATCACCGGCGCGCCGGTTGCGCGGATGCGCTCGATCAGCGCGCGGGAGTAGGGCTGGACATAACGCACGTAGTCGCCTGGCGAGAGAGCTCCGACCCAGCTATCGAAAACCTGGATAGCACGCGCACCGGCCCCGACTTGGAGGCTGGCGAAATCGCCGAGCACATCGACGAGCTTGCCCATGAGCCGGCGCCACGTGGTCTCGCCGGCGAACATCAGATTTTTGGTTTTGAGGAAGGTGCGTGAGGGGCCGCCCTCGATCATGTAGCTGGCCAGCGTGAAAGGGGCGCCCACAAAACCGATCACAGGAATACGTCCGCCCAGGGAGCGCGTTACGAGTTGGATGGATTCGGCTACGTAGCCGAGATCGTCGGTGCGGCTGGTTGAGAGTGCGTCAATATCTTCGGGTGCACCGACCGGATTCTGAATCGCGGGTCCTTCGCCGGCGACAAATTCCAGTTTGAGTCCCATAGGCTCGACCGGCAGCAACAAATCCGCAAAGATAATGGCCGCATCGACATCCAGAATTTCGACCGGCTGCAAAGTGACAGCGGCGGCTAGCTCGGGATTTTTGCAGATCTCGAGAATGCCGTGTTTGGCGCGGATATCGCGGTAAGGCTTCAGATAACGCCCCGCCTGCCGCATAAACCAAACCGGACGGACATCCGTATTGCGGCGCCGGCAGGCGTCGAGGAAACGGCCGCTCAGCGGACCCACGCGCATGCGGCCCCCGGCTTGTCCTCGCACAGCAGGACTTCGAAATCGTGCGGCTTATGTTGGCGGGTCCATGCGCGGCCAAGAATGTAGTAAGGCTTTGCCCAGACTTCGCTATCCAGGGTTTGGGGAGACAGTACGGAGGCCGAGAGCATGCCTATGGCCGGAAAGCCCGTGCGTGGATCCATGATGTGACTATAAAGCCTACCCTCAGCCCAAAAAAACTTTTCGTAGTTTCCGGAAGTAGAGAGAGAGTCGTCGCGCAGATAAACTTCCGCCGCAGTCTTTTTTTCGTCCTTCGGATCGCGGATACTCACGCGCCATCCGCGCGGCTCATCGGGCGGCGCTCCCAGGCCGTAAATACTGCTGCCGCCGCCCGAAATCAAAGCGCAAGTAATTCCGTTTTCTTTCAAGATGCCGACCATCTTATCTACCGCGTATCCTTTCCCCACGCCGCCGGGATCGAGCCCGACTCCCGGGTGCGCGAAGTACACGGTGCGGGTGGCTGGATCGAGCCGCACATTCCTATATCCGACGTGGCCCAACGCGGTAGCCACTTCCGACCGGAGCGGCAAGTGTCCGGAATCTTTGTAGAAGCCCCATACTTTCATGAGCGGCGCCACGCTGATATCAAACGCGCCTTCGCTCGCGCGGCTATAAGCCAGGCAGGCGGTGAGCAGGTCAAACAGCTCTTGGGAGATCTTCACTGGCGCCTCCGCGGCATGCTCGTTTACTTTGCTGAGCTCGCTGCCGGGCTGATAATTGGAAAGCATCCGATCGATGCGAGCGGCTTCGCCGAGCGCTTTATCAGCGGCGGCCTGCATCATGATCGTGTTGCGGCCGTACATCTCGATACTGAAGGTCGCGCCCATAGCTGACGCAGAGCGCTCCAGGTGCAGCAAGCGCTGGCCGCCAAACAGAGGAACGATTGCGAAGAGGAGAAGAAGCGGGGCGGCAAAATTCCGCATCAAGCCGGCGGATGCGCCTGGTCCCGCGGCCGGCCGCGGCGAATGCGCTTTAGCAGATGAGACATTTTGGCTGTGTCGGCCCGTTCGACGTCGGCTTCAAAGTGCAATTCCGGCACACGATACAGATTCAGCCGAAGGGCGATTTGCCGTTTCAGGAAGTGGCGCGCGCCTTCGAGGGCCTCTAGAGTTTGCCGCTGGGCGGCGAGGTCGTTGTCCATGTGGAGGCGCACTTGCGCATGCTTTTTGTCGGGCGAGACCAGGACTTCGGTTACAACCGCATCGCCGATCCGCGGATCGGAAAGCTCGTACGAAATCATTTCTCCGAGTTCCTCGCGCAAGGCTTCGGAAACCCGCTCGGCTCGATGCTGATCCATTTTCGCGTCTCTTATCTTTCCAGTTTAAAGGGTGGGCATTACCTCCAAATCATGCGTCCGCAAAATGGCCATACAGATGTCGGGGTGAACGGCTGGATCGGGCCGCTCTGGAACCGCATCTGCTGCTTATCGGCGGGAGCGGCGAGCATCCTCGTTTCGCTGATCTCGTGCTACCGTACAGAAGCGAAGGGTGGCCGGCGACCCGTCCGCGGGAATAGCAGTTTCCGCTTTCGGTACGCAATGAAGCCCACCAGCCCTGTTACTAATAAGGCGATCGACTTGGGCTCCGGAATTGTTTCGAGGGTTCCGGCTCCCGATGTGGAGAACGAGGGGCCAGTAAGATTCAGAGTGCCGCCACCGGTGAGCGTTCCGCGGTACCAAAGGAAAGCGCCTGTGCCACCTGTGACGTTCAGGGTCTGCGTGAAAGGCACGATGGGAGGAGAGGAAAAGTCATCGTGCTCGTGAAGAGTGCCGACTAGTGTGTCTCCATTGCTGAACGTCATCGTGAACGTTCCGTTGTTGTCCCCCGTGGCCAGATTGGGGAAGTTAATGCCCTGCCAGGTCATGTTCCCCAGCGGATCCAGTGAACCAGTGCCGTTACCAATCACTGGTGGATTCATGGGGTTTCCCGAGCCACTTCCACTGAATTCGTACGTCACATTGATTGTTGCCGCATGCGCCGTCATGGCGGCGCAGCAGCCCAGTACGGCTAAAGCATACCCCGCGGCCGGAAAAATAGTTCTTAGGCCCATGCTCGCTGGTGTTCGAAATTGCATAAGATTTGCCTCCTGCTAGAACAACCGTAAAATGCCGATCGATTCCCTCACAAAACTCATTAATTTTTTCCGGTTCTTCGCTGCAGCTCATCGAAGAAATTAAACAAAACGTTAACTTCGGCAAGTGAGTTCCGCAGTTCCACATTTGCGGCGGCAAGCACGGCGAACCGATTGCCGTCAGGAGCCAAATCAATGAAGCTCATAGCGAACGAGGTGTTCGTGTTTGGGATGACTGCAAATTTGCACCATGTCGCCACATTTTTGACCGTGAAGACATCGAGAGTTGTCGTGTAGGTAACGACCATGAGGGCGCCCTGTCCCGATGTGTAGAACAATTCGGGCCTGTTGCGCGACCAGATTGGATTCAAACCGCCGCCCGTCGAGATCTGCCATTTGCCGCCCTTCCCGAAAGCGCCATCCGGGAAAGGCCGCACATATACCTCAGCCGAGCCGGATTCATCGGAGGTATAGGCGAGCCACCGCCCGTCGGGCGAAAACGCCGGGGCGCCCTCAAATGCGGGCGTTCGTAGGAAAGGCTCCGGTTTGCCCACTATAGGATGGTCTGTATCCGCGCCTTTAAATGGCGCTGTCCAAATATCGGTGACGCCCTCTGGATTCCGCTGAGAAAAAGACAGCCGTTTTCCATCTGGTGAAAAGGAATAGAGTTGCCCGAATTCACTACTCAGTTCTTGTGGCTCACTCGCACCATCGGCACGGGCCCACCATAGGCCTGTCTTGCGGCCCGAAAACGAATAGGCGAGATGCTTGCTGTCGGGACTCCAGACGGCGGTGTCGTTTACGCCGCCGAACGTGACCCGTGCAAGGGTTCGCCGCTCCAGATCGTAAATCCAAATATCTCGATTGGGGCCATTCTCGATTAAGGCGAGCCGCTTGCCGTCGGGGGAGATGCGGATCCAATCGTACGCCGCCGGATTGTTCAATAGCGGCTCGAGTTTTCCGGATTTCTGCAACCACTGAACTGTTTTCTCGGAACCAAAAAATCCTTTGGACCGATAAACAAACATGCCGGTTTGTGCGAAATCGAAGTCTGCGCCGCCGTCCCCAGGGCGAGACGCCACGTCGCCGAGCAGCGGCAAGGGCGGACCTGCAAGGACAAGCCGGTCGAGGTCCATTCGCGCCGCGAAAAGCGTGCCGTGCTGCATATAGATTAAGTAGCCGCCGGGCAGATAGCGTCCGTAGTAGCCGCCTCGGTGCACCGTTTTTCTTTTTCCGGTTTTCAGCGAAACCACGTCCAGGGTCGCATTGTCATACTGACCCGCCTCAGTGCTCGACGTAAACAGGACCGCATCCCCGCCGGGCAGGACCTGTGGCCAGCGCTGTCTCTGTTCGCCCGGCGCGAAACTCGTTACCGGCCGAGGTGTTCCGCCGTTTTCCGGAATCCGCACCAATGGGCTTCGAGAATCGAGGGAGGCGATGATAAAGCCGTTTTTCGCCCACGCGGCGCCGCGCGGGAATGGAGTCTCACATAAGTCTATCGGCGCGCCGCCTTCTACTGAGACCTTCTTCAGCTTGCCGTGAGCGGTGAATCCGATCCACCTGCTATCGGGCGAGAAGAACATCATCTGTACGCCCCCCGTCCCGGCAAGGGCGGCTGGCTGATTCTGGTCCAGCCGCCGCGTGCAGATCTGGATCTCGCTCTCGCCCATGGCGCACGCGAATGCAATGCGCGTGGTGTCGGGCGCAATGGCAAGCGTTTGCTGGCCACGATCACTGGCGAGGCGCGCTTCCGGTCCGAGATCCACGGTGAGCCGAATTGGCGAGGTTGGTGAGGACTTGGCCGACCTCCGGATAAAGTCAACCGAGACGAGCAGAGCAATAACGCACGCTACCCCGGCAACGATCCACGGCGCGCGGGAAGGAGGACGTCGTATTGGTTCAGTGACTTCATCTTCCATCGCTAGCCGTACGTCGCCGATGTCCTGCCAGCGTTTGCGTAGATCTTTGCTCAGGCAGCGCCCCACCACGGCGCGCACACCGGCAGGCAGCTTAGTTAAATCCGGCTCTTCGGCGGCCACAGCCGCAAGCGTATCTGCGATCGTCTGCTTTTCGAAAGCGCACTTGCCGGTAAGCATTTCGTAGAAAACGGCGCCGAATGCCCAGATATCGGTACGCTTATCTACTCGCGAGCCGCGCGCCTGCTCCGGTGACATGTATGCAGGCGTGCCAACGATTGCTTCCGGGCTGATTCCCGATTGCGTCAGGAGCTCTGAACCCTCTAAGCTTCCTTCGGGCGCCAAATGCTCGGTTAGCTTCGCTAATCCGAAATCAAGCACCTTCACTATGCCATCAGGCTTCAGTTTGATGTTGGCGGGCTTGAGATCGCGATGGACAATGCCCCGTTCGTGCGCGGCCGCAAGAGCATCGGCAATCTGTGCTCCCAACCGTTTGGCTTCCTCCAGAGACAAAGCTCCCCGGCGAAGGCGTTCGGCGAGTGTTTTTCCTTCGACGTACTCCGCCGCGATGAACGGCTGGCCTTCGCATTCGCCCACCTCATACACAGCCATAATGTTTGGGTGATTGAGCGCGGCCGCGGCGCGTGCCTCGCGTTCGAACATGCGCAAGCGCTCCGGATCACGCCGAAAGGCGGTGGGGAGCAGCTTTACTGCAACCTGCCGGCCGAGCTTGACGTCGCGTGCAAGGTACACCTCCCCCATTCCTCCGCGGCCAATTTCCTTAATCACCTCAAAATGGCTAAAATGCCGCTGCGTTAAGGGCTCCTTCAAAATCGTCTGCGCGGCTTCGGCAATGACTATATCGATGTTTGAACTATCTCGCTCGAGCGTTGCCAGCAACGACAGAACCCCCGCCCGGACATCTGCGTTGCCAATATTTGCTACGAACTCCGCGCGTTCGGCAGGGGGAAGCTGCATCGCCTCGTGTAACAGCCGCTCGACTTCGCTCCAGACCTCTGCTTTCATTTCGGCGCTCGTTTGGCGCTGACCTGCCCGCCACCATTCGGTTGGAGCTCGCGGCGTAACCAGAGCCTGGCAAAGTTCCACTCGCGCTCGACCGTGGCATGCGAAATCTTCAAGGCCTCGGCCGTCTCGGCGATGGTCAGCCCCGCCAGGTACCGAAGCTCAGCTATCTGGGTGTATCGCGGCTTGATCTTGGCGAGATGCGTAAGCGCTTCATCGAGAACCAAAAAGTCAAGGTATTGTGGCTGCTCGGACGCGCTGGCGTCTTCGAGTGAGAGCGCGATCTGGGAACCGCCGCGTTTGAGCGCTTGCTGTCGGCGTAATTGGTCGACCAAAATGCCTCGCATCAGCTTTGCTGCGAGGGCGTAGAATTGCGCGCGGCATTCGAGCGAGAGCTGTTGCCGCACCAACCGCAGCCACGCTTCATGCACGAGCGCCGTAGGTTGCAGGATCGCCTCGCTGCGCCGGTGGCGCAGCGCAGAAAGCCCCAGGCGGCGCAGTTCGCCGTAAACGATGGGCATCAACTCCGCCAGAGCTGCGGCGTCGCCCTCGCCCCATCGGAGCAGTAATTGGCTCACTTCCCCAGGCACAGGTTGCGTTTTTTAGCGTCCCATTTTACCCCGTTTTTGCTCGGGACTCGGCTCACTGGAGCAAGTTCCAACCAAATTGTCGATGATGCTGCGGATAACCCGGAGGATAGTAAGGAGTGGGCCTGGAAATGGGAGATTTTCGCTCAAGGGTGTTACAATGTGAGTAATGCCTATCTAGAAAAGGCAGTTTCCTCCCTGGATGGCGGTAGAAATCAAAGAAACCAAAGCGCAACGCGCGGAGCGTCTCAAACGCGAAAAGAATCCTTGGGAATGCCTCGAGGAAATCCGCCAGTTTGCCCGGACGGGCTACGATTCCGTCAGCCCGGAATGGCGCAGCAACTATTTGCGCTGGTGGGGAATTTATCCGCAAGGCGACGGGCTGGGCGTGCTCGGTGGCAAGGGCGGCGAAGGAAATTCAGTTCCGTATTTCATGCTGCGCATTCGCGTTCCTAGCGGGTTGTTGTACTCCCATCAGGTACGCACGATCGCCGAGCTGGCGAAGCAGTATGCGCGCGGCGTCGCCGACATTACCGTGCGGCACAATATTCAACTGCACTGGATCACGATCGAAAGCTTGCCGGATATTTTCGAACGATTGTGGCGTTGCGGGCTGACCACAATGGCCGCGTGTGGAGATGATACGCGAAACATCACCGGGTGCCCTCTCTCCGGTGTGGATGCTGACGAAATTTGCGACGCATCCTCGCTGGCGATTCGCACAACGAACATGCTGGTTGGCAACCCGGAGTTTTACAATCTGCCGCGCAAGTACAAAATCTGCATCACGGGATGCCGGTCCTGGTGCTGCTATCCGGAAATTAACGATGTGGGATTGACGGCGACCAAGCGTATCCAGCGCGGTGAAGAAGAAATCGGATTTTCGCTGCGTGTAGGCGGCGGGCTTTCCAGCGAGCCTTTTTTCGCAAGACGATTGAATGCGTTTGTGCAATGGAATCAGGTGCCGGCTGTAGTTACCGGTGTCACACGGATTTTCCGGGACGCAGACGGGTTACGCGAGCATCGCGAACGCGCTCGGCTGAAGTATCTGTTCAAGCGTCACGGCTGGACGGATGAGAGTTTTCAAGCCGAACTGGAGCGCCAGATCGGGTTCTCCCTGGATCCGGCCGAACCGGAAGAGCCGCCTGCAGACGTATTCCGCGATCACGTCGGAATTCACGCTCAGAAACAACCTGGATATGTTTACGTCGGCTCTTCGGTGCTGCGCGGCCGTATTACGCCGGATCAATTGCTGCGGGCAGCGGAGTTGTCCGATGCATTTGCGAGCGGCGAGCTTCGTACAACGACATCGCAAGGGCTGATTATTGTCAACGTTCCGGAACGGCATGCCGATACTGTGGCGCGTGAGCTTACCGAGGCAGGTTTGCCGGTAGCGGCCTCGGCATTCCGGCGCGGCGCGATCACTTGCACGGGCACGGAGTTCTGCCGTCTGGCGATCACGGAAACGAAGAA
>JAICIH010000145.1 GCA_025924475.1 Bryobacteraceae bacterium
CACGAATGACGCCTGCCGCCGAACTAAAGAGGACACCGCTGTTCGATGTGCATACGGGATGCAAGGCCAAAATGGTCGATTTCGGCGGCTGGAACATGCCTGTTCAGTACTCGAGCATTCTCGAGGAACATGCGGCAGTGCGGACGGCACTGGGACTATTCGATGTCAGCCATATGGGCGAAATCGAAATCCGTGGGCAGGACGCTGAAAAACTGGTCGATTACGTTTCCACCAACCATGCCGCGAAATTGAAAGCCGGCCAGGCGCACTACTCGGCGCTGCTTTATGAGCATGGCGGATTCGTTGACGACATCCTGGTTCATAAAGTTGCCGATGACGAGTTTTTCCTCTGCGTAAATGCTTCGAACCAGGAAAAAGATTTCGAGCACATTTGCGCTGCGAACCAGTTCGATGCGGAAGTGGATTTTGCGAGCGAGCGGTATGCGCAGCTTGCCATTCAAGGTCCGAAAGCGTTGACCGCGCTGCAAAAGCTAACCCAAACCGATCTCTCGGCCATCAAATATTATTGGTTCACGGACGGAGAGGTCTCCGGAACCCCGGCGCGGATTGCGCGCACAGGCTATACAGGCGAGGACGGTTTCGAGATTTATATTTCTCCAGCCGAAGCGCCGCGCCTGTGGCAGGAAATTCTAGGTGCGGGCGAAGAATTGGGCATCAGGCAGTGCGGACTCGGCGCACGGAACACCTTGCGGCTCGAAGCCAAAATGGCCCTGTACGGCCACGAACTGACTGCTTCGACCAATCCGTTGGAAGCGGACCTGGAATGGATCGTAAAGAGGAACAAAGGCGATTTTGTCGGGCGTGCGGCGCTCGAGAAGCCGCCGCAGCGCAAGCTTGTCGGCTTCGAAATGCAGGAGCGTGGAATCGGGCGCGATGGCTATGAGGTTTGGATCGCCGGCGAGCCGGCCGGCTGGGTCACAAGCGGAGGACCGTCGCCGACCCTCAACAAAAATATCGGCCTGTGCTACTTGCCTATAGATAAGGCCGTTCCGGGCATGGCGATCCAAATTATGATTCGCAACAATCCGGTGGCCGCAATTACTGTTCCCACGCCGTTCTATAAAAGAGCAAAGGCATGAGCTATCCAGCGAATTATCAATACACAAAAGAACACGAATGGGTGCTGGTTGATGGAGCCGGCGGAACCATTGGCATCACAGACCATGCACAACACGAATTGGGTGATATCGTTTTCGTCGATCTACCGAAGGTCGGGACCACCATCACTAAGGGCCAGACGTTCGGCTCGGTGGAATCGGTGAAGGCCGTCTCTGATATTTATGCGCCGGTTTCAGGCGAAGTGACGGAAATCAACGAAGCGCTTTCTAAAGCGCCGGAAAAGCTGAACGAAGATCCACACGGGGCGGCCTGGCTGATCAAAGTAAAGCTCGCGAATGCGAGTGAGGCGAAGGATCTCTTGTCCGCCGCCGATTATGAAAAGTACGTAGGTGCCGAGTAAGTCGCTTGCGTTACTTACCTAAATCGGATTCCGAACGGCGGGACATGCTCGCTAAGATCGGCGCGAAATCACTAGAGGATCTGGTTTCCTATCTGCCTGCGGATGTCCGCTTCAACGGAAAGCTCCAGATCGATGACGGCAAAAGCGAATTCGAAATCGTCGATTATTTCAAAGCGGCCGCTGCGCATAACGCAAATGGTTACGCGAGTTTCTTAGGCGCGGGCGTTTACAACCACTACCGGCCAGTCCTGGTGGATACAGTGGTTTCGCGCGGCGAGTTTCTCACTTCCTATACGCCCTACCAGGCCGAAATTTCGCAAGGTACGCTGACGAGTATATTTGAATTCCAAACGATGGTCTGTCAGTTGACCGGCATGGACGTGGCTAATGCGTCGATGTATGACGGCTCGTCGGCTGTGCCGGAAGCGGCCATGATGGCGGTGCGAGTGACACGGCGGGATCGAGTGCTGATCGCCCGCACGGTACATCCGGAATACCGTGAAGTGCTCGCCACTTATACCAGGCACCAGGGCATTCCAGTGGACGAGATCGCCTACGCGAAAAACGGGCGTCTCGATTTGGACGATCTGAAGAAGAAGCTTACAAACGAAGTAGCGGCCGTGATCATTCAGACGCCCAACTTTTTTGGATTGCTCGAACAGGTGAAAGAGATCGCCGCGCTCGTTCAGAGCAAGGGCGCGCTGCTGGTGGTGGTGTTTACCGAAGCAGTGGCGCTCGGCTTGATCGAGCCGCCGCGCGAAGCGGATATCGTGGTTGGTGAGTTGCAGAGCTTTGCGATTTCGCCAAGCTATGGCGGTCCGTACGCAGGAATTATTGCCACGCATGAGAAATACATCCGGCAGATACCCGGCCGGTTGGTGGGCGAAACAGTGGACGCCGAGGGCAAACGCGCCTATTGCCTGACCCTGGCGACGCGCGAGCAGCATATTCGCCGCGAGAAAGCGACGTCGAACATCTGCACGAATCAGGCATTGCTGGCATTGATGGCGACGGTCTTCATGACAGTTTACGGAAAACAGGGACTGCGTGAGCTGGCCGAGCAGAACCTGGCGAAAGCGCATTATCTGGCTGGGAAGCTGCCGCTGGTCTTCGATGCGCCGTTCTTCAACGAATTTGTAGTCCGGGCGAACGGCCGCACACCTGAACAAATCAACAACGAATTGATCGAGAAGAAGATCGTTGGCGGGCTGCCGCTGGGGCGTTTCTACGCGGAGTTGAAAGATTCCATGCTGCTGTGTGCCACGGAAATGAGCCGGCGACAGGATATGGATACGGTGGCGGCGGGTTTCCGGGCATGATCAAAAAAGTTTCCAAGCACATCGTTCAGAACGAGCCGCTGCTGTTTGAACAGAGTTCGCCGGGCAAATGGGGTTATCAATTGCCGCCATTGGACGTGCCGCCAGTGGATGCCGCCTCGGTGCTGGGCAAAGAGAACGTTCGCGCGGAAATCGAAGACTTTCCCGAAGTCAGCGAGTTTGAAGCGCTGCGGCATTTCACGCGGCTTTCGACTTGGAATTACGCGATCGATCTGGGTTTGTACCCGCTCGGCTCCTGCACCATGAAGTACAATCCGCGTGTGAACGAGCTCGTCGCGCGCACGGAGGGCCTCGCGTGGGCGCATCCCTATCAGCCGGAAGCGCTGGCGCAAGGCTGCATGGAAGTGATCGCGGCGCTCGAGCGCGCGCTCGAAGAGATTACTGGCATGGCCGCGGTAACGCTTCAGCCCGCGGCCGGCGCGCACGGCGAATTCACGGGCATCCTTATGATGCGCGCGCTGCTTGAAAAGCGCGGCAATGCGCGCAAAAAGATTCTGGTACCTGATTCCGCGCACGGCACGAATCCGGCCACCGCAACCATGGTCGGTTACTCGGTCGAGAACATCAAGTCGAACAGCCGCGGCATGGTGGATCTGGAAGCGCTCGAGCGCGCTGTTACCGAAGATGTGGCCGGGCTGATGATCACCAATCCGAATACCGTCGGCGTCTTCGAAGAAAACATTCGGAAAATCTGTGGGCTATTGCATGACAAAGGCGCGCTGGTTTATATGGACGGCGCGAACATGAATGCGCTGGTTGGTGTGGCGCGGCCCGGCAACTTTGGCGTCGATGTGATGCACCTCAATCTGCACAAAACATTTTCGACGCCGCATGGCGGTGGCGGTCCGGGTGCGGGCGCAGTAGCTGTGGCCGAAGTGCTGAAGCCGTTTCTTCCTGGGCCTCGGCTGAAGCGCGCGGGCGATAAATGGGCCTGGAACTACGATTTGCCGGACTCGATCGGGAGAGTGCGCGCGTTTTATGGAAATTTCGGTGTGCTGGTCCGCGCGCTCGCCTATGTGATGGCACACGGTGGAAACGGTTTGCGGCAGGCGACACTCGATGCTTTGCTAAATGCGAATTATCTGCGTGCTCTGCTTGAGCCCTACTACGAAATCGCCTACAAAGCGCCTAGCATGCATGAGTGCGTGTTCAGCGACGACCGGCAGGCCAAGAAAGGCGTCCGCACAGGCGACATTGCCAAGCGCCTGATCGATTACGGCTTTCATCCATACACTGTCAGCTTCCCATTGATTGTGCGCGGAGCGCTCATGATTGAGCCGACCGAAACCGAGAGCAAGCAGGAGCTGGATTTATTCGCTGATGCGATGATTTCGATCGCTCAGGAAGTGGACCAGAATCCGGAACTGGTGAAAACGGCTCCGCACATGACGCGAACGCCGCGCGTGGATGAGGTCAGGGCAGCGCGCCAGCCTGTCGTGCGCTGGAAACGGCCGCAATAACCGCGTCTACGGACGCGTCGCGCAACACCGTGACATTGCCGCCGCGCGGCGCCCACACTTCGGGCGACGTAGTAGTGAATAACGCGATCACTGGTACGCCAATCGCCGCGGCCAGGTGCGTGATTCCGGAATCGTTGCCGATGTAAAGTTGTGCGCCGGCCAGCCAGCGCGCCAGATCGAATAAATTTTCGAAGCGAGTGGCACGGGGAAGCGTTTCTTCCGGACCGGCCGTCCATTCGACCGGAAGCGGCAGCCGCCGTGCGACTTCTTCAAATGATGCGAGCGGCCAGTTCTTGTTCTTGCTGCCGGAAAACGGATGGATGACGATGCTCACGCGGCGCTCGACCGGACCGGGATCGATCCGCGGGATTGCTCCTGAAGGCGCTCCCACCTGCTGCGCGAAGAAATCGACGGCGTGGATAGAGCCCGCCGGATCGGGCAGCGCCGGATGGAACGTGCAAGGAATGCCGGTCGCTTGGAGCGCCGCACGAAATTCGGGCCGGTTCGAGCCGTACCAGCTCACGATCTCATCGAAGCCACTAAAATCCGGCAGGCTGTAGTCTCCGATGCCGGCCAGATCGATACCGGTCGATGCAATGGAGCGAGTTCGCCGGGCGAATTGAATGAGCGGCAGAACCGCGGATGGCGCCCAGATTTCCGCCCCGCCGGCCGCCAGATGGCGCAGAGCGGGAAAGCAAAGAATGCAATCGCCAATGGCGCCCGGACGGATCAGCAGCCTATTCAACGACGACGGGCAACTTCACTTCCACCGAGGACGGCCGGAAGCACATTTCGTTGTTGCAGGCCTGATAGCGCAGCTTACCGGTCATCGTTGTAGAACCCGGCGCGAGGCTTGCGGGAGCGCTGAAATTCGTGTGAATCATGAACGTGCCGGTGAGCACCACCAGCATTTGATTGCCGACCTTGATTTCTTCGGTTTTCGGATAAGTGATGGATTTCGTTTCAAGAGGCCCGGTCCAGGTCAGCTTCAATGGAATTAGAAATTCATCTTTTGGTTTGTCGCCGTTGACGTGAAAGCCGGGCACCACCGTAACCCGCAAAGCCTGATCGGCGCTCGCGCCGTGTTTGAGGATGAGCGGATCGGGAGGTGTAGCGATGATCTTATTTTGCTGGGCCGAAGCGCAGAGCGGCGAGAGGCAAAGGAGCGCTAACGACAGAAGTAGTGTGCTGCTGCTGCTCGCCAAGAAGGCTCTGAATTTCTTTGAGGTATTCATTTTTACCGGCTAAACCGATGTGCGGTGGAAACGCCACTTTTCCTTGTCGATCGATGAGAAACGTAGTGGGCAGCGATTCCACGCCGCCGTAGAGCTGGCTAACCGAATCATCCCCCAGCAGGACGCGATAGTTCATCTTGTGAGCGGCCATATAGGGCTTGATCGCGTTCCAGCCCTCTTCGTCCATCGAAACGCCGATTACGGCGAACCCCTTCGTTTTATATTGCTGCTCGAATTCGATGAACCACGGAATTTCGAGAGTACAAGGGCCGCACCAGGTAGCCCAAAAGTTGAGCAGGACAACCTTGCCACGATAATCGGACAACTTGACCGCTGTGCCGTTGGCATCGCGTAAAGTAAAGTCTGCCGCGGGTTTACGGTTTTTAATGGACTGTGCTTCGGCGCTGAACGGTTCATTGCCGGAGCAGGACCAGAGCAGAGCCGCGACTGCTGCAGTTACGAGTAAAAGAGATTTCGCGGAAACCTGCATCCTTATTTCATTTTAGCTCCGAAGGTATGTTCGAACCAGGAACGGCGGAAGTTACGCCAACGGGCGGCCAGCGTGAAATCGGGTGAGTGGCGTACGCCCGCATAGAGCCACGCGGCGGTGTCGCAGAAGCTTTCACATACATAATCCGGGGTGCAGGCGTGAGTTTTCTTCGCGGAAGAAGATTCGCCCAATTCCCCACGGGCGCGAGCCGCCGCTTCGGCTTTGAGAAGTGCGGCGTAAGAGCGGCGCGCGGGATTTCCCAGGCGCGCCCAAACGAAATGAAAAATCTCGTGTACGGTAATGAGCCGCAGCAGGCCCGGCTTGCGGGTGAGCTGAGTCTCGAGAATGATTTTCCGCCGCCGGATGAACGTGGCCGCGTGCACCGGGGTTCCTAAATGCCGCGAGCCGGAGAGCAGCTTGCCGCGATGGGCGGTGAGGTGCGGTAGCGCTGCGATCGAGATCGGCCGCCCGACGAGAATCGGAAGGCCGGCGGCAGCGGCCAGGATGTGCCGGTGCGCCGCTGCGCTAAGACTTGGGCCGACCCGGAGGCGGAGGAGTGGAAGCGGGCGGCGCGGAGACGCTTGGAGCCGGCCGTTGGAGCGAAGGGATTTTTGGGCCCGAGGCATTTGCGGTGTCAAAGAAATCGGAATCCTGCACCTGAATTTTATATTTGTCGATCTCCTGCTTCAGGGCAGCCTGATTCTTTTCCTGCTGCATGTGCTTGGTGACCTCGGCACGCGATTGTTCGAGCGTGGCTTTGTTGCGGCTCGTCAATTTAACGATCAGAAAACCGTTCGGGATCTGAATGGGATCGGAAAATTGTCCCGGCTCCAGCTTGACGATCGCGGATTTGATGTTGGCCGGAATATTCGCATTATCCATGGTGAACGGTCCCAAATCGCCCCCTTTGGCGGCGGAACTCTGGTTATCGGAATCGGTGCGTGCGAGCGCGGCAAAGTCGGTTCCCGCTTTCAATTTCTTTTCGAGATCGTCGACTTTCTCGCGGGCCTGCGCTTCCGTACGGCTATTGGCGGCTCCGGCGGGAGTGCCGGGCGGGCTGAACTGAACGAAGATACCACTTAAATGGACGGTATCGAAATCGCCGGGATGCGCATTGAAGTAGCTGTCAACCTCGGCCGTGGACGGGGCGGCGCCGTTCTGCGACAAATGCGCCAAGTACGCTTGGGCCAGCATCGTGTCGTGGGCGATCTCGATCTGCTCGCGTAATGGCGATTGCTGATCGAGGTTCAGCTTTTTCGCGGCCTCGGCAAGCTGGCCACGCATGTAGGTCTGCTGCACGAATTTGGGCAGATCCGCTTCCAATTGCTTACGCTGCTCCGGGGTGTACGGCTTCAGCATGTCGGCGGCCTGTTGGGCAGTGATCTGCTTGCCATCGATCGTCGCGACCACACGGTTCGGATCCAGCGCAGCGACGGCTTCGGGTCCGCGGGCTTTCGGCTGCGGCGTTGCTGCAACGCCAGGCGTCGGCGGAGCCGGCGGGGCCGTTTGCGCCCAGGAGACAGCA
The DNA here is from genome assembly GCA_025924475.1 of Bryobacteraceae bacterium. Classification (GTDB taxonomy): domain Bacteria; phylum Acidobacteriota; class Terriglobia; order Bryobacterales; family Bryobacteraceae; genus Bog-105. The sequence goes on from JAICIH010000145.1 coordinate 7,528, forward strand.
GCGGCGTTCAGGAGGGCAAACAAGAGGAAACTACGTGTCATTAATATGGGGGGCCGGTATCCGGCAAAACTCCTACAACCTTAACATGCGGTAGACGGCCACTCGGAAGCTAGGGTTGCACGTAAGCCTTGCGCAGCGGACCGCTGGATTTTCCAGTGACTTTAATATTATTAACAACTTGAACGGCCCCGGAGGTCCGGGCCATACGGGTGGCCGCGCCTTTATGCTGTGGGACGGAGGTGGTTCCCTCCCAAGTCACCACGCCATGCTGCACATGGAAGCGAAAACCATCCTTGCCGATTTTCGATTTGGCCAGTTTGGCGTGAATGGTGGCTTCGAGCTGCGCGTCGTTTACAGCGTGATTCGCCGCCGGGGTAGATTTGGGCGGCGCGGCGGCCACGGCCGGTAAGCTCAGCATTCCAGCCAGGACAGGCAAAAGCAGAAGGGCAAGAATTCGCGGCATCGGTTCAGTAGTAGCCCCAAGGACATATAATTCGCACATGGAATCGAACAGCCGCAGGGACTTTTTACGCAAGACTTCCACGGGCGCACTGGCCATGACCGCCGCCTCCTATGCGCGGGTGCTGGGTGCGAACGAGCGGGTTCACCTCGGCTTGATCGGAGCGGGCAATCGCGGCAACCATGTCATGAGCCTGTTCCAGAATAAGGCGGAGGTCCAAGTAGTCGCGATTTGTGACGTTTACGGGCAGGCGGTGGAATCGACGCGGCAGAAGGCGGCGGGAGCGGCGGGTTTCAGCGATCACCGGAAGCTGCTCGAAACGAAGCCGCTCGATGCGGTACTGATCGCCACGCCGGACCATTGGCATTCGCGGATTGCCATCGCGGCGTTGAATGCCGGTAAGGATGTGTATTGCGAAAAGCCGCTGACCCGGACGATCGAAGAAGGGCCGCAGATCGTGAAAGCGGCGCGCGAGAACAATCGAATCTGCCAGGTGGGAATGCAGCAGCGGTCGGCCAAGCATTACCGCGAAGCGAAGGAGAAATATTTCGATACGGGGAAGTTGGGAGCGATCACGCTGGCGCGCACGTGGTGGTACGGAAACTCGTGGCATCTGAGAAAAGCGCCGCCGGAGCTGCAAACGCAGCCGCGCGATCTGGACTGGGCCGGATTTGTAGGGCCGCTGAACTGGCGCGACTACGATCCGCAGCAGTTTTACAACTGGCGAGCCTACCTCGACTACGGCGGCGGTCAGGTGACTGACCTGTTCACACATTGGATCGATGTAGTGCACATGTTTACCGGACGCGAAATTCCGAGCGCGGCTTCGGCGGCGGGCGGCGTTTACTACTATCGCGACGGCCGGACTGCGCCGGATACCATCAATGTGCTTTTGGAATACGCCGAGCCGAAGCCGTTTACCGCGACCTTCGAAGCGACGCTGGCGCCAGGAATCAAGGGCGCAGCGATTGAGATGTGCGGCACCGAAGGGCGGCTGTGGATCGACCGGTCGCGGTACGAATTTTACCCGGTGGGAGCCAAGCAACCAAGCGACGTGGTGAAGGCGGAAGTGATCGAAGGTGTGCGCGATTCGCTGACGCAGGATCATGTGAACAATTTTCTGGACTGTTTGAAATCGCGAGCGAAGCCGAATGGCGATGTTTTGATCGGACATCGCTCGGCTCAAGCCTCGCATTTGGGTAATATTTCTTACGAACGCAAACGGAGAATTCCGTTCGATACGGTTCGTGAAGAGATTCTGCCGGTGTAAAAGGCGAAGAAACGGCGTTTTTTACGAAACGAAATCCCTCTGCTCAGGCGATTTAAGGGGCGAAGTAGCCATAGACGTCCAGAATCAGATGCGTGGAACTGGATGCCCAGGCATTCACGAGTCCGTTAGTGGTGGGGATGATAGCCATATTTGAGGTGACGGCGAGGTCGTCGGCGTTCAATGTGGAAGCAAGCGGGGTCGGCGCGCCGTTCGGGTAAAGAGTCAGCGCACCTAGATCGCTGGCAGGAACCACGGTAGTGTTCAGAACATAGGCTTGGGCGCCCAACGGTACGGCGCAAGGCGAGGATGCAACACCAATCGCGAGTGTTCCGCTGACCGGTGTGTGAGGAGGAGGACCAGCGAAACGCGAGTCGTAGACGCGGCAGGGAGTGAGATTAAAGAGCGACAGGCCGCCGGTGGCCGGCGGCGCGAAGTAGCCATCAATATCGAGAACGACGTCGGTAGGATCGCTCGAATAGACGGCAATGCTACCGTTGGCTCCGGTAGGAACGATGGCGGCATTGGCGAGGACGGCTCCATTACTGTTTAGCGTCGAGGAATTCGGTAAATTTTGGCCCGCCGGAAACGCGGACAGGAATCCGATGACACCGCGCGGCACGACGGTGACGTTCATGGAATACGCGGCGGCCGACGCCGGCACACCGCATTTGGTGGCGACCTTGAAGATGCGGATTTCGTCCTTCGAAAGGGCCGGCGCGAAATTGCCGTCGCGGGTATCGGCGACGCGGCAAGGCGTGAGCGGGTAGAAGGCCAACCCGGCAGGATCGTTGGCGGGGACAAAGTAGCCGTTGATATCGAGGATTACCTGCGTGGGATCGGATGAATAGACGCTGACGGCGCCGTTCGTTCCGGCGGGAACGATGGCGGCGTTTGCTTTGACCCGGCCATCGGAATTGAGCAGCGAGGCGACGGGTTGAGGCTGACCGGTGGGCCAGATTTCCAAATATCCGATCAGGCCGGCGGGAACGACCGTTACGTTGAGCGAATAAGCCTTCGCGGTGGCGGGAATGCCGCACGAGCTATCGGGAATCACAAAATCGCGCACGCCATCCTTGCTGAACATAGGACTGCCCAAAGGTCCCGGGTTCCAGCGAGTATCGGCCACGCGGCAAGGAGCGACGGGAATAAAGCGCAGCCCTGCCGAAACGGGCACATCCACACCGGCGCCGGAAAGAGTCACGGTTTGCGAGGAGCCCGCCGCGTCATCGGTGAAAACGAGTGAAGCGGTGCGGACGCCCGCGGCCAAAGGAGTAAACGTGGCGGAAGCCGTGCAGTGCGCGCCGGCGGCAAGAGAAGAACCGCAAGTGGTCGAGAGGCTGAAATCACTTACATTGGCTCCCGACAACAGAATGCTTCCGATGCTCACCGGGTAGGCTCCGATGTTCGAGAAGGTCACCGTCTGGGCGGCGCTCGGCACACCTAGCTGCTGAGAGAAGACAAGAGTCGATGGGCTTAGCGAGACCGATCCGCCGACACCTGCGCCGTTCAGGGTGACGATCTGCGGAGATCCCGCAACGGAATCGGCAAAACTTAACGTCGCCGTGCGAGCTCCGGATGCGGTAGGAGAGAACGTGACAGAAACAGTGCAGTTTGCGCCGGCGGTCAAAACAGATCCGCACGTCATCGCGATGATGTGGAAATCCGAGGAATCGGAGCCTGCCAGCCAGATGCTCGAGATGTTTGTATCGCTGCCGCCGGGATTCGAGAGCGTAACACTTTGAGCGCCACTGGTGGTCCAGGTCCCTTGACTGCCAAAGTTCAGAGTGGTTGTACTGAGCGAGGCTTTCGGGGCAGTGGCCAATGAACCGGTTCCGGTGCCGCTCAGGTTGACAGTTTGAGAAGAGCTTGCGGCGGAGAGAGAGTTGGTCGTGAGTTGGAGGGTGCCGGCGCGGCTGCCGGCGGCAGTGGGGGAAAAGCCGATGGCTATCGAACAACTCGCACCGGGGGATACCGAAGAAGGCGCGGCGCAATCGATATCGCCCGAGGCCTGCAGCGCGAAGTCCGCAGTCAACGACAGCGCGTTGAGGGTGAGGTTCCGATTGCCGATATTGAATGCAGTAATGACCTGAGCGGCGCTCAACGCGCCCACATTCTCATCGGGAAAGGACAGCGGCGCGGGGAAGGAGACTTTGCGGATGACATTGTTTGAATAGTCCGAGATATAGAGGCTGCCGGCGGAATCGAGAGCGATGGCATCCGGGTTCTTGAGCGCCGCCAAAGTGGGATCGCCGCCATCGCCCGAATAGTCAGTCGCGCCGCTGCCGGCAATGGTCACGATTTTTCCAGAGGCAGCCTGGACCTGGCGAATGACGCTGTTGCCGAAATCGGCGATATAGATATCGCCGGCCGCATCGACGCGGACGCCGGCAGGTGAGGCGAGCGATGCGTCTACTGCAGAGCCGCCATCGCCGCTGTAACCGTAGCCCCAATTGCCGGCCACCGCCGAAATCGTTCCGGTGGTCATGTCTACACGGCGAATGAGACAGTTTCCGGTATCGGCGATGTAGAGATTGCCGGCGGCATCGAGAGCCACGCTCGAAGGATTGTTGAGTTGAGCGCTTGTGGCGGGGCCGCCGTCGAAACCGGCGGAAGCGCCGCCTCCGGCGACCACCGTGATGATTCCGGTGGCGGCATTTACAACGCGTATCAGGTGATGGAACGAGTCCGCGATATAGAGATTTCCATTCGCATCAACGGCGACATCACCGGGGCCGTTAAGCACAGCGTTGGTGGCAAGGCCGCCATCGCCGAACCCGTCGGTTCCGGACCCGCCGGACCCGCCACCGGCGACGGTGGTGATGATGCCGGTCAAAGCGGTTACTTTGCGGATGACATTGTTGCCCTGGTCGGCAATATATAAGTTGCCGGCGGCGTCGAGCGCCACGCCGGTTGGATTGTTCAATTTTGCGGCTGTGGCTGGGCCGCCGTCGCCGGAATTGCCGCTGGCATTGCCGATGCCGGCGATCGTCGTGACAGCCCCGTTGGCGGCAGAGACGCGGCGAATCGCCTGGTTGATGGTATCGGCGATGTATAGATTGCCGGAAGCATCGACGGCAAGGCCGGCTGGATTGCGAAAGGCGGCAGCGGTGGGAGAAGAGGAATTGACGTACCCCCAAGCTCCGCTGCCCGCAAACGTGGAGATGACTCCAGGACCGAGGGAGATTTGGGCAGCGAGACCCAGGCCATGCAAGAAGACGGTTTCGAGGAGAGTTCCCGATTGATTTTTGACGCGAAGCGCATCCTGGCGCAGGCCGGGAAAATGAGGCAGGAAGCTGACCGGAAGAGAGCAGGTTGTCACTGACGCCACCGTGCAGGCAGGGGAGCCGAGAGAGAAATCGGTTCCATAGACAAGAGAAAACGTAGGCGCGGCGGAAAGGCCGGTATAGGAGAAGCCGAGTGCGACAGTGCCCGGCGTGGCGCCATTGGCTTGCACTTGGCCAAAATCTTGCACGCGAAACGACTGGGTCCAGGCGGCAGCGGCCGTGAGGACAAGAAGAACGCAGACCAGGGAGAGCTTGCGGAGAGACTTCACGGACTATCACTCCCATCGGCGGATTGCGAATACCCTTTTAGGGACAAGGTGATGCTCACGCGTGTAGTTTGCGGCGCCAGGTGTGCGGGAGAACGGACTGATTCCGGCTAAGTTGCAGATACTAAAAGGCAAATATTAGCAGCGACCGGTGAAACGAGCCTGAGATGGAACGTGGGTGCGGTGCCCAAGGAAAACCGAATGGCCACGAATGAACACGAATGCCGGTCACAGATTTGTCCTCAAAATTATTTAGGTTTGTTTTCAATAGATTGGAAGTGATTTGGCCGGTGGGGCGCACGGGTCATGCGGGGACACTCGAGCGAGAACAATCGAGAGATGTCGGAGTCCAGATGGAATGCCCGCAAGCACGCCTGCACGTCTAGTCAGCTGCTGCTGCCGGATGAAAATTCGGCCGAGTTGGATGAATTATTGGAAGGGTTGCACGAGCAGTACCGGCCCGAGACGGCGCTCCACGTCCAATTCGTGATCGACGCGGCGCGTGCGATTTGGGTTTTGAAGCGCAATAACCGGCGTTATGACGAGTACGAGCAGGCGCTGTACAAACAGGAGCCGGATTCGACAAAGTGGACCGCGGAACA